>WLFD01000004.1 GCA_009703925.1 Actinomycetota bacterium | reverse complement strand
GAGCCCGACCGCACAGCGGATGTTGAAGTTCTCGTTCAACCTCATCGACGACGGTTTGGTCGGCCAACAGGTTTTCGCCGGCGAAGCGACGCGCCTCGCCTACATGACCGACGAAGCTGCGGAGGGTCGCGATTCCTTCCTCGAAAAGCGAGATCCTGATTGGTCCGATTACCCCTGGCATTACTGAATCCGGATGAACCTCGCTGCCGTCAGCCGAGAACGACGGCGGCGACACCGACCATTGCCAGAGTCACGCCGATCATCTGCTCGCGGTTCAATCGTTCCTGGTTGATCCGTCGGGCCATCAACAAGGTGACCACCGGGTAGAGCGACGCGAGAACCGCCGTGATCGCCATCTGCGATCCGTGCACGGCGAACCCGTAGAGCGCGTTGGCGGCGAGATCGGCCGCACCGATGAACGCGATCGAAGGGACTGCCGATCGACCGGGGATCCGCGTGAGCCCGAGGATGAACACCATCGGCAGGAGAAGTCCCACATCGGTGATCCTCATGACCACCAATGTCGAGAGCGCACTCTCCTGACTCCCGTTGGCCATGGCAACCAGAAAGATCCCGATGAGGACGGCCGCCGCTCCTGCGAAGAGCAGGGGACGATGGCCACCCGAACGGAATTCGCGGACCGATGGCCCTCCGGCGAGGATGATCCCGCCGATCGCCATCGCAATTCCGAAGCCTCGGACTGCTCCGATCGCTTCACCCGTGACGACCCCGACGATGACGGGAATGGCCACCGAGGTGCTCGCTATCGGGGCCACAACCCCCATGACTCCCGTGGCCAGGCCCTGATAGAGCGCACAGATCCCCAGCGAGCCACTGATACCGGCGACGATGCCCCAACCGATCGTGGTGGGAGTCAGTTGCAGGTCACCGATCACGACCGTGACGATCATGAGTCCCGGCAGGACCAGCAGATTCGCCCACAGCAGGGTCGTGACGGCCGGCAGTTTCTTGCTCACGGTTCCGCCGAGGAAATCCGAGGTTCCCCAGATCAGCGAGGCGAGGAGGGCAAGGAACACGGACATGTTCAGTCGCCGTTTCGATGTGCTCGACGGGCGATGACGCCCCGGTTGCGACCGGTCAGATCGGGACGGATCTCGACATCGACGAAGCCGGCGCTTCTCGCCAGTTCGGCAACGGCCTCGACCTGTGTCGGAGCCATTTCCAACACCAGCGAACCGCGCGGTTGCAACCATTCCGATGCCCCGGCCACGAGGACGCGCAGATCGTCGAGTCCGTCGATGCCGGCGAAAAGTGCGCTTCCCGGTTCCCAGTCCCGAACCACGGGAGGCAGTTCATCGTCGTCGGCGACATAGGGCGGGTTGCTGACGATCACATCGACGGTTCCGGCCAGTTCAGCGGGAAGTGCGTCGAACCACGAGCCGGCACCGATCCGGACGGAGGTTCCGGCCCCACCTATGCCCGTGAGGTTTGCCTGCGCCACTGCGAGCGCGTCCGGCGATTCGTCCGTCAACCACACGTCGACACGGGAACATTCTGTTGCGATCGCCAACCCGATGGCACCCGACCCGGTGCCCAGATCGACAGCGAGAAGTCGGCGCTCGTCCGCAACGGCCTCGGGACGGATCAGGTTCAGTTCCGAAATCGCCCAGCCGGCGACAGACTCCGTCTCCGGCCGGGGGATGAGCACGCGCTTGTCGACGAGCAGGTCGAGATTCCGGAATCCCCAGCGGCCGACGACATATTGCAGCGGCTCCCCGGTCAGCCGCCGACCGAGCATGACGTCGAAGAAGTGGACACCGCGCTCGGTGGCGGCATCGTCGAGACCGAGCACGTAGTCGGCACCCTCGAACCCGGAAGCGCGCTCGACGATTCGCCGGGCATCGGTTTCGCATTGGGCAGGGTCACCCGACGCACCATCGGTGAGTCGACGAACCGCCTCGGCGTGCAACTGCCGCCAGGTGATCGTGCCGTCCGCGTTGCTCATGCCTCGCGGTCGCGGAGTTGGGTCGCCCGTTCGTCGGCAACCAACGCGTCGACCACCTCGTCGAGATCCCCGCCGAGGATCTTGTCGAGCTTGTAAAGCGTCAGTCCGATCCGGTGGTCGGAGAGGCGGTTCTCCTTGAAGTTGTACGTGCGGATCTTTTCGGAACGGCCGCCGCCACCGGTCTGCGCCTTGCGCGCTCCCGAGGCTTCGGCAGCCTGCCTGTCCTGCTCGGCCTGAAGCAGGCGACTGCGCAGGACCCGCATCGCCTTCTCCCGGTTCTGGATCTGGCTCTTCTCGTCCTGCATGGCAACGACGACACCGGTGGGAATGTGCGTGATTCGCACTGCCGAGTCGGTCGTGTTGACCGACTGACCACCGGGACCCGACGAGCGGTACACATCGACGCGCAGGTCGTTCGGATCGAGATGGACGTCGACCTCTTCCGCTTCGGGCAGCACCGTGACCGTGGCCGACGAGGTGTGTACGCGGCCCTGACTCTCGGTGATCGGCACCCGTTGCACACGGTGCACGCCGCCTTCGTGTTTCATCCGGCTCCAGACGCCATCACCGGCGAGCCGGAACGTGACATCGCTGTATCCACCGAGATCCGAAGCCTGCGCATCCATGATCTCGAATTTCCAACCGGTACGAGAGGCGAACGACCGATACATCTCGAAAAGGTCGCGGGCGAACAGATTGGCTTCCTCGCCGCCTTCCGCACCCCGGATCTCGACAATGACATTTCGATCGTTGTTCGGATCCTTGGGAAGCAGAAGGACCTTGATCTCTTCGTCAAGGCGTTCCATCGCAGCTTCGGAGGATGCGATCTCACCGCGGAGCATCTCGCGGTCTTCGGCGTCGGCGTCGGTGTACATCTCGCGGGCAGCAGCAAGATCCGCCGTGGCATCGCGCAGATCGCGGAGCCGGGTGACAAGCTCGCCCAAGTCCCTATAGCGACGGCTCAGGTCGGCGTACTTCTTCTGATCTGCGATGACCACGGGATCGGCGAGCGAACCCTCGACCTCGTTGAATTCGCGTTCGAGATCGTCGAGTCGATCGAGCATGCTCATTGCGTCACATCCCCGGGAAAGACCCGCCAGTCGCCGGCAATGCCGACGATCTCGGCCGGGTGAACAAGTGACGCAGCCAGACTCCGGGTCACCGGATGGTTGTCGCGCTCGGGCAGGACGATCACGAGTCGGGCTTCGGGATCCAGACCCAATCGGGCATCGGCAGCCGATGGGACAACATCGAGGTCGATACCGACCGAACAGGCGACCATCACGGGACGACCATCGGGATCAACACCGAAGGCCATGGCCGCAAGGGTGTCCTTCACGCTCTCGCGGGGAATCGGCGGCTCGACCGGCCGCAATTCGGCGGCACCCACGAACGAAGGTTCGGCGATCATGCGCCATCGGAGCCATGCCTCGGGAGCCAACTGGCGCAACGGGTGCGCCTCGGCATCCGAACGCCGGTGCACAGCGACACTCTGCACCACCGATGCAAGTGCAGCGGGAGTCGGGAGGTTGCCATGGACCATTGTGAAAGCTTCGCGGTCATGACGGCCGACGCCGACCTCGACCCGTGCGACACCGTCATCGACGACGATGCGGGCAACTTCAAGACCGCGGAGTTCACCGCGGATCTCGCCGTGTTCCACGGTGACCTCGACCCCGGCATCCAGAAGCATCCCGACCAGTTGGCGCGCCACCGCAGGTGGTTCCACCGGTGCCGCTATCCCTGCTGGGACAGCTTCAACCAGTTTGCGACCCACGGCCTGCCAGACCCGGGGCGGATCGGCGAAGGCTGTCGCCCTACGGGCCATGATCCCCGCGACCGTTTCGGAATCCGCGATGATGTCGAGCGATTCGAGTTCTCCGCGTCGAGACCAGGCGAGAGCAGCACCGAAGCCGCGTTCAGCCCCGGCATCGAGCAGAACCCAACCTCGGGTTCCGACGCGGACAGTCGCACCGCCGGGGAAGGAGCCGACGATCAGTTCGGAATCGGGAGCAGACGAGTCACCGAGATGATCGGCGACAAGCGTGCGCGCCTTGGCTGTGAGCAGGCGCGAGCGTTGCTCGGGGTCGAGAGGAACGGTTGGTCCCTTGTGTTCGAATCGCTCGGCGGTACCGCTATTTGCGGCGGGTGCCGTAGCGCTTCTCGAACTTCTCGATACGACCACCGGTGTCAACGAGCTTCTGCTTGCCCGTGTAGAACGGGTGGCACTCGTTGCAGAGTTCCGAGGTGAGCTCGGACTGGGTCGATCGAGTCGTGAAAGTGTTCCCACAGGAACACTTCACGGATGCTTCGACGTAATTGGGATGGATATCGGCCTTCATGGCTGTACTCCAGAGAGAATTTGGAATTGGTAAGTTTGCCGGTCAGCGGCGAGAACCGCAATACGGGGGTATCGATGCAGGTCGGAAGGGTTCAGCCCTTGGCGATTTCGGCGAGGAATTCGTCATTGGTGCGGAAGGTGCCGAGGCGATCGATCAGCATTTCGAGCCCGGGAGCTCCACTTCCACCTTCGGCGGCGAGGCCCGAGAGCACCCGACGCAACTTGTAGACCTGCTGAAGCTGGGTGCGGTCGAAAAGCAGTTCCTCGTGGCGAGTCGAGGAGGCGTCCACGTCGATGGCTGGGTAGATCCGACGCTCGGCCATGCGGCGATCGAGACGGAGTTCCATGTTCCCGGTTCCCTTGAACTCCTCGAAGATGACTTCGTCCATGCGGGAGCCGGTCTCGACGAGGGCGCTGGCGAGGATCGTGAGCGAGCCACCCTCCTCGACGTTGCGGGCAGCGCCGAAGAACTTCTTGGGCGGGTACAGCGCCCCGGTGTCGATTCCACCGGACATGACGCGTCCCGTCGCCGGCGCCGCCAGGTTGTAGGCGCGGGCGAGACGGGTGATGCCGTCGAGAATGACGACGACGTCCTTGCCCTCTTCAACCATTCGCTTGGCCCGTTCGATGACGAGTTCGGCAACGGCGGTGTGCTCTTCGGCGGGACGGTCGAATGTCGAGGCGACAACTTCGCCTCCTACCGACCGACGCATGTCGGTGACTTCCTCGGGGCGCTCGTCGACGAGCAGCACGATCAGGTGGACCTCGGGGTTGTTCTCCTCGATCGACTTGGCGATCTGCTTCATGATCGTGGTCTTGCCCGCCTTCGGAGGCGACACGATCAATCCGCGCTGTCCCTTGCCGATCGGGGCGATGAGGTCGATGATGCGCGACGTCATGTTGTATGGCTCATCGCGACTTGAAAGGTGGAGTTTCTCGTCGGGGAAGAGGGGCGTTAGATCTTCGAATCGCCGGCGATCACGGGCCAGATCGGGATCGAGTCCATTGACCGAGTCGATTGTCAGGAGTGCCGGGTTCTTTTCATTGCGCGCTGCGGGCCGACTTGTTCCTGCCACCAGATCACCGCGTCGGAGCGAGAACTGACGAGCCTGCTTGACCGAGACATAGACGTCTTCGCGACTCGAGAGATAACTGTTGACCCGGATGAATCCGTAACCCTCGTCGCGGAGATCGAGTACGCCGGAGACCGGAATCGGCTCGCCGAAGAACGACTCCTCCGAGCGCCCCGGGCGATCTCCACCGCGATCGTTGTCGCGGTCGCGTCCACGCCGACGACGGCGACGGCCGTCGCCGTCGGGATCGGCTTCACCTTCGGCACGAGGTTCACCGGACTCACGGGGTTCACGAGGTTCACGAGGCGCACGGGCATTACGTGTCGGCACGGGCGCCTCATCAGATGCGGGAGCGTCGGCGGTCGGTTCGGCATCGCCGTCCGATTCGACAGTGCCCGCATCCACGGCAACAGCGGTTTCGGCGTCGGTGGCCGCTTCGGCCGTTGCATTCCGGGGACGTCGGGGACGTCGGGCCGGAGCCGGTTCGGCCTCGGGGGATACGGCAGCGGCTTCGGGGGCACCGGAGGTGACTCCGGTCAGATCGAGGATCAGGTCGATGATTGTCGACTTCTTCGCGCGCGCTGCGGGCTTTCCGCCCAGAGCGACGGCGATCGTCACCAGTTCGTCGCGCTCCTTCGACTCGAGTGCGGAACGTTCAAGTTGGTCAGCCATGGTGATTTTGTCTCTCGGATCGGGTGCACCCAACCGGTCGGGCGATGAACGCCAAGGGAAGCCGGGAGGGTTTCAGGCGGGAATGCCTGGCTGGCGAATGGGGGTATCGGCGACGCTGATTGCGCAACCGGTCCGCCGGACGGCGGGGAGATGACGAGGCGCGAATCGGGATGATCGGCGTCGTACAACGATCCCGAGCGTATCTGTGGCACCCGGGCCGGGCAACCGACCCCGCCGGATCAGCGTCGGGAAACCAGTTGCCCCATGAGCTCGTGACCGGCGACCACCGGCAGATCGGCGACGCCCTCCTCCGTGTAGACGCCACCCGGACCATCGACCTGTGAGTCGAAGAGCAGGTAGGGCACGGGTTCGGAGGTGTGGGTCCTGGTGGCCAGCGGAGTTGCATGATCGGGAAGCATGAGCATCCGCCACGGACCGGCCGCGTCGAGATGCTCGATCAGACCGGCGAGGATGCGCGAGTCCCAGTTCTCCAGAGCCCTGACCTTCTCCTCGATGTTTCCGGCATGGCCGGCCTCATCGGTGGCCTCGACGTGGATGATGAACAGATCGGCGCCGGCATCGAGGGCGGCGAGAGCGCAATCGCGCTTCCCCTCGTAATCGGTGTCGTACCAACCGGTGGCCGATTCGAGATGCACTGCATCGATTCCCGTCAACACGCCCAGCCCGCGGACGAGATCGACCGCCGTCACCAGAGCCGCATCGAGTCCATAGGCACTTTCGAACGACGGCATGTCCGGTTGGAAACCTTGACCCCAGAGCCAGATCTGATTTGCGGCGAGGTCGAATCCGGCGAGGACCTCGCGCGATGCGTCCATGAGCCGGAGGAGTTCCGGAGCGGCCGGACCTGTCGGAGGTACCGACGGCTTGCCGGTGAGATCATGCGGCGGCGTGCAGTCCGCTTCGGCCCACGATGCGGGGGCGACGAGGATGTGTCGGTACTGGACTCCGGGATGGAACTCGACGCCGTCACCACCGAGCGCTTCCTGCAGAGCCTCGATGACCTTTGCGGCGTCCTCGGTGGACGGATGACCACCGGCGAAATCGACCATGGTTCCGTCGGCGCCGATGGTCACGAGATTGCAGCGGTACGCGACCTGGTCGGGACGCAAGCGGAGTCCGAGAGCCGCTGCTTCGATCGGAGCGCGACCCGTGTGGTACTTCGCGGGGTCGTAGCCGAAGATCGACATGTTGCCGACGTCGGAGCCCGGGGGAAGCCCCTCGGGAATGACCGCAGCTCGACCGAGCGTCGAACGTTTCGCGATCCGGTCGAGGTTCGGCATATGTGCCGCCTGCATCGGAGTCCGCCCGCCGAGTTCGGCGAGAGGTTCATCGGCACAACCATCGGGGACACAGACCACGTACTTCATGCCCCAAGTGTGGCGCATTTTGCCCACCGATGGCTCAGCGGGTGGCGTCGAGGGTGTTCTCGATCAGTGACCTGACCATCGGGTAGTCGTTCGGAACGACCTCGAAGTGCTCCGGACGCTCGAAGAGATCGGCCAGATGGGCCGGAAGCGGGGGCCGGATACCCGATGCCGCTTCGACCGCATC
Source organism: Actinomycetota bacterium (assembly GCA_009703925.1). Taxonomy (GTDB): domain Bacteria; phylum Actinomycetota; class Acidimicrobiia; order Acidimicrobiales; family Acidimicrobilacustridaceae; genus Acidimicrobilacustris. Next base: position 33,409 of record WLFD01000004.1, on the reverse strand, counting down.
GGGGAACTTGGCCGGATGGGCCGTGCCCAGAACGACCATCGGCACATCGACATCGGCCCGCTCGTTGACCGCCGCAGCCAGACCGACCGCCGTATGCGGATCGATCAGCATTCCGGTGCGCTCGTGGAGGGCGGCGATGGTCGCCGCGGTCTCGGCATCATCGACCCGGCCGGCCGACCAGTGTTCAGCCAGCAGGTCGAGGCGCCCGGCATCGACCGAAACGGACCCGTCGGCCCGGAAGCGAGCCATCAGCTCGGCGATCTCGGAACCGTCGCGCCCGTAGACCTCGAAAAGCAGGCGTTCGAGGTTCGACGAGACCTGGATGTCCATGCTCGGACTCAGCGTCGGTTCCACATCGCCGATGGTCATCGTTCCGGTCGTCAGGAATCTGGTCAGGATGTCGTTGCGGTTCGAGGCGACGATGAACTGCGAGATGGGTGTTCCCATCCGCTGCGCTCCGTAGCCGGCGAACACGTTGCCGAAATTGCCGGTGGGTACCGAGAAGGCGACCGGTCGACCGGCTCCCCCACCAAGACGGGCGGCACTCGTGACGTAGTAAACGGTCTGGGCCATGACACGCGCCCAGTTGATCGAGTTCACGGCCGAGAGATTTCGTCGGTCGCGGAACGTGTCGTCGGCGAACAGGGCCTTGACGATGTCCTGACAGTCGTCGAACGTGCCTTCGACGGCGATGTTGTGCACGTTGGAGGCAGTCACCGTTGTCATCTGGCGACGCTGGACGTCGGACACCCTCCCCGACGGATGAAGGATGAACACCTCGGCCGAAGCGCGGTCGCGCAGTGCCTCGATCGCTGCGGATCCGGTGTCGCCCGAGGTCGCTCCGACGATCGTCACCCGCTCGCCGCGGCGGGTCAACTCGTGATCGAACAGCCGCCCGACCAGCTGGAGCGCGATGTCCTTGAACGCCAGCGTCGGGCCGTGGAACAACTCGGCCAACCACATGTTGTCACCGAGTTCGACAAGCGGCACGACATCGGGCGTCGCGAAGGTGGCGTAGGAATCCGCGACCAGTTGAGCGAACACGTCATGCTCGATGGCACCCTCGACGAACGGCCACATGACTTCTGTCGCAACATCGGCATAGCTCGCCGTTGCGAACCGTTCGAAGGCTCCGACGGTGATCGACGGCCACCGCTCGGGGACATAGAGCCCACCGTCGCGGGCGAGGCCGGCGAGAAGGGTGTCGGCGAATCCCAGTTCGGGGGCTGCACCGCGTGTGCTCACGTAGGACATCGGCGTCATGACGAGACTTCCTCGGTGGCAAGTACCCGGATCAGGCTTCCGACATGTCGCACGGCGTCGAGCGATCGCAATGTCGCGATCGTGGACTCGAGATCCTGCCCCCGAGCCTGATGGGTGATGAAGTCGATCCGCGCCCGGCCCTCACCCTGGCCGCCACCGACCATGAAGGTCCCGCCCTGTTCCATCGATTCGATGGAGACGCCGTTCTCGCCAAAGACGTTGGCGATGAGAGCGAGGACACCGGGCCTGTCGGCTACTTGGACATTCAGGTAATAGGCGCTGGTCAGTTCCAGCGGAGAGCGCATGGGAAACGGAGCGAGCGAACCGATCGATGCGTGGGCCCCGCGTCGAAGGTTCACTGCGGCATCGACGAGGTCGCCGAGTACCGCGCTGGCGGTGGGATCGCCACCGGCACCGCGCCCGTAGAACATCAGATCTCCGACTGCCTCGCCCTGGACGAACACGGCGTTGAAACTGTCGCGGACAGCAGCAAGAGGGTGTGTCGACGGAACGAGACAGGGGTGGACGCGCGCCGAGAGCTCGACGCCGTTCGGACCCGTGAACTTTTCGGCCACAGCCAGAAGCTTCACGACGAATCCGTGTCGACCGGCGAAGGCGATGTCGTCAGCAGTCAGATTCGAGATTCCCTCACAGGAGACATCGTCACCGGTGAGCTGGGCGCCGAACGCTATCGAGGCGACGATCGCTATCTTCGCCGCAGCATCGTGACCTTCGACATCTGCAGTCGGATCGGCTTCTGCGTAACCGAGCGCCTGTGCTTCCGCCAGGGCATCGGAATAGTCGGCGCCGGCTTCGGTCATCCGGGTGAGGATGTAGTTGGTCGTGCCGTTGACAATCCCCAGCACCCGCTCGACCGGTTCCGCGAGAAGCGATTCGCGCAGCGGTCGCACGAACGGGATGCCCCCGGCGACAGCGGCCTCGAACAGCAGGTCGACACCACCGGCCTCGGCCGCGGCGAACAGTTCGGCACCGAAGGCGGCAACCAGCGCCTTGTTCGCGGTGATGACCGGCTTGCCCGCCGCCAGCGCGGCAAGCACGAGTGTGCGGGCCGGCTCGATGCCACCCATGACCTCGACAATCACGTCGATCTCCGGATCGGCGACGATCGCAGCGGCGTCGACCGTGAATGACGATCGCGGCAGATCGACCGATCGGGGTGCGTCGAGATCGCGGACGGCAACCCGGACGATGTCGAGTTCCAGTCCGGTGCGCGATTCGATGGTGGGTCGCTGGCGCTGCGCCAACGCGATCAACGAGGCACCGACCGTGCCACAACCAAGGACGCCGACTCGCACAACGGAACCGTTCACGTCAGCGAGGCTACCGGCCGCGGACCCGTCCACCCGACGGGTTTCGAGTTCCCTTTTCGAGGTCGGACCGACCTCCGCCGGATCACTGCTTCCCGCGTACAGTCTTCGCATGACCGATCGCCTCGAGGCCTACCTCAACACCCGGGACAGAATCTGCACGGTCGTCCGCGATCTCCCCGCCGACTCCCTCGATGCCATCGTTCCCGCCTGCCCCGAATGGTCGGTGAAAGATCTCCTCGGCCATGTCGTCGGACTGCCGGCCGCGATCGGCTCCGGGAATCTCCCCGACGGCGATCTCGACGGCTGGCTCCGGGGCATCGTCGACGAACGCCGTTCCCAGCGGCTCGGGGAGCTCCTCAGCGAATGGGAAGGACTCGACACCGCCATAGCGGCGACCCTTTCGGCGTCGGATGCGCTCTACGGCGATCTCGTCGTGCACGAGCACGATCTGCTGGCCGCGGTTCGACAGCCGGACAGTTCATCGTTCGACACCGAGATCGTCCTGCCCATGACCATGTCGGCCGTGTCGTACTGGCTCCGCGACACCGGACTCGGAGCGATCGAGTGTCGCGACGCCGATCGGGTCTGGGTCAGTCACGACGGGCCCATCGGTTGGACCATCGAGGTTTCGGCCTGGGAGGCCGTGCGCGCTCTCAACAGCCGACGGACTGCAGACGAACTGCGTTCACTCCCCGGAACAGGAGAAGCCGAGCCGTACATCGCGGTCCTCGACGGTCACCTCCCGCTGCCGAGGACGAGCCTCCGCGAGGTCGACACCGTTCCTCGGTGAATCTCCGTGGCGGTCCGGATCAGGCGCGAAACGCCGAGAGCGTTGCGAGGACCGCAGTGACGAAGAGAAGCCATGTGACGACGTTCCGAAAATGATCGGGGCGGATCCGATGACGGAATCGTGCGGCGACCGAGTATCCGATGGCGAGCGTCGGAAGGGAGATCGCAAGTGCCAGGGCAATGTCGATCGAGTATTTTCCGGCGCCGGCGAACAGCAGCACCGTCAGGAGACCCGATCCGGCGAAGACCGCTGCGAGCGTCCCCCGGAACTGCTCTGCCGGCAGATGGCGGGCATGGAGGGCCATGACGAGAGGCGGGCCGTTCGTCGACAATGACGTGTTGAGAACCCCGCTGACCGCACCCGCCCCGAGATCGACGGTGCGTCCACCCTGTTTCAGTCTGAGGCCCCGGAGGTTGAGGATCAGGAAGAGGATGATGACGCCAGCGAGGATGAACCGGAGTTGACCGGGCGACGCCACGACAAGAACAAGCAGACCGAACGGTGACCCCACCGCCGCACCGATCAGCATCCTCACGATCGTCGGTCGATCACCATGATGACGTTCCGACCACGCCTGGACCGAACTTGTCAGCAGCCCCAGACTCGCCGAGATCACCACGGCCTGCTCGGGCTCGATGAACAGGGACATGAGCGGAACCGAAAGCAGCGCGAAGCCGAATCCGGTGGTCCCCTGAATGCCGGCAGCGACGAGGACCGACAGACCGATGGCGATGTAGGCGACGGTGTCCACGAATCCGACCCGCCGTCAGTCAGTCGATGTCGCGGGCAAGCAGATCGTCGAACGTTTCGCGCCGAACGACGAGTCGTGCCTTTCCGTCGGCAACGAAAACGACGGCCGGACGGGTTACGAGGTTGTAGTTGGATCCCATCGAATGCCCGTACGCGCCGGTGACCGGGGTCGCCAGGATGTCCCCCACCTGCAGGTCCGACGGCACCTGACCGTCGCGCACCAGAATGTCGCCCGATTCACAATGCTTGCCGACGATGGTCACACACCGCGACCTGTCGGCATCGACCTCGCGCGGAAGAAATGCTTCGTAGCCGCTTCCGTACAGGACGGGTCGGGGGTTGTCGCTCATTCCACCGTCCACAGCGACATACGTGCGGATTTCGGGAAGATCCTTGATCGTTCCGACCGTGTAGAGCGTCACCGCCGCCTGCGCTACAAGAGACCGTCCGGGCTCCGCCGTGACCTGCGCGGTGATTCCGGCCGCATCGCACGCGTTGCGGACGGCCACACCCCACTCGGCGATCGACGGAGCGAATTCGTCAGCGACATAGGCGACACCAAGACCGCCACCCACGGAGAGCTCGGGAAGCTGATGTCGTTCGATGAACGGAGCAAGAACCTCGATCGCCATCTCGAAGAATCTGGCTTCGAACACCTGCGACCCGATGTGCGCGTGTACGCCGACCAGATTCATCGCCGGTGACGACTTGGCCCGTTCGACGGCGAGATCGGCATGACCGCTCGCCAATCCGAAACCGAACTTCGAATCGTCCTGGCCGGTGCGAACGAATTCGTGGGTGTGTGCTTCGACTCCGGGGGTGACCCTGATGACAACATTCGGGATCGGCGATCCCTCGGCCACAAGCGATTCGATCCGGTCGAGTTCGTCGAAGGAGTCGACGATGATCCGACCGATACCTTCACCCATGGCGGTCGCCAGTTCGGCGCGACTCTTGTTGTTCCCGTGCAACACGAGACGATCGGCAGGCACGCCCGCGGCCCGAGCAACGTGGTACTCCCCGCCGGTCGAGACGTCGAGATTGCATCCTTCATCGAACGCCAGCTTCGCCATCGCTTTGCAGAGGAAAGCCTTGGTCGCGTAGTTCACACCCGGCCCGAAGGCGGCAACGGCCTCGCGGCAGCGATTGCGCAGGTGCTGTTCGTCATACACGAACAGCGGCGTACCGAACTCGGCAGCAAGTTCGAGGGTGTCGCATCCACCGATGATCAGTTGGCCGTTCGGGCCGATCTCCGCAGTGTCGGGAAGAAGTCGAAGGGGAATCGGTTCCATGTCCATCTCACATCTGCTCGGGCGCACTGACACCGAGAAGGTCGAGACCGATGAGAAGACCAACCGAAGCCGCCGCCGCAAGTTGCAGCCGCGCCTGGGTGAGCTCGGGCGAGACGCCATCACCCATCACATAACAGTCGTGGTAGAAGCCGTGTACTGCTCCGGCGAGTTCGCGGATCCATGTGGCAATGCGATGCGGCGCCCGATCTGCCGACGCGGTCACGACGGTGTCCGGGAGTTCCGAAAGCGTCCTCAGGATTTCGAGTTCGCGCTCGTGTGTGAGCAACGAGAGGTCGACCTGATCGAGCGGAGCGATGGCCACTGCACGCTCCTCCGCCACGCGGAAGATCGAACGAATCCGGGCATACGCCATCTGGACATAGAAGACGGGGTTGTCCATCGCCCGACTCTTCACCACGTCGTAATCGAAGGTCTGCGTCGAGTCGATGGACTGGAGCAGGTAGGTGAGCCTTGCCGAATCGGCACCGACCTCGTCGAGCACCTCCGCCAGTTCGACGATGTCACCGGCTCTCTTCGAGAATCGGACCGGCTCGCCACCCTTGAGGAGATTCACCAACTGAATGATCTGGACTTCAAGTTCGGCGGGGTCATGGCCGAGGGACTGCATCGCGGCCTTCATGCGCGGAACATATCCGTGATGGTCGGCTCCCCAGACGTCGATGAGGAGGTCGTACCCGCGCGAGAACTTGTCGCGGTGATAGGCGATGTCCGGGAGGAGATAGGTGAACTCGCCGTCGCTCTTGATGAGCACGCGGTCCTTGTCGTCCCGGAAGTCCGTGGAACGGAGCCATGTCGCTCCGTCCTTCTCGTAGACGACCCCGCGCTCGCGCAGATCGGCCAGTGTCGTTTCGATCGCACCCGAATCGACCATCGACCGTTCGCTGAACCATGAATCGAAATCAACGTTCATTCGCCCGAGAGTTTCGAGGTGATCGGCAACGGCACGTTGCTCGCCCCACTCGAAGGTGTCGGCACCAGCCGGAATCTCGGCAGCCCAGTCGATGATGTACTGACCCTTGTAGCCGCCCTCGGGAACGTCCTCGCCGCGCTGACGCGCTTCGAGCGATGCCACGAACAACTGCATCTGCGTGCCCCGGTCGTTCAGGTAGTTCTCCCTGTCGACCTCGTAGCCGCAGCGCTGCATGATCCGGACGAGTGAATCGCCGTAGGCGGCGCCCCGACCATGGCCGGCATGCAACGGTCCGGTCGGGTTGGCACTGACGAACTCCACCAGCACTTTGGTCCCGGAACCGGTGGTCGCCCGTGCGTATCCGGCGACACCGGCTTGCTGCACGTCGACAAGAACATCGTGGAGCCAGGAATCCGCGAGTCGGAAGTTCACGAACCCGGGGCCGGCCACCTCGACCGAGGTCACGTGTGCAGGCAGATCGGCATTCAGGATCTCGGCCATCCGGCCGGCGAGTTCCCGGGGATTCCAGCCTGCGGCCTTCGCCGCCGCCAATGCGATGTTGGACGACCAGTCTCCGTGCTCGCGGTGAGCCGGCCGTTCGAGATTGACGTTCTCGGGAACGGGTTGGATCTCGAGTACCGAAAGGGCGGAACGCAGCGAAGCGACGAGCTGATCACGAATCACGGAAGGGGGAACTCCGGTCGATGGGCACAGGGCGGATGAATGGGTGAACCCTACTTCCCGACCCCCGCCTGCTCCGGCCCCGGTTTACATGGGTAATCGGGATGTTGGTGTCCCGGGGGGCCCTGCCGCCCTAGCATCGTGAGCGTCATGACCGCCTCGCCGACCGCCGATCCCATCGATTCGCCCACTCCTCCCCGGAACGGCGACACCATGACCGTGCGCGGGGGCCAGCCCGTCGAGGGTTCGATCCACGTCCGCGGTTCGAAGAACGCCATGCCCAAGGCCATGGTTGCGGCGCTGCTCACAACCGAGCCCTGCCATCTCACGAACATCTCGTCGATCACCGACATCGCCGTTGTCGACGAATTGATCAGCATCGCCGGTGGCACCGTCGAGCGCGATGCCGATTCGGTCCGGATCACCGCCCACACGTTCAACACCCTCGGCGAAGCCGACGTGATGCGCCTGCACACAGCAAGCCGGATTCCGGTCCTCACCACCGCAGTGTCACTGCACCGCACCGGGCACGCTGTGGTCGCGGCCCCCGGCGGTTGCTCCATCGGACCTCGTCCGGTCGATTTCCATCTGCTTGTCCTTCGTGCCTTTGGCGCCCGCGATGAACACCACGACGATGTCATCGAGCTCCACGCCGATCGACTGCGCGGGGCCCGCATCGAACTCCCCTTCCCGAGCGTCGGCGCGACCGAGCAGTTCCTGTTCGCCTCGGCGCTCGCCGAGGGTGACTCCGAACTCTCGAATGCGGCCATCGAGCCGGAGATTCTCGATCTCGTGTGTGTCCTCCAGAAAATGGGAGCGATCATCTCGGTCGAGCCGAATCGCACGATCCGGGTGACCGGCGTCGGCGAACTCGGTGGTTTCGAGCACCGGGTCATCGGTGATCGCCTCGAGGCTGCATCGTGGGCATCTCTCGCTCTCGCCACCGGCGGGAACATCACGGTCCATGGCGTGCAACAGCAGGAGCTGTCCACGTTCCTCAACGTCTATCGCCGCGCCGGCGGAGACTTCACGATCGACGCCGACGGCAACACGCTTTCGTTCCGACGGGCCCGTCGGATGCTGCGACCCCTCGCCCTCGAGACCGACGTGCATCCCGGCTTCATGACCGACTGGCAATCGCCGTTCGTCACCGCCCTCACGCAGGCCGACGGCGTGAGCGTCATTCACGAAACCGTGTACGAGGACCGTCTCGGTTACACCGACGCCCTCCGCAGTCTCGGAGCCCAGATCCAGGTCTTCACGGAGTGTCTCGGACCGACCCGTTGCCGCTTCGGTGCCGGCAATCACCGCCACTCGGCCGTCGTCGTGGGGCCGACCAAACTCCACGGTGCCGAACTGGTCATCCCTGATCTCCGCGCCGGCTTCTCCTACGTCATCGCCGCCGCTGCCGCCGAGGGCGAGAGCCTCATCCACGGCGTCGATCTTCTCGACCGCGGCTATTCCGACTTCCGGGCCAAGCTCGAAGCGGTCGGCGTCGAACACCGATAGCCCCGATGGCGGCCTTTCCCGGCGGTAGCGTCCGGGGATGAAGACGATCGGCAACATCCTCTGGCTCGTTCTCGCCGGATTCTGGCTCGCACTCGGGTACATCATCGGTGGATTGATCCTGTGCGTCACGATCATCGGGATCCCGTTCGGCATCCAGTCCTTCAAACTCGCCGGCCTCGCGTTCTGGCCCTTCGGTCGGACTGCTGTCATCGGTTCGTCCGCGGGTCCCCTCGAGATCGTGTTCAACGTCATCTGGCTCGTTCTCTTCGGCTGGGCCATCTTCGTGGCCCACATCGCCGCCGGAGTCCTCCTGTGCATCACGATCATCGGGATCCCGTTCGGCATCCAGGCCTTCAAACTCTCGCTGCTCGCCCTCTGGCCGTTCGGACGCGTGATCGTGCCCACCTCGACGGCCTACTCCTCCTACAACACCCGGGCGTGACCGTTCCGAGTCCGCCCCGCATCGGGGCACACGAGCCACGATGGCCCGCAGCACTCGCCCTGCTTGTGGCTATGGCGCTCTATCTGGCACTCCCCCAGACCCTGATCCTCGGTCCCCGCTGGTTGCTTCCGGTTCTCGAGGGACTCCTCGTGATTCCATTGCTCATCTCGAATCCCGATCGCAACGAACCCGACACCGCGTTGTTGCGCACCATTTCGGTCCTGCTGATCGCGTTCGTTTCTGCCGCCAACCTCAGCGCGTTGGGCCTCCTCCTGCACGACATGCTCAACAGCGCCGATGTCGAAGGGACGAGCCTTATCTTCTCCGCCGTTGCCCTCTGGTGGACAAGTGTCATCGTTTTTGCTCTTTGGTACTGGGAACTCGATGGCGGCGGTCCGGCCCCGCGTCACGAACTCGCCGCCTACAAGCGCGATTTCCTCTTTCCGCAACAGGCCGCACCCGAGGTCTTCCCCACCGTCTGGATGCCGTCGTTCTTCGACTACCTCTACGTGAGCTTCACCAACTCGACCGCATTCAGCCCCACCGATGCCATGCCGCTCACCACACGCTCGAAGGCGCTGATGATGCTGCAATCCGGATCGGCACTTGTCACGATCGTCATGGTCGCATCGAGGGCCATCAACATCCTTCCCTGACCTGTCGCCGCTCGGGCCGGACTCCCCCTTCGGGACACGGCGGATCACTCGGCTAGGGTTGCCAACCGGTAAGCCCTCGTAGCTCAGGGGATAGAGCATCGCCCTCCGGAGGCGTGTGCGGGCGTTCGAATCGCCCCGAGGGCACCAATTTTCCCGCAGAGGGACGAACCTGCAGTGATCCGCCGCCGGGTCCGGAACGTTCGATCCGGAAGAGTCCGATCCGGGCGAGGATCGGGCCGAGAATCAGTCGGGGCGATGATCAGATGGTGTCGCTGAGGATGGCCATTGCCGTTTTCTTCGACATCGCGATCCAGCCCTGCGTCAGTTCCGCGTCGTCGACCAGATCGATGAGGGTCTGGCTCATCGCCAAGCCGGTGAGCCAGGCGATGAAGGTCGGGATTGCGAGTGTCGCGGGGATCCATCCCTGGTCCTGGGCGGGCTTCAACAATTCCCCGAGACGTCCGGAAGCTTCCTGCTGGAGCTCGACGAGCACCGCTTCCATTTCCGGACGGCCATAGCCGCTACCCACGACATTGAGTCGCTTGAATCGGGCATCGGCACGTTCCGGACCGAAAAGCACATCGAGCACCTGGTCGAAGGTGCGCAGGAACTCGTCGCGGTTTTGCGCCAGACCGGCCCGTTCGCGGCCCTCCTCGAGAAACGACGCGAGTTCGTTCTGCATGCGACGGACATGAGCGGCCTGAATCAGACCTTCGCGGTTTCCGAAGTGGCGATAGAGGACCGGGATCTGCACGCCGGCTGCAGCGACGACGTCCTGCACTCGTACGGCGACCTCACCATGCGCATCGATCATCTCGACGGTCACATCGATCAGCCGCAAGGCTGTCGGATGTTCGGGGCGGAGGTTCACACGCAACTGACCGCTGGTTGTTTCTGTCATACGAAACCCCATCCTAGCTTTACCGGTTCATCCGATGTTCACCTGATCGGGTGAACATCGACGTACCCACTCCGGAAGATGATGGGAACGCAGTGCGTCAAAGTCGGGGGCCGAGCAGTTGAGGCTCCTCGGCGAGGAGCTCGCGCAATTGCGCCTTGAGCACCTTTCCCGACGCGTTCACCGGAAGCTCTGTGACGAACACGACATGACGCGGAACCTTGAAGCCGGCCAGCCGGGACCGGACGAACGCAGCGAGTACCGCCGGATCGGGTCGATCGGCCTCCGGGGAAACAATCACCGCACAGACGTTTTCACCCCAACGCGGATCGGGAACACCAACGACGGCGACGCGCAGCACCCCCGGGAAAGCGGCGACCACGTCCTCCACCTCCCGCGAAGAAACGTTCTCGCCGCCGGTGATGATGATGTCCTTGCTCCGATCAACGACATGCAGGTATCCCCCGTCATCGATTCGTCCGATGTCGCCGGTGTGCAGCCAACCTCCGCGCAGCGCCGCTTCCGATGCGTCCGGATCGTCCAGGTAACCGATCATCATCTGATCGGCGCGAACGAGGATCTCCCCGACTTCGCCCAACCGGACATCGACATCGTCGGCATCTGCAATCCGCACCTCGACACCGGGAGCTGGTCTGCCGGCCGCAGCGAGCAACCCGGGTTCGCCGGCGAGTCCCCGCCGATGTGCCTCGGCGTCGAGAAACACGGCGTTTCCCGACAGCTCCGTCATTCCGTAGCCCTGGGCGAAGTCGACACCGAGCAACGCATCAGCCCGACGCAGGAGACTCGGGGGCATCGGAGCCGCTCCGTAAGCGATCGATCGCAGAGTCCGCAGGTCTTCGAGAGCGCCCGGATCCGAGTCGACATGATCGAGAAGGGAAGCGAGCATCGTTGCGGCCAGCGATGTCGAGGTCGCGCTTCGTGCCGCGACTGCCGCACAGAAGGTTTTCGGCTCGAAGCGATCCAGCAACACGACCGGTCGCCCGTGGAAGTGTCGATGCACGACGTTGTATCCGGCAACATGACACAACGGGAACGGAAACGCGTAGACGTCGTCGGGTTCCACCGGTCGCGCCGCGCTGCTTGCGGCTACTGCAGCCATCACACTGCGATGGGTGAGCAACGCCCCCTTGGGCGCGGCCGTCGTTCCACTCGTGAACAGCAGCCAGGCCGGGATTGCGTCCGACGATGCCGATGGCACCGGGGCGATCGGCACGTCTCCGAGCGCCAAACATCCGAGCTTCCAACCGTCCCAGTCGACAAGTGGTAGCTCGACGCCTTCGAGGCGAAGCCGATCGAGGTGGGTCGGTTCCCCGACAACCACCGATGCTCCACTGCGCGTGATGAGCGCGCTCAGCTCGGGAGCCGAAAGCCGTTGATTCAGGAATACAAGGGTGCGACCCGCAGCGGGGACTCCGTAATAGAGATCGATCCAACCCGGGTCGTTCTCCCCGATGACCGCAATGCGTCCGCCGACCGGACAGAACTCGGTGGCAAACAATGCTGTCCTGCGAACCCGATCGGCCAACTCCCCGAACGTCAGAACCTCGTCGCCGTGAACGATCGCCGCTTGCCCGGGAATCGAGCGGGCCGCGCCGAGAACAACCTCATGCAGGAGCATCAGGGTGTTCTAGTTGCAAACGGTGCCCTCGGGCGCCTCGCCGGCGAGAACGCCGACCAGTTCGGTGACTTCACCCGGCTTGATGGTCACCACCGGGGTGTCCATCGTCGTCGTGGTTGCCACTGTCGAATTCGGATCGGACGTGGTGGTCGTGGTTACCGCCAAAGGCGATGCCTGATCGAGAACACCTGTGAAATCCGAACCGGTGACGAGAACGATCTGTGCTTTGGCGCCGGTCAGCGTCTTGTCGGGCTGAAGCTGGGCGCCACCCGAGAGTTGACGGGCGACCAATCCCGCCTGGGATTCGAGCCCGGGGGCGTAGCGAACAACCGTCGCCGTCTGAGTCTTCGTTGCATCCGCTCCGGGCGTCGCCTTGTATCCGAGTTGCGCGAACCGGGCGCTCACTTCGGTGGCTTGATTCTTGGTGCCGCTTCCGTTGCTGACGGAGAGCGTCACCGAACTCGGCGACACCGTGCCCGGGGGAAGACCGCGGAAGATGTTGAGTGTCTCCTCGGCGGCGGTGGCATCGAGGCGGAGGATGCTTGCGCCTCCGCTCGTCATGTCGGGATAGACGGGCAACGCATGGCTACGGATCTGGTCTCCGCCGAAACCCTTGAACGATTTCGCGAGAGCCATCATCTGGTTGAGGCTCAGGTTTGTGTCGAGGCTCAGGTTGTCGGCGGTGGAGGAGATCAGGTCGTTGATCGACTTGACGTTCATGTCGCCGAACCTTGTCTGCGCCTTGTCGATGATCGTGCGCATGAACAGGGTTTGGCGCGAGATTCTTCCGAGATCGGCACTCGGATCTTCGGTCCATTTCTTTGAGCTCGTGCTGTAGTACTCGAGGTGTCGGGATCGCGCGTAGGCGATTCCCTGCTCACCCGTCAGCTTCTGGCAACCGGTGTCGTACATGTAGAAGCCGGAGCTGCGGTCGCGGACCGGCTTCTCGAAATACAGCGACACCCCGCCGACAGCGTCGGTGATTCCCTTGAAACTCTTGAAGTTGATCTCGACGTAATGATTGATCTCGATACCGAAATCGGCCTTGATCGTATCGATGAGTCGCTGGGCGCCATCAGTCGCGTCTTTACCCTGCGCGTAGGCCGTATTGATCCGCTCGGGTGTACCCGAGGGCTGAATCGGGACCCACAGATCGCGGGGAAAGGAGATCAGATCGATCGTCTTCGCGTTCGGATCGACGCGGGCGACCATGATCGTGTCGGATCGCTGACCACCCTGATCGGCACCCTTCGCGTTGAGGAACGCCGACGCATCGGGATCTTCCGGGTCGACGGTCGACCGACTGTCGGAACCCACGATCAGGAAGTTCTGGATGCTGCCCGACGATTCCGACAGGGCAAGGTCCTTGCGGTCGATCTGGTTGAACCGGTACCAGCCGTATCCGGTAGCGGCGGCTACGGCGACAATGGCAAGAACCACGATCACAGCGATGCCCTGAAAGGCGCGCTTGGCCCGGGCAGGAGGAAGTGCGTGGCGGAATGCGGGCTTTTCCGGGCGGACCGGAAGCTCTCCATCGGCCGACGTGGGGGGCACATCAGACATGACCCGCCAAGGTTAGTCGGGGCCTTTGCCGGTTCCCCGTCAGGTCGCGACTTTGGGTTCTTTCGGGAGCCCGAGAACTCGTTCACCCACGATGTTGCGCTGGATCTGCGAGGTACCGCCCCAGATCGTCTCCGAGCGGCTGAAGAAGAACGACGATTGCAGCGCATTGGTGGGGTACTGGGAATTGACCGCACGGCGGCCGTAACCCGGAACCGATTCGTCCTCGCCCGGATCGCCCAGGAGGATCTGCCCTTCGACACCCATGATGTCCATGGCCAACTTCATGACCTGTTGGTGATACTCGCTCCAGAAGATCTTGTTCGTCGCGCCAAGTGCTGCGACACCGAAGTCCTTCTTGTTGTGCAGCACCGAGGACAGCGAGCGCAGCCCGTTGATGCGCATGATCTGGACCTTCGAATACGCCAGCGCCAAACGCTGGCGGATCATGGGATCGTTGATCGCTCCGTTGCGCTTGGCGATCTCGAGAATGTGATTCAGTTCCGTCTCGAAACGACGATGTCCCGTCGTTGCCGACGTTCCACGCTCGAAGCCGAGCGTCGTCATGGCCACGGACCATCCGTTGTTCAAGCCGCCGACGACGTTGTCCTTCGAACAGCGGGCATCGGTGAAGAACACCTCTGCGAACTCGGCGGAACCGTCGACCTGCTTGATCGGCCGGACCTCGACGCCGGGTTGATCCATCGGGCAGAGGAGATACGAGATGCCCTTGTGCTTCGATGCATCCGGATCGGTGCGGCAGAGGATGAACACGTAATCGGCGATGAACCCCTGTGTCGTCCAGATCTTCTGTCCGTTGATCACCCATTCGTCACCATCGAGAACGGCTCGGGTTCCCAGGTTCGCCAGATCGGAACCCGCATCGGGTTCGCTGAATCCCTGGCACCAGGCGATGGTTCCCGAAAGGATCTTCGGAAGGAATTCCTTCTTCTGTTCTTCGGTTCCCCATTGGAGGATCGTCGGTCCGACGAGCGTGTCGCCGAAGAAGTCGGCGCGCATGGGGGCTCCGGCCTTCGCGAACTCCTCGTTCACGACGACAGCATCCATCGTCGACAATCCCTTGCCGCCGTACTCGGTCGGCCACGACGAGCAGATCCAGCCGCCTCCGAAGAGCCGCTCGGTCCAGTCGCGGTTGAAGTCGACTCGTTGTTCGTCGGTCATCTGGAACCCGGGTTCGAACCAACCCTCGGGAAGATTGGCCTCGAGCCACGCACGAACTTCAGCTCGGAAGGGAACGGTTTCGGGCGGGTAGGTCAGATCCATGCCGCCATCTTCTGCCCAGTTGGCGTCCCGGGTCCAGTCGTTCTTGCGAATACCGATAGATTCGGCGGCCATGAGCACCGACGGGACCATCACCACGGCCTCGACCGCCACTGCGGTCAAGGGTCAGGCCAAGGCCGAACGCTGGACCTTTCAGTGGAAGGAACTCTACGACGAGGTCATAACGGCCGGTCTCTGCACCGGTTGCGCCGGTTGCGTGATCGCCTGCCCCCACGACGTCATCGGCTACAACCACGAAGCGGGCGGCTACAAGCCGTTCCACATCGAGGACGAATTGGGCCCGACGAACTGCGGCCACGGCGAGAAGGGCTGCACGAGTTGCACCCGGGCCTGCCCCCGATTCCGCACCTGGGAGCCGGAGGCCAACGGCCATCTCTTCGACCGCGATCGCACCGATGACGAGGTCGCCGGCATCTACAGCGACATCCTCCTCACCCGGGCCAGCGAGGACATGGTCCATCGCATGGGTCAGGACGGCGGACTCGTTTCGGCGCTGCTCATCTGGGCGCTCGACAACGATTACATCGATGGCGCGCTCACCTCGTACCTCGAAGGTGGCGACGCAGCCACATGGAAGGCCATTCCCGGAGTGGCGACCAACCGCGAGGAAGTCCTTGCCGGAGCGGGAAGTCGCTACACGTATTCGGCCAACACGCTTGCCATCGACGAAGCGCGCGAGCGCGGGCTCTCGCGTCTCGCTCTCGTGGGCATGAGTTGTCAGTCATCGATCGCTCCGGTCATGTGGACCCGCAAGATCGGGAAGATCAGCAAGCCGATCGTGTTCAACATCGGGCTGCTGTGCTCGAAGACATTCGACGACGCGATCTTCGAAGAGCTCTTCGAAGCCAAGTACCGCATTCCCAAAGCTGAAATCACCAAGATGAACATCAAGGGCGTTTTCCAGCTCTGGACGCGCGACGGTGGCTATCACGAGATCAACCTCAAGGAATGTCACGCCTGGACCCGCGAGGGCTGCACCCATTGCCCCGACTTCGCCGCCGAACACGCCGACATCTCCACAGGCGGAATCGGCAAGGACAACGACTGGACGCTCACGATCGTTCGCACCGAACTCGGCCGCGAGATCATGAACCGCATGATCGCCGACGGTTCGATCATCGCCCGTCCCGGCGACGAGGACCCCGGCGCCATTGCGCTCATGCGCAAGCTTGCCGAGAAGAGCCGTGCCCGTTGGCCTCAGTGGGCCGAATCCGGTGTCCGTCTCGGTCTTCCCGAGAAGAAGAAGCCGGCCGCGAAGTAACAGCGGCCCGGATACCGGGGCTCAGGCCCCGCCGGGTGCGGTTGTGGCGGTCGTCGAGGTGGTGCTGTCGCCCTTCACGCAAGCGGTCACCGCTTCGGTCACCGACGCAGGCAGCGTGGCCCAGGCTTTCGCCGGGTCGCTCTTGAGTTCTGCGTTGAGATCGGTGAAATTCGGACCGTTGTAGCCGGGCTTCGACGTGTCGTTGTCGTTGATCGGGACCTGGTTCACGAAGACGTCGTACTGGCACTGGCACTCGGCCTGCGTCGGCGCTGTCACATCGGCCTTGATCGTGTTCGATGTCGCGGCCAGCGTGTCGTCGGAGCTGTTGAAGTACAGATTCGTACACAACTCGAGGAAGTTCTGCTGTGTGAGCGTGTTGTACGCCTGCGGAGTGTTGTCCTGATTGCAGCCGGTGAGGCCCAGGGTCGCCACGAGGGCCAGACCGATCACACCAGCGCCTATGCGTCGCTTCGTACTCACATCAACCATCCTTGAGAACTCACAGGGACCCGGAGCCGGAACCGGCAGGGAACAGACGGACACCGTAGCCGTTGCCTTTCATCGCCCCGGCATCAGTCTCCGCCGACCGCTGTCGGTAGGGTGAGCGGCCATGGCACGCAAGCCCACTCCCCCAGCACCCACACTCGTCCTGCTCGTCCGTCACGGCCAGACCCCCACAACCGGGGCAACCCTGCCCGGACGGGCCCGCGGGCTCCACCTGGCCGATTCAGGCCGGGCTCAGGCCGATGCGGCCGCCGCCCGCATCGGACAGCTCAAGAAGGTCTCGGCGATCTATGCCTCGCCGCTCGAGCGCACCCGTGAAACCGCCAAGCCCATAGCCGCCGCACTCGGACTCAAGGTCCAGATCGACCGGGGCCTGCTCGAATGCGAATTCGGCGACTGGACCGGAGCCAAACTCGGCGATCTCCGCAAACTCCCCGAATGGAACACCGTTCAGCGCTATCCCAGTGGATTCCGCTTCCCCAACGGTGAATCCTTCGCCGAGATGCAGACCCGAATGGTCGGCGCGCTCGACAAGCTCGTCGCCCGCCATCCCGGCGAGACGATCGTCGCCGTATCGCATGCCGATCCGATCAAGGCCGCCGTTGCCCAGGCTCTCGGCACGCACCTCGACCTTTTCCAGCGCATCGTCATCTCGCCATGCTCGATCTCCGCGATCCTCTACTCGAGCGGCGGACCGGCCGTTCTCGCCACCAACTCCACGGGCGACAACCTGGCGAGCCTCGGGTTGTCATGAACAACTCGCACGATTTCGACCAACCGGATCTCGTCGTGCCCGGCGCTACGGGACAACCGGGCAACCGCACGTTCTTCATCCAGGCGACCGAGGGAAACCGCACCTGTTCATTCAAGGTCGAGAAACAACAGGTGGCGGCTCTGTGCGATTACCTCGAAGGGATCCTTGCCGATCTTCCGCAGATCCCCTCGGAACAGTTCGTCGCTCCCACCGGAGCGCAGGAGCCTCTCGGACTCCTGTGGGTGATCGGCCGACTGGCGGTCGCCTACGAGGAACCCGATGACCGCATCGTCATCGTTGCCGAAGAGATGATCGAGATGGACGAGGAACTGGATCTCGAGATCGACTTCGATGATCCGATCGCCCTCATCGCCGCCGGTTTCGATCCCTCGACGGCTCGTTTCCGGATGACACGTGGCCAGGTGGCAGCGTTCATCGCCGTCGGCAACGATCTCGTGCGGTCCGGCCGACCGAACTGTCGGTTGTGCGGCAAGCCGATGGACCCGGAAGGGCACGCGTGTCCGCGTCTGAACTGACCGGAGCCGAGAGCGACGACGATGTCGTCGACATCCTGACCGGTGGCGACATCGAACTCCTCGGCCGCATGCCGTGGAGTTCGAATGCCACATTCCTCGTCGAAGCCGTGCTCGACGGCAGGTCCGCACGCGGGATCTACAAACCACACGCCGGCGAGCGACCACTCTGGGACTTTCCCGATGGCCTCTATCGACGCGAAGTCGCGGCCTACGAACTGAGCGCCTCCCTCGGATGGTCCGTGGTCCCGCTCACCATCGAGCGCGAGGACGTGCCGCACGGAGTCGGATCGCTGCAGCGGTTCATCGATGCCGACTTCGAGCAGCACTACTTCACGATGCTCGAGGACGACGAGACCCACGATCAGCTGCGCCGGATGGCCGTCTTCGATTTCATCTCGAACAACACCGATCGAAAAGGTGGCCACTGCCTGATCGATAGCGACGGCCACATCTGGGGAATCGACAACGGGTTGTCGTTCCACGCGGAGTTCAAACTGCGCACCGTCATCTGGGATTT
Organism: Actinomycetota bacterium; assembly: GCA_009703925.1. GTDB lineage: Bacteria > Actinomycetota > Acidimicrobiia > Acidimicrobiales > Acidimicrobilacustridaceae > Acidimicrobilacustris. Next base: position 14,793 of record WLFD01000004.1, on the reverse strand, counting down.
CGGGGGCGAGGAACTCGACGAAGCGATCGTCGTCGATCTCGAGCGTCTCGTGTCCGAAGGCCTCTCCGAACGTCTCGCCCGACTTCTCGGCCCGTTCGAGCGCGACGCGTTGCTGAGCCGGGCCCGAGCGTTGCTGCGCGCCGGCGAGTTGCCGGTCGATGAATCCGGCCAGCGCTATCCGTGGCCGCTGGTCTGAACCGGGTTGCCGGTCAGTCCTGTTCGTAGGGCGACGTCGCCGCCGGAGCGTCGGCCCTGTTCTCCCATGTCGCCTTCGCCCCGCTGTGGCCGACATTGATCACCATGACGCTGCCCGCGATACAAAGAACAATCGCGATGACACCGAACGACCTCTGCAGCAGGCGGGTGATCGACAGTTCGGGCAAGCCGCGCTTTGCCCGTTGCTTGAGGAACAGGTCGAGCAACATCACCGCGCAGGCGCTTCCACCCACGAGGAACGCACCGATGACGCCCTGCGTCCCCATCTCGGCGTGAGCCTCGACCGCGGTCGTTTCCATGACCGTCTGGAGCAGCGCTTCGCCGCTCTCCTTGGCGAAGAAGGCGAAGAAGAAACCGACGACACCGACACCAGCGACGATCCAACCCATTCGGTTGCGGGCCGCCGGCCAGAAGGCCATGACAATGGTGCCGAGAGCGGCCAGAGGGACGAGCACCACTGCCCCGTGGACGATCAGCGGATGGCCCGGGAGGCCGAACAGCGAATCGAACATGGCGAGAACCGGATAACGCATGGACCATCTCCAGATCGAAGGGAGAACCAGTGTGACAGCCGCAGGCCCCGACAACGCACCCCAAACGCAACGAAGCCCCGGCGGTTGGCCGGGGCTTCGTGAAAATCGGGGTGTGGGAACTCAGCGGGCTTTGAGAGCCTCGATGAGCTGCGGCAGCACCTTGTTGATGTCACCAATGATGCCGAGATCGCTGACCGAGAAGATCGGCGCTTCGGCGTCTTTGTTGATGGCGATGATGTTCTTGGAACCCTTCATGCCCACCATGTGCTGCGTGGCTCCGGAGATGCCTGCCGCGATGTAGACCGTCGGCTTGACGACCTTGCCGGTCTGACCGACCTGGTAGCTGTAGGGAACCCAACCGGCGTCGACGATGGCCCGGGATGCGCCCGGTGCACCGCTGAGAAGCTTGGCGAGGTCTTCGACCATGGCGTACTTCTCGGCCTCACCGAGACCGCGACCGCCGGAAACGACGACTGCGGCTTCATCGAGCGAAGGACCTTCGCGCTCTTCGACATGACGGTTGACGACCTTGGCGCCGGCGCTCTTGCCACCGTCGGGAACGGCGATCGTCTCGACTGCAGCAGCTGCTCCACCGGCCGATTCGGCCGCGAACGACTTCGGACGGACCAGAGCGAGGTGCGGACCGGCTTCCGAGAATGTCGTCTTGACGTCGGTGGTGCCGCCGAAGACCGGAACGGTGGTGACGAGCTTGCCGTCGACCACTTCGAGGTCGGTGCTGTTCGTGAGGACCGTGCGATCGAGCTTGGCGGAAAGTCGCCCGACGATGTCGCGGCCGGTGTAGCTCGTGGCAGCGAGGATCGCATCCGGTGCATTGCCGGCTTCGACGAGAGCGGCGACTGCGGCGGCCACGGGCACACCCGGAAGGGCGCCGGCGAGATCACCGGTCGTGTACACCTTCGAGGCTCCGTATTCGCCGAGGACTGCGGCAATTGCGTCGGCGTCGCCGCCGGCGTAGATCGCTTCGACCGTGCCCGCGAGTTCACGAGCCTTGGTGAGAAGTTCGAGTGTCGGTGTGGTGACCTTGCCGTCGTTTGCTTCGGCGAGGACCCAGATTTTCGAGAGAGTCATTGTCATATCTCCTAAAGGACCTTGAGATTGTCGAGGTAGGCGACGATCTTCTCGAATGCGGTTCCATCATCTTCGAACACTTCGCCTGCCTCGCGGGCCGGAGCCTGCTCGATGGCGACGATCTGCTGACCGGCACCGGCCCAACCGACCTGCGATGCGTCGAGGCCGATGTCGGCGACGGCGAGCGTGTCGACCGGCTTCGACTTGGCGGCCATGATCCCCTTGAACGACGGGTAGCGGGGCTCCACCACACCGGCGGTCACGGACACGACGGCGGGAAGCGGGCACTCGACATCGTCGTAACCGGATTCGGTCTGACGTTGCACCTTGAGTGTCGTGCCAACGATTTCGATCTGCTTGGCGAATGTCACCGACGGAAGATCGAGGAGACCGGCGAGTTGCTCGGTCACGGTGCCGGTGTAGCCATCGCTCGACTCGGTTGCGGTGAGGATGAGATCGGCGCCTTCGACACGCTCGATCGCCTTGGCAAGAACCTTGGCGGTCGTGAGTGCGTCGCTGCCGGCGAGGGCTTCGTCGCTGACGAGGATCGCCTTGGCGGCACCCATGGCGAGTGCGGTCCTGATGCCGGACACCTCCGCATTGGGAGCCATCGAGACGAGGGTGACCTCGCCGCCGCCGGCGGCCGTCACAAGCTGGAGTGCCATTTCGACACCGTAGGAATCGGACTCATCGAGGATGAGTTTTCCGTCCCGCTTGAGGGTCTTGGTTGTGGGATCCAGCGCGCCCGGATCAGCCGGGTCGGGGATCTGCTTGACACAGACGACAACGTTCATAGGAAGATCGTGTCGCGGAAATGGCCCCGTCGCCAAATCATCCGGCGGATTGCCTCTCGAAATCGACCCCGAACCTCCGCTACCGTCGGAAATCCTGTGCGAATCCTGCTGATCGTCAATCCTTCCGCCTCGTCGGTGACCGCCCGCGGGCGGGTCGTCATCGCCAAGGCCCTCGGAGCGGACCATCAGGTCAGGGTGGTCGAGACGACCCACCGGGGCCACGCCACCGAACTCGCCCGCCAGGGTGCGGCCGACGGTTTCGACGTCGTGGTTGTTCTCGGCGGCGACGGAACCCTGAACGAGGCGGCCAACGGACTGGCCGGATCGGATACGGCCCTCGCTCCACTCCCCGGCGGATCCACCAACGTGTTCGCCCGGACACTGGGACTTCCCGACGATCCGATCGAAGCCACCGGCGCCCTTCTCGATTCTCTCGCTCTCGACGCGGTCCGGCGGATCGGACTGGGCGTCGTGAACGGCCGCCACTTCCTGTTTCATGTCGGCATCGGTTTCGATGCCGCCGTCGTCGCCGAAGTCGAACGGCGGGGATCGCTCAAACGGTGGGCGAACCATGTGCTGTTCGGAGTGGCAGCGTTCGACACGTGGCTCCGCCGCTACGACCGGAAGCGCCCGCGTCTCTCCGTCCGGATCGGGGGATCGTCCAGCATCGATGTCGGCCAGTTCGCCGTTTGCCTGAACACCGATCCCTATTCCTACGTCGGAACCCGACCATTCACCATCGCCCCCGAAGCCACCCTCGATCGGGCGCTGAGCGTCGTCACCATCCGGTCACTCGACGCGGTCCCGCTACTGCGCGTTCTCGCCTCGGCACTCGCCTCCGGAAAACATCTGCGCAGGAGCACCAACGTCATCCGTCACGTCGACGTGTCATCTCTGACCATCGAGGGTTACGGGCCTGTTCCCTATCAAGTTGACGGCGACTACCTCGGCGACGTCGATGTCCTCGAGATCCGTTATGCCGACGACGCTCTCGCTCTCGTGTTTCCGGTCACGCAAATTCACTGAGCACGGAGCAACAGAGGTCGGGGACATTGGTGATGATCCCGTCGACCCCGAGTTCGACGAGCGACCGCATCACATCGGGATCGTCGACTGTCCATGCATTCACGACAATGCCGGCTGCGTGGGCGGCGCCAACCAGTTCGGCATCGATTCCACCGAACCAGGGATTGATCGCAACGTGACCCCCGGACGAGATGCGGGACAGACCCCGATCCTCCGATCCGAGATGGACCGCAAGAAAACCCGTCGGGATATCGGAGGCCCGGACCCGGACCTCGTCGATGATCTCCATGGAGAAGGACGTCACGAGGAACCGATCGGGATCTCCCGACCGCCCCAGAAGGCCGATGACCGAGTCGATCAGACGATCGCGCAGTTCCGGTGGCCCGTCGGACTTGATCTCGACATTCACTCCCAGTCCGTTGCAGGCCAGGAGAGCGGGTTCGAGGAACGGGATCCACGAGGGAATCTCCGCAGCCGGAAGTTCCCCGATCGCCCGACCATCGGCCAGAACCGGATCATGATGGACAACAAGGGCTCCATCGGCGCTGAGATGGACGTCCAGCTCCACCCACGAAGCCCCGAGCTCGCCGGCGGCGGCGAAAGCGGCAATGGTGTTGCCCGGCGGATGCACCGCCGAAGCCCCCCGGTGGGCAATCACCAAGGGTCGTCCCGGTGCATTGCCGTACGGCGGGTTGCGGGGCGGTTTCATGCGGGAACGTCGCGTGTCATTTGTCACACTCAAGGTTGAAGAAGCCAGTGCCCGGGCGAAAACCGTAGCAGAACCTGACCGAGGCAAAAGAATCCCTTGCATGAGGTACTTCGCTCCTTTATCGTCCGTCGCCCCAGCCACACGAAGTCTGACAACAGGCGCGGTGGCATGAGCACAACCTCTTGCGGACGGGCGGAATCCCGAATCGCAAGCCTGATCTTTGGAGGACCCGTGGCCATCACCACGTCCGTTTCGATGACCCTTGCCGATGCCGACAATGACTGGCGCGACCAGTCAGCCTGCCGCGACACCGACCCCGACCTTTTCTTCCCCGTCGGCACCACCGGCCCGGCCATCGAGCAGATCGACAACGCCAAAGCCGTCTGTGGCCAGTGCGACGTTCGCCAGCCCTGCCTCGAGTTCGCACTCACGAGCAACCAGGACTCCGGCATCTGGGGCGGAACATCCGAAGAAGAGCGCCGCAAACTGCGCCGCCAGTGGCTGGCAGCACGCCGCCGCGCTTCGTAGATCCCGATCCTTCTGTGGTCTGCGGCCCCCTTCGGGGGGCCGTTTTCGCGTCCGGGTTCGCCCGCCAGCGAACAGGAACGTCAGCGAACAGGCACAGACATACGGACCGAGGTACCCGGACGGTGCGGGGGTCCGCCTGCGGAGGAGAAGGCGATCGTTCCGCGCAGTTCGGTCGTGATGAGGGTCCGGACGATGGAAAGCCCGAGGCCGGTACTGGCATCGATCGTGAAACCCTCCGGGGGACCGACACCGTCGTCGATCACCTCGACCTCGAGACGGTCGCCGTCGTTCGACAGCAGAACACGCACCGACGCCTCGGTGAGGAGACCATCCGGCCATGCATGATCGACGACGTTCTGGAGCAGTTCCGTCAGGACCACCGCCACCCCCGTCGCCACGGGCGCCGGAAGGATTCCGGCATCCCCCGACACGGTGAAGTGAATCGGATGTTCGGGCGAGATCAGACCCTCCTCCACCATTCGCACGAGCGGGCGAAGGATCTCGATGAAAGGCACATCGTCGCCGGCCGCATGCGAGAGCGTCTCGTGCACCAGCGCTATCGACCGGATCCGGCGTACCGATTCCTCGATCGCGACCTTCGCCTCGGGAGACGAGAGCCGACGGCCCTGCAGTCGGAGAAGGGACGAAATTGTCTGGAGATTGTTCTTGACCCGATGATGGATCTCGCGGATCGTGGCGTCTTTCGAAAGCAACAATCGATCGCGGCGACGCAGTTCAGAGATGTCGCGGAGGAGCACGAGAGAGCCCGTCACGCGTTCACCTTCGAGGAGCGGGATGAACCGCATCATCACCGTGACCTCGTGACCGATCTCGATTTCCTCCGTAGCCGGACGAGCCTGCGTGTACGCGATCCGAATGGCGGTTTCGGGCAGGCCGAGTTCGCCCAGACGCATCCCTTCCGAATTCGCATGCACACCGATGCGGTGAAGGGCCGACACCGCATTCGGTGACGCGTAGGCCACACGCATGTCGGCATCGAGAACGAGTGCGCCATCACCCACCCGCGGCGCTTGCTCCGCCGGACCCTCTTCCCCCGAGAACGGGAATCCCCCGGACTCGATCATCCGCGCCAGACGATTGAAGACCTCGACGTAGGTCCGTTCAAGCTCGCCCGGCTGCCGACCAACTGCAGGTGCAGACTCCTTCGTGAGGACTCCGATCACCCGCCCGTCGGACCTCACCGGAATACAGAGTTCGCGGACACGATCGTGCTCCCCATCGCCGGGAACATCCCCCTCGACGATCTCGCCGGTATCGAGACAACGGGCCACGATCGGCCGATCGGCGGCGGGAATCACGCGACCGACCCAGTCGCTCCGGAAAAGCGTCTGGCTGGTTGTCGGGCGGATCTGACCGAGGACGACAAGCGGGCGTTCCAGGTCGTTGCCGCCGAGAAGGTTGCCGTCGTCGTCGTAGTCGACCCCGGCGAAGAACAGAAGATCGGAGAAACACAGATCGGCGAGAAGTCCCCATGACGCGACAAGCCGCTGAACATGATCCAGTTCCGGAAGCGTCAGCCGGGTGTGATGTCGTGCCAATTCGGCGAGGCTGGACATTGTTCTTCCTTCGTGCGGGTTGGCAACCGACGCTGGTCGGAGGCTTGCTACCAGAGTGACTGGCCGAGCGCGACCAGTCCAGCGAGATCGCCCACATCGCGGTCGAGATGGGGTGAGGTGACCAGGACGTCGGCCAATTTTGCCAAAGATGCCGCCTGCTCGCGTTCCCGGATGGCGACAACGCGGTAGTCGCCGTAGCTACGCCCGAGTTCGCGCAGAACGCGTTCGGTCTGGGCGGAGTCGGCGAGACCGGGGATCGAGTCGCCCACAGCTGCCGCCAGTTCATCGGCGAGTCCGGCGCTTCCGGTCGACAACCGACCGGCGATCGCCGTCGCCACCGGATCCGTGCACGAGAGGGGCAGAGCCTTGTTGAGGATCACCGCACCGCAATGGAGATCGCGTTCGGCGAGTGCGGTGAGAAAGAACTCCGCGTCGCGGACCGGCCCCTCTTCGAGGGTCGTCACAACGACGAAACTCGTGCGACGATCCGAGAGTGTGCGCCCCACGGATTCGGCCCGCTCGGCGAACCCTTCGTACATCGTCTGGAAAAGCACGAAGAACTCGGTGATGTCCGAAAGGAATTGGGCCCCGAGAATGCGATCGGCGATCGTCGTGAACGGCCTGGATGCCGCCGTCACGAGTCGCGAACGCGATGGCGTGATCAGCCAGCGCAACAGGCTGCTCGAGACGAAATCCGCCATCCGTTCCGGCGCATCGAGAAAATCGATCGCGTTCCGGCTCGGCGGTGTGTCGACGATGATGAGGTCATAGCGGCCACTCGCGTGGATCTCGTACAGACGCTCCATCGCGATGTAATCGTGACTCTGCACGAAGCGCCCGGTGATGTTGCGATAGAGCGGATTGGCGAGAATCGAATCCCTTGTCGCGGGATCGGGAGCGTTCGATCGGACGAGATCGTCCCACGACTGTTTCGTGTCGAGCATCGCCACCCACAACTCGCCACCGGACTCGAGCCCGGCTTCGACGATCAGTTCCTCGGGAACGCGTGTCTCGATGTTTCCGAACTGCTCGAGACCGAGTGCCGTCGCCAGTCTCTTCGCCGGATCGACGGTGAGCACCAGCACCTTGCCCCCGAGACGCGCCGCCGCATAGGCACCGAGTGCTGCGGCGGTCGTGGTCTTTCCCACTCCGCCCGATCCGCAAGTGATGATGATCTCCCGCGACGCGCACAATTGCTCCAGGCCCGCCATCAGGCTTCCCCGATCTCGTCGTCGAATGCTTCGGCAAGTTCGCGCGTGGACCTGATGCCGTGCGACGCGGAGAAGAGTTGCGGAAGGAAGATCATCGGTCGATCGCCCGGGATCCCCGATCGAAGCCGCTCCAGATGCTTCCCCCGGCTCCGGCGGAGTCGGCTGGCCAGATCGGCGCCATCGAGCAGCGCGGCCGGATCGTCGCCGAGAACCTGAGCGAAGGCACGCCGACCTTCGACCGAGTTCAGTGCGTCGAAGACTTCCTGTTCCCCCCGGCCGAAGAGTTCGGGAAGCACTTTGTTGACCACGATCGCCGCGACGTTGACATCGGTTTCCGATTCGAGGCGGTCGAGAAGTTCGATGGCTTCGGTTACCGGCATCTCCTCCGGTGTCGTGACGATGACGGCCCCGGTGACCACCGGATCGGCAAGGAGGTCGATCATCCATTGCGTCTGCTCGCGGATCCGACCGACCTGCACGAGTTCGTTCACAGCGTTCGGTGCCGACAGCTGACTCACCACATGACCCGACGCCGACGAATCGACGACGACGAGGTCGTAACTCTTCTCCCGGATCTCCCACATGATCTTCCCGATGACGAGAAGTTCCTTCACCCCCGGGGCCGCATTCGCCACGAAATCGAAACTGCGGGCGAGTGGTCCGAGACGCGTGATGATCGGGAGGCGCAATTGGCGCCTTATGTACTCGCGCAACGCCTCTTCGGTGTCCACCGACATGGCCCAGAGGTTCGGAGAAACCTCGATGGGGTCATAGGCGATGGGGCCGGACTCCAGTACTCCCGGAAGGCCGCCCTCGGCGTCGACCTGAACGACGAGGACCCTTTTGCCCCGGCTCGCCGCAAGCATCGCCAGCGCCGCCGAGACACTCGTCTTGCCGACGCCGCCCTTTCCGGTGACGAAGAGCAACCGATGCTCGAGCAGACCGAGCTCCGGCGTGTCCATGTGGGAGACGACGGTTCAGCTTGCGCCGAAGCCGATGCGCCGTTCGTTGTCCGGACTTCCGAGTTCGATGTACGCGATCTTCGATGCCGGCACGGCGATGTCGCGCCCACTGCGATCGGTCAGCCAGAGAACATTGTCGTCATCGGCCAGCGCCGCATCGATCGCGGCGCGGATCTCCGCTCGATCGGTCCCGGCGGCCAACTCGATGTCGATTTCCTTGGTGGTCTGAACAACGCCGATGCGAACGTCCACGTCAGTCTCCTTGAAGAATTATGGCCAGGTCGGCCGATTGCTCATGCTACGTGTGCTGGGAGCGATCCAATGCCCCCGGCTCCAGATGATGCGTCGCAGGCCCGAAACGGACCGGAGCAACTGCCTCAGAGCATCTTCAGCCCGGAGCTGTAGATGCGGGTCGGGGCAAGCTCCACGTCGATGACCTCGGCGATCTTGCGAATCGCCAGCGACGCTTCGCACTCCGGATCGATGGCGACGATCGGCCGACCGGAATCGGATCCTTCGCGCATGGCCTGAACCAGCGGAACCTGTCCGAGCAGCGGGACCTCGAGTTGTTCGGCCAGTTCGGCGCCGCCGCCCTCACCGAAGAGGTCGTAGCGCTTTCCGTCATCACCGGTGAACCAGGACATGTTCTCGATGACTCCCTTGACCTCGAGATTCACCTTCCGGCCCATGAACGCGACCCGCTGTGCGACCTTCTGGGCGGCAGGTTGCGGTGTCGTCACGACATAGAGCTCCGCCCGCGGCAGGAACTGTGCCAGCGAAAGGGCGATGTCGCCGGTGCCCGGGGGAAGATCGACAAGGAGGAAATCGGGTTCGTCCCAGAACACATCGGTGAGGAACTGCTCGAGGGCCTTGTGCAACATCGGGCCTCGCCAGATGACCGGCTGGTCCTCCTCGACGAAGAACCCCATCGAGATGCATCGCACGCCGTGGACCTCGGGGGGAACGATCATCTGATCGATCTGCACCGGGGTGTGTTCGACCCCGAGCATCCTCGGGATCGAGAAACCCCAGACATCGGCATCGACGACGGCGACCTTGTGGCCGCGCTGGGCGAGCGCGATGGAAATGTTGGCGGTGAGCGACGACTTGCCCACGCCGCCCTTTCCGGAACCGATGAGCAGTACACGCGTCTTGCTCGACGGATCGGCGAACGGGATGACGCGACCCTCGGCGTGGCCGTGCCCCTGATTGGTGCCGGCCGTCGATCCCGGGTCGCCGTGGAGCTTCTGACGAAGTTCGGCCCGTTCGTCATCGGTCATGACGGTGAAATCGAGATCGACCCGATCGAGGCCGTCGAGGGCGACGATCGCGTTCGTCACTCGGGTCTGGATCTCGTTGCGCAAGGGGCAACCGGCGATGGTGAGTGCGATACGTACGGCGACGACGTTGCCGTCGATCGCCACGCCGCGGACCATGCCCAGATCGACGATGCTGCGGTGCAGTTCGGGGTCCTCGACGGGACGGAGTACCTCGATGACATCGGCTTCGGTTACTGCCATGGGGGCAACTCTTTCGGGAAGGTCCGGGAGGGAGAGGTATTTCTCCTACGACGGTAGGTAGAATACCTGCGTGGACAAGGCGACCCTCACCCCAACCGAGTTCTCGTCCGTTGTGACAGCCATCACATCGGCCTTCGGCGATCCCTCCCGGCGCGAGATCTACCTCCTCGCCCGCAGTACCGAGGACGGTGTGACGGCTTCCGAAGTGGCCAAGAAGTTCGATCTTCACGCCAACGTCGCCCGCCATCACCTCGACAAACTCGTCGCCGGTGGCTATCTCGATGTCGCCGTCGCCCGCGGCGGCACCGGTGCCGGTCGCCCCTCGAAGCGCTACACCGCGACCACGAAGGGCGACGATCTCGAACTTCCCGTTCGCCACGACGACGTCCTCGTGATGCTTCTGGGCCGGGCGCTCGACATGATCCCGCGCGAGCAGGCCGAGACGATGGCCGAGGAAGTCGGCATCGAATACGGACGTCTCATGGCACAGACCATGAACGACGAGTCCGAACATCAGCGTTCGTTCCGTTCCGCCCTGCACACGGTGGCCGATGCCCTCACCGCCCACGGTTTCGCCGCCCATGCCGAGAAGCGGAACAACGAATTGCGGATCGTCAGCGAGAACTGCCCGTTCGGCGATGTCGTGATGGCGAACCCTGTCATCTGCGCCGTCGACCGCGGAATGATGAAAGGCATGATCGCCGAGCTGTACGGGCACGAGGCGACGCTCGCGACGGAGTCCTCGATACCCATGGGCGACTCCATCTGCGTCACATCGCTCGAAGCCTGAGCTGTGGCCCGCCACTATCTCGATCACGCGTCGACCTCGCCACCCCGTCCCGAGGTCGTTTCGGCGATGGTCACCTGGCTCGAGGAATCGGGTCGAAACGGATTCGGTGACCCCGGACGCATCCATTCCGAAGGAATGCGCTCGCGCGTCGAACTCGAGAACGCACGCGGACAGGTCGCTGCGTTCGTCGGGGCCCGCCCCCGCGAGATCGTCTTCACGAGCGGTACTACCGAGTCGATCGCGGCCGCCACGTGGGGGGCTGTCGAACGATCCGTCTCCCCCGGCGGTTCTCCACACATCGTGATGTCCGCCGTCGAGCATTCTGCGGTCCGTCGTTCGGCAGAGTCGTTCGGCGCCGCATCGGGTGGAACCGTCACGACAGTCGGAGTCGATCCCTGTGGTCGGATCGTGCCCGACGAGATCCTCGGCGCCGTCACCTCCGACACCTCCCTCGTGCATGTCCAATGGGGCAATCACGAAGTCGGGACCCTTCAGCCGGTGGCGGAGATTGTCGAGGGATGCCGCCGACTCGGCGTCCTGGTTCATGTCGACGCGTCGCAGGCCGTCGGCCATGTCCCTGTCGACCTCACCGAACTCGGCGCCGACCTCGTGTCGTTCAGCGGCCACCGGTTCGGAGGTCCAGTCGGGGCGGGCGTGCTCTATGTCCGACGCGGTCTGCGCCTCGAGTCGCTCCTGTCCGGCGGTGATCAGGAACGGGCCCGACGGGCCGGCCTGGAGAACGTCCTCGCCTGCATCGGCCTCGCCGCCGCGACCGCCGCACTCACCGATGCCCGGTTAGCCGACGAGCAATACCGGGCCCGCGTCCAGACCGAACGCCTCGTCGCTGCGGTCACGACGATCCCGGGAGTCGTCCACCTCGGCGATCCGGATCCGGTCGGCAGACTGCCCCAGATCGTCTGCTTCGCCATCGAAGGGGTCGAACCCCAGGGAGTCCTTCTCGGACTCGACCAGCGCGGGGTGGCGGCCCATTCGGGTAGCGCCTGTGCCTCCGAAGGTCTCGAACCGTCGCCGGTACTCGAGGCGATGGGCGTCGACGCCCACCGTTCGCTGCGTCTTTCGGTCGGATGGGACACCGTCGACGCCGACATCGAGGCCGCTGTCGAGAATCTTCCGACGATCATCGGTTCACTGCGCGCCCTCGCCGGCTGAACCGGCACGGGTTTCCCCCCCCCCATCGGGTGTAATTCGTCCGGCCGCAACCGGCAGGCAACTTCTGTTCGCTACGGTTTGGCCGTGACGATTTTTCTCGCCCGCCACGCCCACGCCGGCAAACGCTCCGAATGGGTCGGCGATGACGAGGTCCGCCCGCTGTCCCCACGCGGACAGCAACAGGCGATCGACCTCCTCGCGGTCATCGATCACGCACCGGTCGGCGTCATCCTTTCGAGCCCGTTCGTGCGCTGTGTCCAGACTGTCGAGCCGCTCTCCGCATCCATCGGGGTGCCGATCACGGCGCACGACGCATTCACCGAGGGCGCATCCCCGGACGCGGCGTACGCGTTGTTGCTCGCGCTCGACGAAGTCGACGGACTGGCCTGCAGCCATGGCGACCTGATCCCGCCGTTGCTGAAACAACTAGTCGCCGACGGCATGGACTCCGACGGACCCTTGATCGACCAGAAGGGTTCGGTCTGGATCATCGAGACGCGTAACGGCCGACCGTTCCGGGGCCGTTACGTTCCTCCGACCAGCTGAACCTCAGCCCGCGAACGCCGGGGCCACCGGCTCGACGGGCGTGGCAGCCGTCGTACTCGTCGTCACCGGCGTCGGCGGCGTGGCGAACGGGCAGGTGCGGAAATCATAGGGCTGGTTGCCGGCGTCCAGAGCCGTCGGGGTCAGAACGTTGGTCAGCGGATCGAGCACCGCGACCTCGCCGTAGTACCCGAACACATAGAGCTGGGCGCCGTCGGCCGTCATGCCCGAGAGGTACGGGTACGGGGTTTCCGGCGTGGCGACGGTGCTGATGACGGTGTCCGACACGGTCGAGATCGTGTCGAGTGCATCGCCGTCGTATTCGACAACGTAGACCTTGCTGTCGTCGTTGCTGATGGTGATCCAGTATGGCGAATTCGGGACGGGAATCTCGGTGATCAGCGAGTCAGCCACGGCGTCGATGGCGGACACGACATTGTCGGTTCCGTTGGCCGAGTACACCTTTGTGCCGTCAGAGGTGATCCCCAGCCCGATGGGATACCCGCTGATGGTGATCGATGTCGATACCACTTCAGTCAGCAGATCGACGACAGCGATGACGTTCTGCCCGGAGACATACGCCTTTGTTCCTGTCGGGTTTGCAACGACAAGAAACGGATTGAAGCCCAGCGGGACAAAGGTTGAAAGGCCGGTCAAGGTGTCGGTGATCCCGAGGGAATCGGTGCCCGAATTCGTCGAATAGAGCTTCGTGCCGGCAAGGTTGAGGGCGACATATTCCGGGCCGTCGAATCCGGTCCACGTGGCGGAGACGGCGTTGCTGGCGAGGTCGATCACGCTGATCGTGTCGCCGTATCCATTCCCGACGTAGGCGGTGTTGCCGTCCGGAGCGATCACGATGCCCTCCGGGAATGCGCCCACGGGGATATCGGCGAGATTCGTGTTCGTCTGGGTGTCGATGACCTTCACGACATCGTCACCTGCGGCCGTGATGTAGGCCTTTCCGCCACATGCACCGATGTCGACGGCCGTCGCCGGCGAACTCAGCGCCAGCGATGGTGCAAGGACAGCGGTGAGGGCAAAGAACACGGCAACGGCGCGAAGTCGCATCGAATTTCCTTTTCAGTGGTCCGGGCCTCCCGGAACGATGTCGAGAACTTACAACACGGTCTTCACCGTGCTCCGAATACCGAAGAACCCGGGGCCGTTGCCCGGTCACGATCCGGCGGGATCAGGAACCGGCGAGTCCCGTGGCGACGTCGTTGCGCACGCTGTCGATCATGCTCTTCATGTACGGCGGAATCGCGTTCATGTCGACAGCGTCGAGATCCACCTGAGCAGCGGCGAACTCACCGGCGTTGCGCTCGAGGATCGCCCGGAACACGCGGGCATCGGCGTACGCGGGATCCGCCGCAATGGCCTGATCGAGATAGATGCGCGCCTGCACGTCGAGCTGGGTGGCGATCGATGCTTCACTGTTCGTCGCAAGTGTGTGCAGGACCCAACCCCGATAGGTGAGCGCTTCAGCGTTCGCTGGCGAGAGTTCGAGTGCCTTGTCGTAGGACTCGATCGCAAGCTCGTACTGGGCGAGAGCTTTGTCAGTGTTCCCGGCCTGAAGAGCGGCACTGGCCTGCCCGGTGTACCCCTGTGCACGAAGGATCAGGTTGGCGCTGTCCTGCCGAACATCACCCGAGAGACCCTGCCCCGGTGCGCGCGTTCCCGAGTCGCGGAATACGACCCATCCGGCCCCCACGGCCAGGAATGCCACGAGACCGAGCGTCAGAGCGCTGCGCTTCCACGAGCGCACCGGGCGCGAGCTCGCCGCCAACTCGTTGCGCGTATCGATGGCCCGGATGACATCTGCCGCACGAGCGGTGTAATCGTCGTTCAGCGCCGCATAGTCGACGTCGTCGACATCGCCCGCCGCATGCTCGCGCTCGAGATCTTCGAGCGACCTGAGCAGAAAGTCCCGCTCCTCCTCGAGGGCGACGAGAGCATCGGGATCGAGTTTCTTCCGCACGGGTGCCGACGGCCCCTTGCCGCGCCCTGCCGGATCGCCCTTGACCGTCGTTCTGCCTCGGGACGGGCCTGCGGTCGACTGCGCGCGGGCAGCCTTACGGGCGGCGGTTCCGCTCTCCCCCGATGACGGATTGCTCATCGGGAGTCT
>WLFD01000039.1 GCA_009703925.1 Actinomycetota bacterium | reverse complement strand
GTTCTGATGCTGGCTGCGCTCGTTCTGACAGGAGGTGACGATGCCGGACGGCAGATGGGTGATGCGGACCGCCGAGTCGGTCACGTTGACATGCTGACCACCCGCACCGGATGAACGGTAGGTGTCGATCCGGAGGTCCTTCTCGTCGATCTCGATGTCGGGAACGTCCTCGAGGAACGGCGTCACCTTGAGCGCCGCAAAGGCCGTCTGACGCTTGCCCTGCGAATTGAACGGCGACATCCGCACCAGGCGATGGACACCGTGTTCGGACCGGAGGCGCCCGTAGGCGTGGCGACCATTGACGAGGAAGGTCGCCGACGAGATTCCCGCCTCATTGCCCGGTGACACTTCGTCGAGTTCCACATCAAAGCCGCGCTTTTCGGCCCAGCGCAGGAACATGCGCAGGAGCATGTTGGCCCAATCCTGGGCATCGGCGCCGCCTTCACCGGACTGGATCTCGCAGATCGCTCCGAGATCGTCGTATTCACCGGTGAACAGTGCCCTGAGTTCGAGTTCCTCGAACTCCTTGCGCAGGGTGGACAGCGAATCGTCGATCTCGGGCTCGATGGATTCGTCACCCTCTTCGCGGGCGAGTTCGTACAGCGTGGCCGCGTCGTCGATACGACTGCCCAACCGCTCGAACAGTTCGAGATCCTCGGTGCATGCCGAAAGTTCGCCGTTGATCTTCCGGGCGAGGTCGGGATCGTCCCAGAGATCGGGACGACTGGCCTCGGTCTCGAGCTGCGGTCGTCGCGCGGCGAGTTCTTCGATGCGCAGATAGACGCGCGCTTCGTCCAGTCGTCGGTTGAGCGCGGAAATGTCGTCGGAGAAATCTCTCATGGAGTGAGCCAGCCCTACTGGCCGTGGCAGAGCTTGAACTTCTTGCCCGAGCCGCAGGGGCACGGTGAATTGCGCGGTGTCTTGTCCCACTCGCTCTTGACCACCGGCTCCTGGACGATGTCCTCGGCCGATTCGGGAGGGACTTCCATGCCGTGATCGGCAGCGTGGGCCTGAGCGGCTGCCAGCATGCCGTTGGACTCTTCGCTCGGATCTGCCGGAGCTGTGTACTGGAGATTTCCGATCGCCGGCGCCGACTCTGCCGGGGCCTGGGTGAAATTCACCTGAGCGTGCATCACGTAGGTGACGAAATCGACGGCCACGGCCTGGATCATGGCCCCGAACATCTCGAAGCCTTCGCGCTGCCACTCGACAAGCGGGTCCTTCTGGCCCATGGCCCGGAGGTTGATGCCCTCCTGCAGGTAGTCCATCTCGTAGAGATGCTCGCGCCACTTCTGGTCGATGATCCGGAGCATCACCTGACGTTCGACCTCGCGCATCGCGTCAAGACCGAACTCCGCTTCACGGGCTTCGTAATAAGCGGTCGCCTCGCCCATCAGGAGTTCGTAGAGATCGTCGGTCGCGAGGCACGAATGCAGTTCCTCGATCATCGTGACGCTTGGCCACATGGCCGCGATCTCGCTGTGGAGACCGTGGAGATCCCATTCCTCGGGATGGTCGCTCACGCAGTAGGTGGAGATCGAACCGTCGATCGCCTCGGCGAGGTAGCCCATCGCCTCTTCGCGGAGATCTGCGTTGTCGAGAATCTGGTCGCGACGGCGGTAGATCACCTTGCGCTGCTGGTTCATGACCTCGTCGTACTTGAGCACGTTCTTGCGGATCTCGGCGTTGCGCTGTTCGACGGTGTTCTGGGCTCGTTCGATCGCTTTCGAGACCATCTTGGCCTCGATCGGCACGTCCTCGTCGAGGGTCTTGCCCATGACCCAGTTCATTGCACCAGTGGCGAAGAGGCGCATGAGATCGTCTTCGAGCGAGAGATAGAAACGGCTTTCTCCGGGATCGCCCTGTCGACCGGAGCGACCGCGGAGCTGGTTGTCGATGCGACGGCTCTCGTGGCGCTCGGTTCCGAGTACATAGAGTCCGCCGAGCTCGCGCACCTTGGCGCCACCCTCGCGGCACTCGGGCTCGTGGGAGCCGACCAGTTCGGCATAGCGAGCCCGACCTTCATCCGAATCGAGGACGAGGCCCTCGGCGAGGACGTCGCGTTCGGCGAGCCCCTCCGGGTTTCCACCGAGGAGGATGTCGACGCCTCGACCGGCCATGTTCGTCGCCACGGTCACGGCACCGAGTCGACCGGCCTGGGCGACGATGTCGGCTTCACGGAAATGAAGCTTGGCGTTGAGGACTTCGTGCGGAATTCCGCGCTTGGCGAGACTGCGTGCGAGCTGCTCGGACTTGGCCACCGAAATCGTTCCGATGAGTACGGGCTGCCCCGCTTCGTGGCGGATCAGGATGTCTTCGACGACAGCATTGATCTTGGCCTCTTCCGACTTGTAGATCAGATCTCCCTGATCGAGACGGATAAGTGGTCGATGCGTCGGGATCGGAACGACGTGGAGGTCGTAGGTGGACATGAACTCCGAGGCTTCGGTTTCGGCCGTGCCCGTCATGCCGGCCAACTTCTCGTACATGCGGAAATAGTTCTGCAGGGTGATCGTCGCCAGCGTCTGGTTCTCTTCGGCGATCTTGACGCCCTCTTTGGCCTCGACGGCCTGATGGAGACCTTCCGACCAGCGACGACCGTCGAGGATACGACCGGTGAACTCGTCGACGATCTTCACCTCGCCGTGCTGAACCACGTAGTCCTTGTCGCGCTTGAACAGTTCCTTTGCGCGCAGGGCGGCCTGAAGTTGATGCACGAGGTTCTGCGATACCTCGTCGTACATGTTGTCGACGCCAAGCGCTCGTTCGACCGCCTCGACACCTTCGTCGGTCGGGGCGACAGTGCGCTTCTCCTCGTCGACGTCGTAATGGATCTCGGGCTTCAGTCCGCGCACGATCGATGCGAACTGGTAGTAGATCTTCGCCGCGTCGGCGATGCGGCCGGAGATGATCAGCGGGGTTCTGGCCTCGTCGATGAGGATCGAGTCGATTTCATCGACGATGCAGAAGTGCTGTCCACGCTGGACCTGTTCGGAACGGGCCATCGACATGTTGTCGCGCAGATAGTCGAAGCCGAATTCGTTGTTCGTCCCGTAGGTGATGTCGCAGGCGTACTGTCCGCGCTTGTACTCGGGTGAGAAGTCGCCCGGAATGATGAGGCCCACGGAAAGACCGAGGCGCCGATGGACCCGACCCATCCACTCCGAATCTCGGGTGGCGAGATAGTCGTTGACGGTGATGACATGGACACCGTTGCCGGCAAGTGCGTTGAGATAGACCGGAAGCGTCGAGACGAGGGTCTTGCCTTCGCCGGTCTTCATCTCGCCCACCCAACCGAAATGAAGCGCCGCTCCACCCATGAGCTGGACGTCATAATGACGTTGTCCGATCTCGCGCCGGGCCGCCTCGCGCACAACGGCGAATGCCTCGATTAGGAGATCGTCGAGGCTCTCCCCATCGGCGAGACGCTGACGGAATTCGATCGTTCGGTTGGCGAGTGCCTCGTCGGACAGCGCCTCGGTTTCTGCCTCGAGTGCGTTGATTTCGGGAACCAGAGCCTGAAGGGCTCGGATCTTCTTGCCTTCGCCGGCTCGGAGGAGTTTGTCTAGGACGCCCATTAGGTATCGAAGTCTACCGACGGGTTCGATGTTGGCTGTTCACTTCGACGGTCGGCCGGTCCGAACCGCCGATTCGCGGGAGTGCGGGCGATGACGAGTCCGTGGACCTCCGAGAAACCGGAATCCAGCAGCACCCGTGCGGCGGCGGTGAGAGTCGCTCCCGTCGTGCACACGTCATCGACGACGACCACCGGGCCACTCCCCCGCCCCAACCCCTCGAAAGCCGGTCCGGCAAGCCTCTCGGACAGGGTCCGGCCTGTCTGTTGCGGACCTGGAAGGCGCCGCAGGAGACGGCGCGGCCGAACCCGCAATCGGCGACCCATACGGGTCGCGAGAAGCCTGGCCTGGTCGAATCCGCGCTCGCGACGACGCAGATCCGTGGTGGGCGCCCAGGTCAACATCCCGACGGACGGGCCAGGAGAAAGCGGATAGGCAAGGACAAGCCCGTCCACGAACGAGTTCAGGCTCGACCTGTCGTTTCGGTACTTGAGGGCCGCGACGAATCGTCGCGAGCTGTTGTCGTAGCTCACCAGAGCGCCGAGAGAACTCAGCGGCCCCGGCACCGGAAGATCCGGAGGCGGTGCCATCGTGGCGACACAACTCAGGCAGGGAGACGGCCGGGCGTTGGAGCATCCCGAACAACGCGGCGGAAACAGATCCTCGATCCGGAACATGGTCCGACCCTAGGAAGTTGCGAGCTCCCGATGCATGGGCCGGAGGATTCCGAATTCCGGCCGTGGCCATCGGGACGGATCAGTGCATCAACAGCGGAGGATCGGTCCGTTCGAGGATCGAGTTCGTCCGCATCGTCACGGCGGCAGGAGTGTCCTCGTGGGTGATGATCCAGAACTGCTTCGCGAGTACCGCTTCGGCCACGAGGTCGGCCACGCCTGCGGGGTCGATTCCCTTTTCGATGAACGTGCCGATGACCTCGCTGATCGCGTCGGCATCGACCGGCGCTCCACCCGGGCGGTTCCGCGTCGCGGTTGCGATGTTCGTCTTGACCCACGACGGGCAGAGCACAGACACGCCGACCGGCGATTGCGTGAGCGCCAGTTCGTTGGACAGCGTTTCGGAGAGGGCCACGACGCCGTACTTCGAGACGTTGTAGGCGCCCATGTACGGCGCTGCGAACAGGCCGGCCACCGAAGCGGTGTTGACGATGTGCCCCTCGCCCTGCTCGATGAGCAACGGAAGGAAAGCGCGCACGCCGTGGATGACACCCCAGAGGTTGACCCCGAGCACCCATTCCCAGTCATTCAGGTCGAGTGACTCCATCGGCCCACCCGACCCGACACCAGCGTTGTTGCATACGAGATGCACCGAACCGAAAGCGTCGAGGGCCTTGTCCCGGAGAGCATCGACCTGTTCGACCTTCGAGACGTCGCAGACAGAGGTCACGAACTGCGTGCCCGCTGGAAGACCCGCCACCGCCGACTCGAGCGCGGGCGCTTCGATGTCGGCGAGGACGAGTTTCATGCCTTCGGCGGCGAACCGGTTGGCCATCGCCAGTCCGATGCCGCTGGCGGCACCCGTGATGACAGCAACTTTTCCGGACAGATCCTTCATGACTTCCCCCTGGAATATCGACCGACGTGCGGTCTAGTAACGGTAATGATCCGATTTGAACGGGCCATCGGCCGGAATGCCGAGATATGCGGACTGCTCGTCGGTCAACCGGGTGAGACGCACGCCCAGCGCATCGAGATGCAGGGAGGCGACCTTCTCGTCGAGATGCTTCGGCAGCGTGTAAACGCGGCGCTCGTAGAAGTCTGTGTGACCGAAGAGTTCCATCTGGGCGATGACCTGGTTCGAGAAACTGTTCGACATCACGAAGCTCGGATGACCGGTGGCGCAACCGAGGTTCATCAGTCGGCCCTCGGCGAGGATGATGACCGAATGCCCGTCGGGGAAGACGTACTCGTCGACCTGGGGCTTGATGGTCACGCGCTGCACGTCGCTCATCTTGTTGAGCCCGGCCATGTCGATCTCGTTGTCGAAATGACCGATGTTGCTCACGATGGCCTGGTGCTTCATGCGTGCCATGTGCTCGGCGGTGATGATGTTGAAGTTGCCGGTTGCGGAGACGTAGATGTCGACGATGTCGAGCACGTCTTCGATGCGAGCGACCTGATAGCCCTCCATCGCGGCCTGCAGCGCACAGATCGGATCGATCTCGGTGACGATGACCCGAGCACCCTGACCGCGGAGCGATGATGCGCAACCCTTGCCGACGTCACCGAAGCCGCAGACGAGAGCGACCTTTCCGCCGATCATGACATCGGTGGCGCGGTTCAGTCCGTCGATGAGCGAATGGCGGCAGCCGTAGAGGTTGTCGAACTTCGACTTGGTGACCGAATCGTTGACGTTGATCGCCGGGAACAGCAACTGGCCGGCTTCGTGCATCTGGTACAGGCGGTGGACACCGGTGGTCGTCTCTTCGGTGACACCCTTGATGCCGCTCGAGATCTTCGTCCAGATCTTTTCGTCGACCGACACGGTGCGACGAAGAAGATCGAGGATGTGTCCCCACTCCTCGGAATCGTCTTCGGAGGACTCGGGGACGATGCCGGTGCGCTCGTATTCGGTGCCCTTGTGGACGAGGAGCGTCGCATCGCCACCATCGTCGAGGATCATGTTCGGGCCGCCACCGTCGGGCCAGCGAAGTGCCTGCTCGGTGCACCACCAGTACTCCTCCAGGGACTCGCCCTTCCAGGCGAACACCGGGACACCCTTGGGACGCTCGAGCGTACCCTCGGGACCGACCACGATCGCCGCAGCAGCGTGGTCCTGGGTCGAGAAGATGTTGCAGCTCGCCCAACGAACCTGTGCACCGAGAGCGGTGAGGGTCTCGATGAGTACCGCTGTCTGGATGGTCATGTGCAGCGAGCCGGTGACGCGGGCACCAGCGAGGGGCTGTGCATCACCGAATTCGGCACGAAGGGCCATGAGGCCGGGCATCTCGTGCTCTGCGAGTTGCATCTCCTTGCGGCCGAACCCGGCAAGGGTCAGATCGGCAACCTGGTAGTCGATACCGGTGTCGGAGATTTCGATGGTCATTGACATGGGGAGGGCTTCCTTGGATGCGCGGGCGACGCGTTCAACCGCTGATGCGGCGACACGGTGTGTCTGCGATTACACGATCTGGAACAGACAACTGAAACAGACAACTGAAACAGATGATCTGAAAGGAGGCTGTGGCCCTCTGACCCGATAGATCAGCCCGGGGGAAGTGTAGACGGGGTCAGCGCCCGGAGACGCGAGTCTCTATCTCGGCGATTGTCGGCACCGGACCGGGATCGACCCCTTGCTCGACGGCCGAGTGCAGAGAAACGAAATCGCCGACGAGCATGAGGTCGAGCAGCTGCGCCAGCGGACCCTCGCCCTTGGCGTCGATCCGGTGGATCGCCCCCACGACCTCGTCGAGGATGTCGTCGAGGACATCGAGTCGACGCATGACCTGTGGGTGCTCGAAGTCATGGCGAAGCATGAACAACTGGAAGATCTGTCGGGTGACATCGCCATCCTGTCCCCAGCCGCAGACCTCATTGTGGGTGAGTTCCGGAACCCTGTTGGTGAATGCAGCGACCTTCGCGTTCTCGTTGAACTGCGTCTTCCATCGCTCGGCCGCCAGCGATCCGATTCCGTTGCCGCCGTAAATGATCGGGAAGGCTCGGCCGAGGCGACGGGCGAGGCGACGGGCCTCGTTGTCCTCCGTGATCAGCGAGTCGCGGCGACGGGAGGTCTGTTCGATGGCTTCGGTGATCCATGAATCGCCTCCGGGGAAGAATCCGATCTTCTCGAGGGCGATCAGCATCGGGATCGCAATTGAGCCGAGTGCAGCCCGGCCCACTGGAGCTTCCGGTGTGACCGAAACGTGTGGGAGGCCATTCGCTGCGGCGAAGTCGCGCAATTCGCCACCGGTGCTCAGACAGAGAACAGACGCACCGTCCTCGAGCGCGTTCGCAGCCCCTTCGAGAACTTCTTCGGTGTTGCCCGAATAGGAGGCCGCCATCACCAGGGTCGACGAATCCACAAAATTCGGGACTCCGTAGCCCCGATGGGCAATCACGGGAATCGCCATCAGGGGTCCGGCCACCTCGAGAACAAGGGACCCGGCCTGGCCACTTGTCCCCATCCCGAGCACCACGACATTCGCGACGTCGTCATGGTCGGGCAGATGCAGCGAATCAAGAGCCCCATGAGCGGCGGCGGCGGCGACCTGGATCTGCTCCGGGAACGCCGCGACCGCATCGAACATCCCGACGGTGTCGAGAATCACAGCCTCAGACCTCGAACGTCGGCTTGATTCCCTCGGCCTCAGCCTTGGCGACAAGTCGGTCGCGCTCGGCATCCTCGACCTGCGTGGCCTCGTCGGCGAGCATCACCGGGATGTCGTTGCGAACGTCGTATCGAAGCCCGAGTCGCGGGTTGAACAGACAGTCCTCGTCGGCGAAGTAGAGCAACGGACCCTTGTCTTCGGGGCAGGCGAGGATTTCGAGCAACTGTGGGTCAAGAGCCATGGTTGATTCCTTCGGGATGAGTGAGGTCGAGCGGTTGGAGTCCCGCCGCCTCGGCGATGAGTGTCCGGATTTCGGCGACGTGTCGGTCACAGGCTTCCTGATCGACAGCTTCGAGGTTGAGGCGCAGGAGAGGCTCTGTGTTGGAAGGACGGAGGTTGAACCACCATCCGTCTCCGGCAATCGAACCCGGGCCGGTGGTCAGGTCGATGGTGAGACCGTCGAGCCTGTCCTGTTCGGCATCGCCGAAACGGTCGGCCACGAACTCGATGACCGCCAGCGGGTCGGGAACCACGGTGTTGAGTTCACCGGACGCCACGTAACGCTCGTAGGGCCTGCGGACTTCCGACAACGGAACACCGGCCTTGGAGACAACCTCGAGAACGGCGAGGGCGGCGATGATGCCGGAGTCGGCCCGATAGTTGTCCCGGAAGTAATAGTGACCGGAATGTTCGCCACCGAAACAGGCGCCGGTGTCGGCCATGACCTGTTTGATGTACGAGTGCCCCACCCGGGTGCGCACCGGTGTACCGCCGCTCTCGAGAATCACCTCGGCAACCGACTTCGAACAGATCAGATTGTGGAGCACGATCTCGCCCGGATTCTTCGCCAACATCGCATCGGCGACGATTGCCGTCGTGAGCGAACCCGATACGAGTTCGCCGAGATCGTCGACGAGGAAGACGCGGTCGGCGTCACCGTCGAAAGCGAGTCCGATGTCGGCGCCGGTTTCGAGAACCCGCTTCTGCAGGTCGCGGAGGTTCTCCGGCTGGATCGGATCCGCCGGATGGTTGGGAAAAGTCCCGTCGAGTTCGCCGTACATGACCTCGAGGTCGAACGGCAGATCGGCGAAGACGGCCGGTGCAGTGAGACCACCCATGCCATTGGCCGTGTCGGCGATCACCTTGAGCGGCCGAAGCGAATCGAGGTCGACGAACGAGTGCACATGCGTCACGAAGACACCAAGTGCGTCGTCCCGGCTCGTGATCGAGCCGCGCGCCTCTGTCGGGGCGAGACCGGTGAGTGTGGCTTCGCGGATCGGAACAAGACCGGTGTCGACGCCGATGGGTCGGGCCCCGGCGAGGCAGAGCTTCACCCCGTTGTACTGGGCCGGATTGTGCGACGCGGTGAGCATCGCTCCCGGGGCGTCGAAGTGCCCGGCGGCAAAGAACAGCAGATCGGTCGACGCAAGTCCGAGATGGACGACGTCGACACCCTGATCGGTCGCACCCTTCGCGAACGCATCGGCGAATTCCGGACCGGATGGTCGCATGTCGTGGGCCACCAGGATGCGATCGGCGCCGCTCATGTCGGCTGCGAACCGGGCGAACGCCGCTCCGATGCGCTCCATGAGGCTTGCATCCAACTGATCGGGAACGGTGCCGCGAATGTCGTACGCCTTGAAAATGGCGTCGAGTGCGTCGGCGGTGAGGGGGGCCATGAGCCCGAACTCTAGTGGAGAGGTGCGTCCGGATCGGGAGTGTGGGCCGGTTGCAGACCGGTTGGCGACAACAAATCGTTGGCGGTGAGGTCATAACGCCCCTCGACCGACCAGCGCCGGACAAGGAAAAGATCGCGCACCAGACGCAACGCGTCGCTCACGACGCGGACCGTCGATGTCTCGGCGTTCGCCACCGTGACCGGAACCTCCATGAGCGACAGGTGATATCGCTCGACCAAGTGAAAAACCTCGACATCGAAGGCGAATCCGTCAACCATCGTGTGCGAGAAGATCAGACGGGCCGCGTCGGAACGAAACGCCTTCAGTCCGCATTGCGTGTCGCGGTACTGCCCGAGCAGCACCACGCGGGTCAGCAGATTGATTGCCCGGCCACCAATCTCCCGGATTCGCTTGGCCCTGACCAGCGTCGTGGTCTCGGTGTGACGACGACTGCCGACGACGACGTCCCAACCCTTTTCCACAAGCTCGACAAGAGCCGGCATCTGGTCCGGCGAGTACGAGAGGTCCGCATCGGTGAAGACGATCGAGCGGCCGTTCGAGGCGAGTACGCCCGACCGGATGGCTGCCCCCTTGCCGCGGTTGACTTCATGTCGAACCACGACATCGGCGCCCGATGCCTTCGCGAATTCGGCCGTCCGGTCGAGCGATCCGTCGTCGACCACGATGATCTCGACATCGGCCCCGAAGCCGGCAGCTTCAAAGGCCGATCGCAGCGACTGAACGGTCGTCGCGATTCGTGCCTCCTCTCCGTAGGCCGGAATGACGATGCTCAGACGGCACAGGCCGGGCGATTCGGTTCGTTCGAGGCGCCGGCCGAGATCGGCACGCAAGGGCGACAGTCCGCGCTGCCACCGGTTGATCGCGTATCCCGTCACGATCGAGGCCAGCAGCGCGGCACCGATCTGGTCCGGGCGCAGACGCTTCATGACTGTTCTTGATCGTCGCCGATGATCGATGACGTCGGATCAAAGATCGCCGCGTCGATGCTCCCGGCGCCACCAGTTCCTCCGGCGCCGTCATCCGAACCGGATTCCGGTTCGTCGGAGTCACCCTCGGTGGTGGAGTCGGGCGATCGGCGTGTGAACCATGGCTTCGGTTCGGGCATGGCCAACGTCCCGAGTCGGGCCAGAGCGACAAGGGCCGCTATCGCCAACAAGGTGAGCAGCCATGAGCCGTAATCGATCGGGGTCATCCCGTAGTGCAGCGACACGTGTTCGGAGGTCGGAACCACGACCATCAGATTGGGACCGACCCTCCACGGGCCGTCCGCTCCGCTCGCCTGCCAGTTCGGGAAGTACGAGGCCTTCACGAGAATCGGAGTGCCCGGACGGCTGACGTCGAAGGAGATGCTGTCCGTGCCGGTCTCGACGTTGGTCACCGCTACCGGGGTCGTCGGAACGACTGACGGTTGCTCCCCCACCGTTATGCGCTGCCAGTCTTCAGGACCGCCCGAGGATGGCCAGACATTCCACTGCGACTTGTCGAGGTACCAGGGAACCACAGCATCGAGCCAACCATGGGCTGTGTCGATCCCGGTCAACACGGCCGGATTGTTGTCGAGTGCCGTGACCAACTCGGTGCCGGCCACTTCGAAGACGACCCATGGTCCGGAACTCGCGACTTCCTTCAGGGAGGTGTTGGCGCGGCCGAGCGCAATCATCGGCTCGGAGATCGCCATGTAGTACTTCACACCGAACATCTGCAGATGGTCGACGCCGAGATCGAACTGTTCCGCCGACGGAGCTCCCGGTCGATACGGAAGATCCCGTTGCGCGTTCGACGGTCCGGTCGACAATTCATCCTGATTCAGGAAGTGATACGGCGTAGTTGCCGAAGCTTCGAAATAGAGGCCTTCCATCGAGCCGATGCATCCGTCGGTCCAGAACGGAAGCAACATGAGCGCCATCGGCGTGCCGTAGCGATCGTGTTGTTCTTCGTGCTCCCACATGGCCCTGCCACAACCCTGCGTCTGGCCAAGGGTGTCCATGGTCTCGACGATGTCGTGGTACTCCGGATAGGCGGGTTTGCCCTCGTAGCCACTGAAGTTCCAACGGGCCCACGACGGAATGAAACTCGAATCGCGAGTGGAAAGAAAGAGCCAGTCGTAGGACCCGCTCGAACTCACGCCGCCGAGTTCGACCTTCACCGGACCGATACCGATCGAGTTGGGCATCGCACGAAGAGGCATAGCTATTGCAGTGATCGCGATGAACGCACCGAGAACAGCCGTGGTGACCGTCGCGAGAACACTCGGTCGGTCGGGATCCTTGGCGAACAATGTCGCGACCGTGCGCCCGAGTTCGGCCACACCGAGTGCGGCCAATAGATAGAGGCTGAGATACCAGAACGGAAGAAGGCGTGCGTTCCAGAGCCGCGTCTGCGGGATGAAACGGAAGGCAAGAGCCGACATGACCGCTAGTCCGATGAGGAACGCCCCACCCCTGCGCTTCCATGCGATCGACATCACGACACCCAGAAGTGCGAGAACCAGAACCCATTCGATCGGTGGCGAGTTCACCAACTGTGGGTCGAGGTACTTGCGCTGGAAGAGCAGGTCGACGTAGGTGGTCTTCTTCTCCCAGCCCATGTCGTTCATGTAGCCCGAGCGGAGATAGAAGGGCACCAACCACCATGCAGTGAGGCCGACCCCGACGAGTCCGGCACTGAGCAACCACCACACGCGTGTTCGGAAACCGCTGCGACGCGCCGCCGAAACTCCGAGCCAGACCACTGCCCCGGCGATGGCGAACAGGAACGGGATCAGATGGCAGAGTCCGGTGAGAGCGAGGAGTCCGGCCGCCAGCGCCCGATGTTTCCCGTTCTCGAGTCCCCGACCGACGACCCCGAGAAAGACGATCGCGAAGCTCAGCGAGATCGAGAAGGCGAATTCGCCGGCCATCGTCGATGCGATGTTTCCGCCGTAGATCGAGAACGATCGGTCGAACAGGAATGCTGTTGCGGCGACGGCGAACAACGGCGGGGCCGGAAACGGCAGCCGGACCAGTCGGGCGAACAACCAGCACGCGACCGGCAGGGTCAGCAGTCCGCTGATGGCCACCAGTTTGAACGCGATCCCGTAAGGCAGAACAAAACTCAGGAGCGCGATCGCGAGCGACGGAAGCACCATATAGAAGTGGAACGCCGGGAAACCTGCGTACCAGTCCGGCGTCCAACCCGTGAGGCGGAACGACGGGAGGAGATGGTCGCGCAGGTACGCGGGTGCCCAGACATGGGCGCCCATGTCGCCACCGGCGGGCGTCGAGGACGAGAAAACATCAGACGGACTGAGTTGCGTGAAGGTGAAGAGCACGCAGGACAACACGATCCCGAGGGTCACCCAGGATTCGATCCCCCAGTCACCCAGTCGTCGGAATGAACTGACAGCACGTCTCGCCGCTGTGGCGGAACGACTCGGAGGATCTATCGCCTGTCCGAGGCCCACAACAACCGGATCGGCGGGATCGGTCGTGGGTTTCGCCGCTTCATCATCGTAGGGAGGGGGCCCGAGATCATCCATGAGTGGCCCATCGTGTCAGCACTCGCTGTTCGTGTCGTGTCACTTGGTCAGCCGATCCCCAGATTGAACACGAGGCTCGCCGCCGCCACCACGTTGAATCCCACATGGGCCCAGATCGATGGACCGATGCGGCCCGACTTCCAGGCGAGCACGCCGAGGATGATGCCGAACACGAGCAGGGCCGGAAACTGAAGCGGTTGAAGGTGCGAGCCGGCGAAGAACGCCGCTGCAGCGAGGATCGCCCATTCCGGGCGCAGCTTGCGACCGAAGATGCGTTGGGCCATTCCCCGGAAATAGATCTCCTCCGCTATCGGCGCCCCGATTCCCACGATGAGGAAGACGAGAATGATCGACAGCGGGTCGGTTGCCCGGTCGGTCAACTCGCGGGCCGCTGCCGAGATGTCCTTGACGCCGATCAGTTTGAACACGACCCAGTACAGGGCCGGAACCATGACGAGCTGACAGGCCACACCGATCGCCAATCCGATCGGTGCATCCCGCAGCTTCATGCGGAGGCCGAGTTCGGCCACGACACCACGTCCGCGCTTGGTGGCGAACCAGATGGGTATCACGGCGAGGCCCAGCCACAGCGGAAGCTGCAGAAGAGCGGTGGTCCACAGTGGCGGGGGCACGCTGATGGCGAAGGTCAGTCCCTGGGATGCCTGACCCGCCGCCTGACCCACAGCGGCGCCCACTCCGGCGGGAGCGGTGAAGTCGTAGGACGTGACCGACTGCACGATCGCGTACGCAATGGTCGACAACAGTTGTGCGGCGAGGAACGCGATTATCAGGGCACCGGCGCCGTATCGGTACGTGTTCGAATCCGAACCGGTCGTGTCTCCCGTCGGGTTGGATCCGTCGCCGACGGCCGTTGCGGCCGCAATGGGGGCCGGAGGACGATTGCGTCGCTTCGGCTTTCCGGCCGCGACAGGAAGCTTCCCCTTCGATCCCTTCGGAGTCGTGCGCGACGACGGCCCCGGGGTTGACGCTGTTTTCTTCGACGGCATCCTCGATGGGGGCTGAGGTTCGGGAGGAGTCACGAGTGCCGAGGCTACCGGTCAACGGTCCACGCCACGGACCGGGAGCAGCGGTACCGTCGGACCCATGACGCGTTCATGTGCTCGCCCCGGATGTGGCGAACAGGCATCGGCCACCTTCGGCTACGACTATGCCCACAGCACCGTCTTTCTCGACATCCTCGCCGAGGAGGCTCATCCGGCGGTCTACGACATCTGTCGCCGGCATGCCGATTCGATGAGTGTTCCCCGCGGCTGGCACCTCGTCGATCGCCGTCGGGGTCCCGCCACACTCGCGGGGCATCTCACCGCACCCTGAGTCGGTCCACTTCGCGGCTTCATCTGCACATGATGCCGAATTGTCTCCTGCCGACGGGAAATTTCCGCCGTCCGCTCTAGGCTTGGGCCCATGGCTCCCGAGAATCCCACTCCAACTCCCGGTGAAAAAAGTGGCTCAGGCCGATTCGGAAGCGATCAGGGCTGGCCGCGCTGGACCATCATCGTGCTTCTGGTTGTCGTGGTCGGTGCGATCGCACTCCAGTTCGCGGCGTCGTCCACACCGAGCGATCAGGTCAACTACGGCGATTTCATCACCAAGCTCTCCAGCGATCAGGTGACCGAGGCGAAATTCGACAATGCCAACGGCAAGATCACCGGAACGCTGCAGGACGGCACCAATTTCTCGACCACGGGCCCGATCCAGCTCTCCGATTCCGATCAGGCGCTCTTCATCGAAAAGGGTGTCGAGTATTCCTCGCCGACCCAGAGCATCTGGGGCACCCTGATTCCGCTCCTCCTGCCGGTACTGCTCCTCATCGGATTCTTCATGTGGATGCAACGTCGGGCCTCCGGCCAGATGGGCGGCATCATGTCCATTGGCCGCAGCAAGGCCAAGACCTACAACGCCGAACGTCCCGGCACGACGTTCGCCGACGTCGCCGGTTACGAGGGAGTCAAGACCGACGTCACCGAGGTGATCGATTTCCTGAAGCACCCGGAGAAGTTCGGTGAGATCGGCGCCCGGATCCCGAAGGGCATCCTGCTCGTCGGCCCTCCAGGTACCGGCAAGACCCTCATCGCCCGGGCCGTCGCCGGTGAGGCTGGGGTCCCGTTCCTCTCGGTGACCGGGTCGGACTTCATGGAAATGTTCGTGGGCGTCGGCGCCAGCCGGGTCCGCGACCTCTTCCAGAACGCCCGCAAACTCGGTCGCGCCATCATCTTCGTCGACGAGATCGACTCCATCGGCCGCAAGCGCGGCGCCGGCCTCGGCGGAGGTCATGACGAACGCGAGCAGACCCTGAACCAGATGCTCGCCGAGATGGATGGCTTCGAAGTCACAACCGGCATCGTGATGATCGCCGCCACCAACCGTCCCGACATCCTCGATCCCGCCCTGTTGCGTCCGGGTCGATTCGATCGTCAGGTCGTTGTTCCCCTCCCCGAACTCGACGATCGTCGCAAGATCCTCGAGGTGCACGTCAAGCACAAGCGGATCGCTCCCGATGTCGATCTCGACCTTGTCGCCCGCGGCACTCCCGGTATGAGCGGCGCCGATCTCTCCAATCTCGTGAACGAAGCCGCGCTCTTCGCCGTGCGCAACGGACAGACCGAGATTCACAAATCGAACTTCGAAGACGCCCGCGATCGGATCTTCATGGGTCAGCGGCGCGAATCGATGGCGCTGTCGGATCTCGAGAAGGAAGCCATCGCCTATCACGAGGCCGGTCACGCAGTATGCGCCGCTGTGCTTCCGACCGCCGATCCGCTGCACAAGGTCACCATCATTCCGTCAGGCATGGCACTCGGCGTGACGATGCAGCTTCCGGCCGAGGAACGTCACATCTACCGTCAGGATTACATCGAGGATTCACTCGTGGTCCGAATGGGAGGCCGCATCGCCGAAGATCTCGTGTTCGGTGTGGTTTCGACCGGCGCCAACAACGATCTCGTCGGAGCGACCGAACTGGCCCGCAAGATGGTTCGGGAATGGGGCATGAGCACCAGGGTCGGCCCGATGGCATGGGGATCGCAGGGTCAGGTGTTCCTTGGAGAGGATCTCATGCAGACCCGCGATTACTCGGACGACACTGCCCGGGTCATCGACGAAGAGGTCGAGCGGATCCTCCGTCAGGCCCAGGAACGCTGCCGCGAAACCCTCACGGAGAATCGAAACGGTCTCGACCTCGTCGCCAGGGCTCTTCTCGAGCATGAAACCATCGACGGCACCGAAGTGTCGCGGTTGCTCGAACTCGCCCAGACCGGATCGACGTCGAAGAACCCCCACAACAACGTCGTTTCAATCGCACCGATGGACACGACGACCAACGACGAACTCGGCGCCGCCTCCATGCCGCACGCCGACACCCCGCCGGACATCTGAAGGGCACGGCATCGCATCCAGCGCTGGTGACACCGTCACCTGCTGAATCGTCAGCTGTGGTTGTCGCAACCTTCGGGAGTCGATCCGGGTTCGCGCGCTTCGGCCACGGCAGCCCACAGGTCGGTGGCCGTCACCGGTCCGAGGAAATGCTTGATCACCACTCCCTCGCTGTCGGCGATGAGCACAAGCGGAACGGCGTCGATGCCGTAGCGACGGTGCAACTCGGGTTCGGCCGTCACCTCGATCGTCTGTACGGCGACCGGGCCCGCACCGCCGGCGTCGAGAGCGGCGGCCTTGGCCGCGACTCCACCGCAGGTGTCGCAGGTCGACGAGGTGAACACGGCGACGAGCCATGCGGCGTCTGGCCGGGTGAAGTCGGACCGATCGAGTTGAACCGGGATGTTCCAGTTCTGACCGGACGGTGGAGCCGGCTTCCGTCGTTGCAGCAACAGTGCGGCCACGACGGCGATTCCCACCAACACCAGTGCGACTGACAGGCGGTCCATTCCTACCCCGTGGTCAATGTTGTCACCGGGAGCACACTGGTCGTCACCGCATCATCGGGGATGACAACCGTGTCTTCGGGGGCGAGCGACGGATCGACCTCGAGGCCGGCACCCGCCTGAGGCATGATCGCGCTGCGGAGCAACGACTGCGTGCCGCTCACCGGGAAGGCCTGAGGCGTGGCGAAATCCACCGGGGTACCGAACTGGAGCCATTGCCCGACCGAGAGAGCGACATCGGAGACGATTTCGAAAGACGACCCGGGGGATGCGGCGAGAAGCGCCCCGACATCGACAGAGCGGCGCTCTCCCGGAGCCAGCGAAATGCCGGCTGCACCGGGTGTGTCGACGACTCCGGTACCCGTAATGGAGCGAATCGTGAACGTGGCGGTGTCCGTGGCCGAGGGGTTCGCCACCGACAAGGTTGCAGCCTTCACGTCACCGGTCACCAACGATCCGACGAGCCATCGAGTGGCGACGACTGGCACTCCCATCGTGTGACTCGAACCCGACAGGCCCGAACCCTTCGCGCCGCTAAGCGTGCGCTCGACGATCACCGGCGCACCGTCGAGCGTTCTGACTATCACCCAGTGCCCGACAGATCGGGGGACCCGGGGATCGGCATACAGATCGACGACGGCAAATCGGTGTGACGCGACGGTGACTTCGAAAGGTTCGACGGTTCCGTTCGTGCGCTGGTCGTCGAGCTGTACCTGCACCTGAACAGTCGTATCGGTGTCGCCGGGATTGAAGACGGAGATCGTCTCGCCGACCGTGGTTCCGGCGGGCGAACCGTCGGCGAAGACCCAGACTGCAGAAGGAACCGTTCCGCCGAGAACCGAGGTGAGACCGAGGTCGGTTCCACTCCGGCCGTCGGTCGTCTGAACCTGCTCCGCGACCAGGCGCCCGTTTCGGGCACTCACGGTTGTCGCTACATGTTCCCGCAAGGTGACGACCGCACCGACATCGACGACCACAACCCGGCCGCCAGT
>WLFD01000038.1 GCA_009703925.1 Actinomycetota bacterium | reverse complement strand
TCGAGGCCGACGTCGATGCGCGAAACGATGGTGAGGCTGCGCTCGGGGGCGTCGGTGACTGCTGCGAAGGAATCGATGGCCGACACTTCGAGCGGCAGATCGATACCGCCGCGTCCGGCGAGTTCGGTGGCGAGAACCAAAAGGTCCGGCGGATAGCGGAGGGGAGGGAGTGCCCAGGTGAAGATGAGGGGGAACGCCATTCCTTCCACCGGGTCGGCGGTGTCGGGGAGTTCGAGCATCTGATCCTCGAATCGGATCATGATCCGGGGGTCCACCTCGAGGGCCAGATGAAGATCGAGGGGGCCGCCGCAGGCGTCCTCGGGGTGCAGGTCGATCTCCCATGCCTGACGCATGGAGTAGGTCTCGATGAAATGGCGCTCGTCGTGCACATGGAAGGCGTGATCGACGGCGTGATCCTTCAGATCGGCTATGAAACCCGGTACATCGATGATTGCCACGGCACCAGCCTGCCATGACGGGGAGCACGGGGCTACCGTCGCTGGGATGAACGACGAAACGCTGTGCGAAGTGCTCGATGAGGCTGCGACGGCGATTCGGGTTGCGCTCGGAGGTCTGGACGACTGGGGACTCGCCGGCACGAGGCACGGGCAGTACCTGAGTGATCTTGCCGCCGACGCCGCTGCCCTCGACGTGTTCGAACGGGCCGGACTGGGCGTTCTGTCGGAGGAGTCCGGTCGGCATCGCCCCGGTTCGGAGATCACGGTCGTGCTCGATCCGCTCGACGGCTCGACCAACGCAAGTCGGGGGATCCCCTGGTACGCGACGAGCCTGTGTGCCGTCGATGCTGATGGTCCTCGGGCATCACTTGTCATCAACCTCGCTTCGGGCGATCGTTTCGAAGCAGTGCGCGGCGGCGGGTCGTTCTGCAACGGTGAGCGCCTGACGCCTTCGGGATCCACGGAACTGCGCGAGTCGCTCATCGCCCTTTCCGGTTTCCCGGGCAAGTGGTTGGGATGGAACCAGTTCCGGGCATTGGGAGCGTGTGCCCTCGACCTCTGCGCGGTTGCGGCCGGTGTCGTCGACGGTTACCTGGATTGCTCGTGGAATGCCCACGGCTCGTGGGATTACCTCGGAGGAATGCTCGTGTGCACCGAAGCCGGCGCGCTCGTTGTCGACGCCGAAGGTCGCGACCTCGTGACCTTCGAGCACGACGATCGCCGAACGCCGGTTGCCGCCGCCACGCCGACGCTCCTTGCGGAGTTGGTGGATGCACGTCTCTCGATAGAGCGGCCGTAGGCTTCACTCATGGCCAGTCGCACCTACTCCGCTCGCGCTTATCGCGTGCTGTTGCGACTGTTTCAGATGCTCCCGAAGATGCTGCGGCGTTGGATCGTCCGCATCGCCTCGCCTTCGTACACCGTTGGCGCGATCTGTGTGATCGAGCGGCCCGACGGTCACATCCTCCTCGTCCGGCAGGCCTATCGCCGCCGCTGGGGAATTCCTGGAGGTCTGCTCAAGCGTGGCGAAGACCCGGCGATCGGTGCTCGTCGGGAAGTCTTCGAAGAAGTCGGTATTGCCATCACTCTTGTCGGTTCACCGGCGGTGGTGGTCGACGCCGATCCGCAGCGGGTCGACATCGTGTACCGGGCACGACCGGTTTCGCTCTCGGAAATTGGCGAGGCTCGGCCATGTTCGGCCGAGATCGTGGAGGTCGGGTGGTTCTCACCGACCGCTCTACCCGAGCTCCAGTTCGAGACAGCGGAAGCGATGGTGGCGCTGGCCAGATTGACGACGCCGAGGCCCGAAGCCCGGGAGCCCTGAAGGCCGACGTTTGCCGCCCGGCTACGATCAGGTCTCGGACTTCGGTCCATGCGGGCGTTTGGCTCAGTTGGTTAGAGCATCTCCCTTACAAGGAGAGGGTCGGGGGTTCGAGTCCCTCAACGCCCACTGTTTAATGCGGGAGGTTTGTGTAGAGGTGGCCCCGCTCGGGGGTGGGACAACCGATCAGTCGGGGAGGCCCATGGCGAAGAAGTCGAGTTGCCAGAGGGACTGGAATACCTGTCGGCCCATCTCGACGAGCCGGTACCGATCGGCTCCCGGGAAGACCCCATTGTTCGCCACGGCGGAAACGATCTCGTCGATCGTGCGTTCGCCATCGACCAGTTGGATGAAGGCCTGCTGATCGGGATCGAGGATGAAGGTCCAGTTGTAACGAGACATCCGGTCGTCGACGAGCTGGCACTTGTGCCGGAAACTGGGGACGAATCGGACGAAGTTCTCCGAGTCGAAGTCGATCGCATAGGACCGAGTGGGTCGATCGGGATGGCACGCCGTGAAGAAGTGACAGCCATTGCGGGAGTTGATGCGCTCCATCACGGACCACTGCTTCTCGACAGGAAGCGAGGTGATCGCAGATTGGAATCGATCGCCATGGTCGGCGCTCGCGTAATAGGGAGCTTTCAGGAACCACTCCTGGAAGACGAGGCCTGCATCGCTGACGAGGTCGAGGCACTCATCGACGGTGTAGGAACGATCGCGTCCGTGGAGGAAGGTGTCGATCAAGCCGGCATCGAACTGGAGGTCGGGTGCGATTTCGAGGTAGCTGAGGACGGGATGGCCGGTCGGAAGTGTCGCTATCGCTTCTCTCACGATCGCAACGGAGGCTTCATCGCGGCCGAGACCGAGATCGCGGAAAACCGATTGGAGCATCTCCACGCCGAGGCGGCCGTACGTCGCATAGAGCATGATGCCGATCACTCCGTCCTGTCGCAACGATCCGGCGAGGGCGATGAGACCGACCAGCGGATCAGCCAGGTGATGCAGAACACCGCTTGAAACGATGAGATCGAAACTGCGGTTCAACGACGGCAGGTCCTCGATGGGGAGTCGATGAAGTTCAAGGTTTCGCAATCCGAACTTGCTCTTCAGGTACTGATGGTGATCCAGCGAGGCTTGGCTGACGTCAATGGCAACGACCCGGGAGGTCGGATTCGTATAGGCGAAAACGGCAGCCTGATTCGTTCCGCATCCGGCAACGAGAATGTCGAGGTCCTCGACATTGTGGCGGTCGGGCCAGAACATGCGATGGGCGATTGCCGGATCGAACCATTGCCAGTTGTTCTCCAACCAGCCCGGGAGATCGAGAATCGGCTCGGGATAGACCCATTCCTCGTACTGACTCGAGACCACATCACTCAACGGATCGACTGTCACGGCGCATCTCTTCAAGATCGGGAACGGACGCGAAATCTAGGCCGACAGGTTCGAGACTGTCCACGCCTTTGACCTCGGGTCTAAAACATGTCGTACTTGCCATCTGCATTAATGTCCCGATTCATGAACCAAAACATGTCCTGGCCTGTTCGTACCGGCCATCTTGCCGCTGGTGGTTCGTTGCTGATCGGTGGTGCGGGAGCGGCGTTGTTGGTCGCTCCGAGCGCGGGCGCGACGGCAGCGACGTTCACGGTTCTGAACACCGACGATGCGGGTGCGGGAAGTTTGCGGCAGGCACTTCTGGATGCGAATACGAATTCGGGCGCCGATGTCGTGGTCTTTGCTGCGGGCGTGACCGGGACGATCACTCTGACGACCGGTCAGCTCGAGGTGACCGACTCGGTGATCGTGACGGGACCCGGTTCAGCGAACCTCTCGGTCACGGCTCCGACGGGGCAGATCTTCTACCTCTACAAGCAAGGGGTGTCGAAGGACATCTCGATCTCTGGACTCACGCTCACCGGTGGAGCAACGCCGGTTCATTCTTGGTCGACGAATCTCGTGCTCGACGACATCGTCGCTTCGGGTTCAACGGCGGGACCGAACATCGATCTGAGCAGTTACGACTCCGGTCTGGATCAGAGTCTCATCGTCCGGAACTCGGTGATCACAGGTGCGAGTATCTCCTCGAATGGGGCGGGGATCTTGGTCGGGCTCGGCTTCGGCAGCCATACAGTCGAGATCGACAACACCGAGATCACGAACAACGCGGGCAGCAGCACTGGCGGCCTGCGAGTTGAAGAGGCCTCGTCCGTGGTCATCACCGATTCGGTGATCTCGGGTAACACCTCGACGTCTGGAAACGGAGGTGGGGCGTTTTTCGCCACTTCAGTCGGTGACGTCCAGATCATCTCGACCACCGTCGACGGCAACACCTCCGGCAACTGGGGTGGCGGCCTGTACTTTCTCAATGACTCGGTCGAAGTTCTGGACTCCACCATCTCGAACAACACAGCCATTTCTGGCGGCGGCGGCATCAATTTCAACGATGTGTTTCAAGTCGCGTCGATCTCGAACACGACCATCACCGGAAATTCCGCGAACTACGGCGGCGGGATCATGGTTCAGGGGGTGGCCTCACTCACGATCAACCAGAGCACCATCACGGAGAATACGTCCACCTCGAACTTCTACGACGGTGGAGGTATTGCGCTCTACTCATCGGTTTCGCTCGCATTGTCGGGGACGATCATCTCTGGAAACAGCAGTGTGAACGTCCTGAGTTCGGACATCGAGGTGAAGGATTCATCACCGATCACCATCAACGCGGATCATTCGATGTTCGGTGTCGGCACTGTCGATACCGACGTCACGCTGAACGGCGTCGGGAACGTGCGTTCGGACTCCCCGGGGCTCGGGGTGCTTGTTGACAACGGCGGGCTGACGAAGACGATGGCCTTGTTGACCGGTTCGCCGGCGATCGACGCTGGCCCTGATCCGGTGGCGACCTTCGACGGCAACGGATTTGATCAGCGTGGTACGCCGTTTCTCCGGGTGTATGGCGGGCGTGCCGATATCGGTGCGTTCGAATCGCAGCCGATCCCGGAGCCGACCACCACGACCACGACCACAACCGCCGCACCGGGCACGGATCCAGTCGTGCCGACGTTCGCCGGCTGAGCGGCGGTAGGGACTTCGCCGGGTCGCCCATTGTGGTGTGGCAGGCTTCGCCGACCGATAAGAGGGGGAGCGATGGAAACGATGCGTGCGTGGCGGGTTCATGAATACGGTGAACCTCTCGAGGTTCTTCGCCTCGACGAGATCGCCCTTCCCGATCCGGGGCCGGGCGAGGTCCGGATCAAGGTGCAGGCCATTCCGCTGAACCTCAACGATCTCGAGCGCATCACCGGCGGAAACATGATGGTTCGCCCGGAGTTCCCGTACAGCCCGGGCATGGAAGTCTTCGGCGTCGTTGATGCTTGTGGCGCTGGGGCCGAGGGTCTTCTCGGCCAGCGGGTCGCGGCAATCACCCGTCAGGCCCATGGCGGCTTTGCCGAATACGCAATCTGTCCCGCGGTCGGCGTGTTCGAGATCGCCGACGACATCGCGTTGCCCGATGCGGCCGCCCTTTTCTTTCCCTTTCATCTCGCGTGGCTGGGTCTGTTCGATCGCGCCGATCTCCAGGCGGGAGAAACCGTGCTCATCCATGCCGGTGCCGGTGGATCGGGGTCCGCGGCGATTCAGTTGGCGAAGGCATTCGGTGCCACGGTCTTCGCCACCGCCGGCAGTGATGCCAAGGTCGAGCTCTGTCTCGAACTCGGAGCCGATCACGCCATCAACTACAACACCGAGGATTTCTCGGAGATCGTTCTTGCCGAAACCGCGGGTCGCGGTGTCGATGTCGTATTCGACAACGTGGGCGAAGCGGTGATGGATGCGTCGTTCAAGTGCACGGCGTACAACGGCCGCTACCTGATGATGGGCTTCGCTTCGAACAAATTGGTCGCCGACGAGCCGTTCATCGTTCCCCGACGCATCGCCATGGGAAATTTCAAGCTCTGCGGTGTCCTGCTGAACTACCAGAGCGACGACATGATCGCCCTCATAAAGCAGGGGATGGGATGGAACGTCGCTCCCCGGGGGTTGGGCGAGATCGCCACCAACGACATCGTGGAACTGGTCCGGAGCGGCGCGGTGCGCGCCGTCGTGGGCAGTGCTCCCGATTTCACCGAACTACCTCAGGCGATCACGGCGATGGCCGAGCGGGACACCGTCGGCCGCGTCATCGTGATGCTCTGACAGTCCAGGGCGTCACGATCATTCCGGAGGCAGGTCGAAATGGTCGATGTACTCGCGGAACTCCGCGCGCACGTCGTCGGGATCGATTCCGTATTCCTCGGGGGAATAGTTGTGCACGCCGTGAACGCCGGGAGGATTGGCGTCGATGAACGCCTGCATCCGTTGGGCGCCGACATCCGACATCGGTAGATCGAACGCCGAGTAGATCTGCTCGACGACGCCGAACTGATCGGTGACGAAATCCCGGAACATCATGTCGTAGAAGATCGCGTTCGGATAGTCCTGAGCGGCGCGGACCTCGACGCCGTGCATCAGCACGTTTCGCAGGCGCGGGGTCCAGTCGGCCGCAACCTGAACCGGGTCGACATGATCGCTGCCGACGCCGCGGACGATGCTGGTGAGGCTGGCGTAGGAGGTCATCGATTTCACCGGATCTCGATGGGTGAAAACGATCCGGGCGTCCGGATATGTGGCGAGGAGATGTTCGAGCCCCCAAAGGTGTGCACCGGTCTTCAGCACCCACCGATCGCGTTCGTTGAAGGCCTGAAGGTGCTGCAGTTGCTGCAGATGGAAGTCGTAGACATGCGACCAATCGGCCTCGGTGTCGACCCAATCCTGATAGGTCTTCACGTAGAACTGGTTGTGGAAGAGCGGCGTGCACATCGCTTCGCCCATCATCGTCACGCACTCCTGTGACAATTCCGCGCCGAGCGGATGAATGGCACGGAGCTGTTGCTCCTCGATGGGTGGGAACATGGCGGCACAGGCGGCGATGCGGGGATCGGTGACGAAGGAGTCGGCGGCCGGGGGAGGAGAGGGGAACATCGTTTCCCATGTCAGTGGGGCACGGTTCGCAGGGTCCTGGGCGAGGATGTCGTGGAGGATCGTTGTGCCCGTGCGGGGCATCCCGATGATGAACACCGGCTTCACGATCTTCTGCTCACTGATCGCCGGAATGTTCTTCCGGTCGTTGACGTAGTTGAGGCGGTTCACCGTGTGCAGAAGAGCGCGCTCGCTGGCGATGAATTCGCCGGTCGGATTGAGACGGGCATCGGTGTTCAGTGAATCCATGAAGCGGTCGAGGCCATCGGTGAACGGAATGGGGCCCAGGTCGGTGAGACCTCCGGTACGCACGGCGGCTTCGGCGAGTACGGCTTCGCTGGTGAGTTCGGTCATTGCCGAACCGTAGTCAGTTCTTCCAGAGCTCGTGGGGTGAACGATCGCGCTGGCCGGCGAACGGAAGCGATTCGGCGGAGCTGTTGTTCCGGGCCGAGGTGTACGCGCCGCAGATCACGTCGAGAACCCTGCGGCCGAAGTCGGCGTCGAGCGGGTTGGTTTCTCCGGCGCCGATTCGGGCAAGCCAACGGATCTGTTCGACATAACCGAGGTTGTGGATCCTGGGATCGGATCCTTCCGGCGCCGCGGCGACGGCGACGGGATCGCCGTTGTGCTCGATGGCCGGCTCCGGCATCAGTTCCGCCCGGACGACCCCGGTGGCGCTCGATGCCTGCAGGTCCCACACGGTTTCGGTGTTGCGCCAGCTGACCTCGATGCGGGCGGTGAGGCCGGAACGGAACTCGAGCATCACTTCGGCCCAATCGTCGACTTCGATGTCGTCCGAACTGGTGATCGTTGCCGTCACCCCGACAGGTTCGTCCTCGCCTGCGGCCAGCAGTGCGAGAGCGATCGGATGGGCACCGAGATCGAAGAGTGCGCCGCCTCCCCAGTCCGGGTTCAGGAAATCTCCCCACGTTGGTCGCGGCGACAATGTGCGCAGTTCGAGGTACCCGAGCGGCCCGAGATCCGAGATCAGGTTGAGCACTTGGGCGATCACGGGAGCAAATGCCTGATTCTCGGCGTAGAGGACGTGGCCCGAAACGTCGGCGGCGACGATCGCATCGGCTTCGGCGAGCGTCGTGGCCAGCGGCTTCTCGACGAGAACCAATGCCCCTGCGGCAAGAGCGGCGAGGGTCTGCTCGCAGTGGTGGGAGGGAGGCGTGCAGACGATGACGGCCTCGGCTCCGGCAGGGAGATCGTCGAAGGAACACGATCGGGCATCGACCCTGCCGGCGAATTCAGCCGCCCGTTGGGGCGATCGCGACGCGACGGCCACGATCCGACTGCCGGCTGCTTCGGCGGCAAGCCCGTGCACGACCGCGATCACGCCGGCCCCGGCCAGAGCCAGAGTCGGTGGTTTCGGGGCCGGGGGCGGCTTGCGGGAACGGAACACGGTGATGACCGTATCCCCGCCCGGACTACGGTCGGGGTTGATGGGGGACCGAGGGGAATTGCACGACGTCGTTGTTGTCGATCTGTCGACCGATCTGGCCGGCGCGTACTGCGCCAAGTTGTTCAGCGATTCCGGCGCGATCGTGACGAGGGTCGAGCCGCCCGAGGGCGATCCCCAGCGCCATCAGCAATGGTCCGGAGTGCCGACGATCGCCGATGCCCCGCTCTTTCGCTATCTGAGGCACGGCCAGCGTTCGGTAACCGCAACATCCGGCGATCCCGTCGTCGAGGATCACTGCCGCAACGCCGACCTCGTCCTCACCTCGGGGACGGGTGCCGCCGGTCATCCCCGCGACATGGCGGCCCGATTCCCCGGCACGGTGGTCCTCTCGATCACCCCGTACGGGACGACCGGACCGTACGCCGATGTTCCGGCGACGGAGTTCACGGTTCAGGCCGACAGCGGTGCGATTGCTCTCCGGGGTACCCGCGAACTGCCGCCATTCCAGATGGGTGGTCGAATCGTCGAATGGGTGGGTGGCGCGTATTGCGGCGTCGCCGGACTGGCTGCAGTCCGCCGATCTCGTGCCACCGGATTCGGTGAGTTCATCGATCTGTCGTTGTTCGAGGTGGCCAACATCACGGCCACCAACTTCTCCGATCTGTTCAACTCGCTCGGCGACCGTCCGGAGCCCGATCCGGCGGTACCGCCCCGAACGGTCGAGATCCCCTCGATCGAACCCACCCTCGACGGATGGGTGGGATTCAACACGAACACCCGCGATCAATGGGAATCGTTCTGCATCCTGATCGAGCGACCCGATCTTCTCGAAGACGGCGCCTTCGCGATGCTCGGCGCTCGCAACGCACGGGCTGACGAGTGGAATGCATTGGTCCGCGAGTGGACGACCCGACACACGACCGCGGACATCGTCGAGCGGGCTGCCCTGTTGCGCATCCCGGTTGCCCCTGTTGCGGACGGCCGGATGATCCTCGAACTCGACCATCCGGTCGAGCGGGGTGTTTTCATCGACGATCCCCTCGGCGAGTTCAAGATGCCGAGGCGACCATTCACCCTCGACGGTGAACCGGCACCCGCACCACTTCCGGCTCCTACGGCCGGAGCGAACAACGGTGACGAGATCCCGCGTCGAAGCGAACGGCCGACTCCGTCGACGGAGACGCCGCTGCTCCCGCTGGCCGGCATCACGGTTCTGGATCTGACCGCCTGGTGGGCGGGGCCGTCATCGGCTGCGATCCTTGCGGCCCTCGGAGCGGAGGTCGTCCATGTCGAGTCGACGCGTCGCATCGACGGCATGCGCACCGCTGGGGGCATGTTCTACGCGAAGCCGCAATGGTGGGAGTACAGCGCGTTCTTCCTGCAGGCGAACACGAACAAGTACGACGTCACCCTCGATCTCGATCGACCCGAAGGCCGGGCTCTTGCTCTCGAGATCGCGGCCCGCGCCGACATCGTCATCGAGAACTTCACGCCGCGCGTCGTCGAAGCGTTCAACATGGACTGGGATGTGATCCACGCCGTGAACCCGAAGGCGATCATGGTTCGCATGCCCGCATTCGGTCTTACCGGGCCGTGGCGCGACCGGCCGGGTTTCGCCCAGACGATGGAGCAGATCACCGGTCTCGCATGGATGACCGGGCATCCCGAGGATCAGCCCCGCATCCAGCGCGGGCCCTGCGATCCGAATGGTGGCCTCCATGCCGCCTTCGCTGCCCTTGTCGCTCTGGAGCGCCGCGATCGAACAGGCGAAGGTTGTCTCGTCGAAGCGCCGATGTTCGAGGCTGCTCTCGCTGTTGCCGCGGAACCGGTGCTCGAGTGGAGCGCTCATCGACTGCTTGTCGAGCGCGAGGGAAACCGCAGTCCCTACGCCGCCCCGCAGAACCTGTACGCCTGTGCCGGGACAGAACAGTGGATCGCAATCTCCTGCGCCACCGACCTGCAGTGGCGCACTCTGGCCGAAGTGATCGGCCACGAGGAACTGGCATCGGATCCCGAACTCGCGACATTGTCCGGTCGACGGAAGCACCATGATCGACTCGACGGACTCATTGCGGATTGGTTGGCGGAGAAGTCGCTGGGGGAAACCGTCGAGCTTCTGGTCGGCAGGGGAGTGCCGGCAGCGCCCGCGCGAGATTCCCGACGAGTCTTCGAACATCCGCAGATCGCGGCCCGGGGCTACACGGAAGCTGTCGAACATTCCGTAGTCGGTACGCACCCGATCCCGGGACTTCCGTTCCGATATGCAAGTGTCGCAGGATGGATCCGGCGGCCCGCCCCTGTCCTCGGCGAGCACAACGCCGAGATTCTCGGTGGGTGGCTGGGCCACACGGACGAGGAACTTGCAGGTCTCGAAGAGGCCGGCGTCATTGGAAACTGGCCTCAGGGCCTTTGACCGCACACAGGAGAGAACCATGACCGATCTTTTCGACCGCTACCGAGTCATCGACGTCGATACCCATCTGACGGAGCCGCCCGACACGTGGACGCGTTCGTTCCCGAAGAGCCTCCATGATTCGGTGCCCCACATCGAACGCATAGATGGCGTCGATGTCTGGATGTGCGCCGGTGAGCGTCTCGGTGCGCCGGGTTATTACTCGATGGCCGGTCACGACGGGGTCATGCCGGCGTCGACACCCAAGACCTTCGACGACATCGCTCCGGCCATGTACGACGCGAAAGCGCGACTCGCATTTCTCGATCAGGAGGGCATCGACGCCCAGATCCTCTATCCGAATGTCGGTGGTTTCGGCAACGGGTACTTCCTCCGTCTCGGCGATCGCGAACTCGTCGCCAACTGTGTCCGGGCCTACAACGATTTCCTGACCGACTGGTGCAGTGCCGATCCCGAGCGTCTCATCGCGATCACGGCGATTCCGTTCTGGGACCGCGACCTCGCGATGGCCGAGATCGAGCGCTGTCTCGCCAATGGCCACAAGGCCGTGAACTTCTGCAACCAGCCTCAGGACTACGGCCAGCCGCCGCTCGCCCACAAGCACTGGGATCCGGTGTGGTCCCTCGTGCAGGAAGCCGGAGTCCCGGTGAACTTCCATGTCGGTGGCGGATCGATGGGAACGTTGTTCGCCGATACCGCCGAGATGGGATGGATGACGAACTTCGCCAAGATCTCGTCGCTGATCTTCCTCGACAACATGCGCAGCGTTGCCGATCTCATCTTCGGTGGGGTCTGCCACCGATTCCCCGATCTCAAGTTCGTATCCGTCGAATCGGGAGTGGGCTGGATCCCCGGCGCCCTCGAGACGTTCGACTGGCAGTGGAAGAACGGCGGGATCAGCGACGAGCATCCCGAATACGACCTGTTGCCGAGCGAGTATTTCAAGCGTCAGATCTACGGTTGCTTCTGGTTCGAGGAGCAGGTCGCCATCGATGCGATCTCGAAGTACCCGGACAACATCCTGTTCGAGACCGACTACCCGCATCCCACGTGTATGCATCCGGGACCGCGCACCGCGGCGCAGCGGCCGCGCGAGTACGCAACGCGGATCTTCGAGGGTCTCGGTGACGACGTGACGAAGAAGGTTCTTTCCGGGAACGCTGCAACCCTTTACGGCCTGTGAAGGAAATGCCGGAAATCATCGCCCCGGACTTCGGGACACAATTCATCGTCACCGAAATCCGCGGGCGCGTGCTGCACCTTCGCATCGATCGTGTCGAGCGTCGCAACTCGTTCACCCAGGACATGTATCGGGCGCTCAAGCGTGCCGCGATCTGGGCCGACACGCAGACGGAACTTGATGCGGTCTGTCTGACGGGAACCGACAAGTGGTTCGCGGCCGGTGGCGACATGGCGGGTCGTTCCGAAGATCCCGAGGGACTCGCGAACGAATGGGATGCGACCGACAACTTTCCCTTCCGACACATCGAACGCTGTCGGAAGATCTGGGTGGCGAAGATCAACGG
Source organism: Actinomycetota bacterium (assembly GCA_009703925.1). Lineage (GTDB taxonomy): Bacteria > Actinomycetota > Acidimicrobiia > Acidimicrobiales > Acidimicrobilacustridaceae > Acidimicrobilacustris. The sequence continues at coordinate 5,976 of WLFD01000038.1, read as the reverse complement.
TGTCTGCCAGGCGGGCGGCATCGACATCGCGCTGCATTGCGACGTGGTCATTGCGTCCGAGGATGCCCGCTTCCGCATTCCGGAACTTCTCCGAGGCATTCCCGATCCGTTCATGTCGGCCCGTCTTGCCGAGGCCGTGGGGATAGCCCAGGCACGGTATTTGTTCTTCACGGCGGCCGAGGTCGGCGCCGCCGAAGCGTTGGCGATGGGACTGGTCGGAAAGGTCGTACCGCACGACGAACTCGACTCGCACGCCGAGTGGGTTCTGGAGCAGATTTCCGCTACAGGGCCTGAGGCGAGGGCCGCGGTGAAGAAGGATCTGAACCGGCGTCTACCCGCTGCCGACGTCGCGCTTTTCCACCGCGCGATGACATCCCCGGAAATGGTGGAAGGCATGCGAGCTTTCATCGAGAAGCGTCCGGTGGACTGGCCCCGGCGTTAACAACCCGATTCGGGCCGATACTCTTCAGATTCTGTGAACAAGCTGATGCAGTTCGGGTCCGCCATCCTGGCGGGTGCAGCCACGGTGGCCATGGCCACGGTCATTGCTGTTCCGGCGATCGCAATGATCGGCTCGTCGGCCGAAGGCGGCGACGGAGCCATCGACATCATGTCTTTCCAGGATTACGCAGTCCGTTCGCAGGTGTTTGCCGCCGACGGTTCTCTTCTCGCAACCCTCCACGGTGTCGAGAACCGCGACCCGGTCGATCTCGAAGCCGTCCCCGACACCGTGAGACTCGCGGTCCTGTCGGTCGAGGATGCCGAGTTCTACAACCACGGTGGTATCAACATCCGTTCGCTCATCCGGGCGACGCTGAAGAACGTCCAGGCCGGTGGCGTGGATCAGGGTGGCTCGACAATTACGCAACAGCTCGTCAAGAAGGCTCTGCTGAGTGACGAACGTGTACTCAACCGCAAGACCAAGGAAGCCGCTCTCGCCATCCGTCTCGAGGGACAGCTGAACAAGGACGAGATCCTCGAGTTGTATCTCAACACGATCTACTTCGGTTCGGGTGCGTATGGCGTTCAGGCCGCGGCGGAAACGTATTGGGGCAAGAACGTCCAGAATCTTTCGTGGGCCGAGGGGGCCCTTCTCGCTGCATTGATCGCGAATCCGGTTGCCTACGATCCGGTGATCCATCCGGCGACAGCGTTGGAGCGACGCAGCGCAGCGCTCGACCGCATGGTGGCAAACGATGTCATCACAAGGGCACAGGCCGATGAGGCCGATCTCGTTCCGCTCCCCTCGGGACGTTGTACCGGAACGAGTGGTCCCCGGCCTGTCGAATGCGGAACCGTCACCCAACCCCCGCCCGACACGTATTTCGTCGAACAGGTGAAGGAACTGCTCCTCGCCGATCCATCGTTCGGCGCGACCTACGAGGAGCGGTATCGATCGGTCTTCGGTGGCGGACTCCAGATCCACACGACGTTGGATCCTGTCGCGCAGTTCGCCGCCCAGATCGCCCACGACACCACGTTTCCGGATGCGGTGAAGGAAGCGGCAGATGCGCAGGGAATCACCACCGCGATGGTGTCTGTGGAATCGTCGACCGGAGCGGTCCGCGCCCTCGTCGGCGGCCCGGGATTCGCCGATTTCAAATACGACATCGCAACGCACGAGCCGGGCCGCCAGACAGGTTCGACATTCAAGACCTTCGTGCTTCTGACTGCGCTCGAACAGGGAATCCAGCCCGACGATCTCGTTGGCGGCGGAGGTTCGTGGCCGAACAAGGGGGGCACTCCCGATCCGTATGTGATCACCGGCGGCGGCGGCACGCTCATGTCGGTCACTGCCGCATCATCGAACGGGGCATTCGTCCGTCTCGGCCAGACGGTCGGTATCGACAATGTCATCAACACCGCCAACCGACTCGGCGTGACCAGTCAGTTCAATGCCGGCAGCAAGGCGACCCCCCTCGGTGTGTTCGATGTGACTCCCCTCGAGATGGCATCGGCCTATTCGGCAATTCCCAACGGCGGCATTCACGAGACCGCCTATTTCATCGATCGTGTCGAGGATCGGACGGGAACGGTGATCGTCGATCATTCGCCGAACCCGACGCGTGCGGTGAGTGCCCGTTCGGCCTGTCTCGCCACCGAGATCCTCGAGAACAACGTTCAGGCGGGTACGGGCACGAATGCCCGGCTCGGTGCGCAACCGGCGGCGGGCAAGACCGGAACCACCGAGGGAAACTCCAATACGTGGTTTGTCGGGTACACGCCGTATCTGACAACTGCCGTTTGGATGGGAATCCCCTCGGAGGGGACAAAGTCGATGGGTAATCTCGCCGGACAGGAACAGTTCGGCGGGTTGTGGCCGGCGACGATCTGGGGGAACTTCAACAAGGCATGGCTCGAGGCCGGACAGAAACCGGTTGCCGATTTCCCGACGTGTGCTCCAGTCCTGCGCCCTGGTCAGCCGGCGGCCGGAGCCAGCGACCCCTTTGGAATCCTTAACGGCGGGACGGTCCCGGATCCGAACGCCACACCGACCACAACGGCCCGGCCCGGCCGCTCGACCACGACGACCGTCCCCCGCTCCACCACTACTTGGGTTCCCCGCAGTACCACGACACGTGTTCTTCCGACCACGACAACCACGACAACTCGTCCCACGACAACCACTGTCCGATGAGTCGATGCCGCGTCCGGTTCTTTTTTGGGTGATGCTTGGTCCATGACCGATCTCGACCGGGTATTGGATCTTCAGACCAGCGACACCACGACCGATCAGTTGAGGCATCGTCGCGAGACTCTCGCCGAGTATGCCGAGCTGAAGGCCATCGATGTTCGGGAGGCCGAGATCGTCGCTTCGGTCGTCGAACCCCGGGCCGAGCGCGACTCGTTGGGACGCGAGCAGAAGCGTCTCGAGGACGAGATCGCCGGCATCGAACAGAAGGTCGCCGTCGTCCTCCACCAGTTGTACGAGGAAGGGCTGACATCTCCCAAGGAGGCTCAGGCGCTCCAGGCCGATCTCGAATCGCTCAAACGGCGTCAGGCCGCCCTCGAGGACGAGGTCCTCGAATTGATGGAGAAGATCGAACCACTCGACGCAGCCCTCGCCGGGTCGGTGGCCGACCTCGACACCGTTCGCGGAGACCGCGAGCGGACCAAGGCGGCGCTGGTCGCTGCCCAAGCGGCCGTGGATTCCGAATTGGCTGCGGTGGCCGAGTCTCGCATCCAACTCGCGGCGGCGGTGTCGCCCGAGATGCTGAAGTCGTACGAGGAACTGCGTCCGCAGTACGGGGGCATCGCGATCGCCCGTCTCGTCGGCGCGACCTGTCAGGGTTGCTTCCTGTCCCTCGCCGCTGCCGAGGTTGATGAGCTCCGCCGCCGTCCGGCCGACGAACTTGTGCACTGTCCCGACTGCGGTCGAATTCTCGTTCGATGATCCTCTGGTTCGCCGGCGTCAGTTTTGTCTTCGTGTGGTGGGTCTTCCGATCGCCCGCTCTCGACTACCGGTTGGTGATGCTCGGATCGATTCTGCCGATCGGAGATGTCGTCTTCGGTGGCCCCCGGTTGTTGCACACGCTGCTTGCGCCGGTGGCGGTTCTCACCGTCCTCATGCTGGCGACGCAGAAGCGTCGCCTGGTTCGCAGGCGTTGGATCGGCATCCCGATCGGCATGATGATGCACATCGCCCTCGACGGCATCTGGGCGAGAACCGGAAACTTCTGGTGGCCGTTCTTCGGTACCGACTTCGGCAACGAAGGACTGCCCGAGTTCGGTCACTCGTTCGGCGTGAGCGTTCTCCTTGAACTGGTCGGCGCCGTGTGTCTCGTATGGGCATGGCGCACGTTCGATTTCTCGGACAAACGCACACGGGACCGTTTCATCCATACGGGTCATCTCAACCGCGTCGTTGAGCAACCCCCTACCTGTTAGGCGGATCGATCCCGATGTTGTTCATCGTCAGACATGGGCGAACCGCCCACAACGCGTCAGGGCTTCTTCTCGGGCGGATCGACCCGCCGCTCGATGAACTCGGTCGGGCGCAGGCCGAAGCGCTTGCCGCGGCGATCGGCCCGGTCGACAGGTTGATCTCGAGTCCGTTGCTCCGCACCCGCGAGACGGCCAAGGCCTTCGGAATCGAACCGATCATCGACGATCGCTGGATCGAACTCGATTACGGCGATTACGACGGGAAGCCGCTGGGTGAAATCGCTTCGCAGACCTGGTCCGACTGGCGGACTGATCCGGATTTCCGTCCTCCGAACGGCGAGACCCTGAGCGAACTCGGTGACCGCGTCAGCGGAGCGCTCGACGAACTGGCCTCGGACGGCTCGGCCTCGGACCGGACCACGGTGGTCGTCACCCACGTGTCGCCCATCAAGGCGGCGGTGTGCTGGGGTCTTGGTGTGGACCAGATGACGTCATGGCGATTGTGGGTCGCACCTGCGTCGATCACGCGCATCGGCACGACGCCGCGCGGGGGAGTGCTTCACACCTTCAACGAGGTCGCGCACCTCGCCGATCTTCAGGGCTGAATCGAATCGGTGGCCCAGCGCAAGCGGGCCTGCCGGTAGAACTCGATGTCGACCTGACTCATCTCGAGAATGGTCTCGGCGGCTTCGGTGGAGATCTCGACGCGCTCGGTGGTGTTCAGTCTCGGCACGGATTCCAGCGGTTCGCCGGGCAGGCCGGCCTTCGCGTGCAGGAGCCGGTAGAGGTCGTCGACGTTCTCGCTCGGAGCGAGGTAGTCGAGGCGTTCGATCGCCGGAGGGAGGAGGCGTTCCAGATCTTCATCCGTGTTGGCGGAATTGATGATCCAGCCATGGGGGTCGAAATGGGTCGGCCCCGTCTCGCGGAGGTTCGTGACGAGGGCCTTGACCTGTGAGTTTCGGAGCCCGGGTGTCGTGGTGAGCCATTCCTCGAGGCTGAGCGAACTGCTTATGACCTTCTCCCGACGAAAGTACCGCCATTTGGACGGATAGAGCTCGAGCGGGTCGCGGGCCATGCTGAACACGATCGGATTGCGGAACGCGAGCAGATCGACAGCCGTGAAGCCGTAATGTCCGGCGATGAATCGGAACGACATGAGCCGGGCAAGGGGAAGCGCAAGCAACTCGGCAAGTGATCGCTGCGAGAACGAACCCAACGGCGGGAGATGACCCGAGAGGGCCCTGTTGAGTGTTGTTCCGGCCGTCTTCGGAATATGGATGTGGATCAGCGGTCGAGCGGATCCGTCGATCTTCGCCAGATCATCCAGTCCCTGTACCGGGGCGAACATCGGATTCCGCGTCCACTGGTAGCTGAATTCGGCGGATGCGATCCACGATGAGACGAGCTGGACGAAGCTCCCCGACGATTCGAGGAATTCGATCTCGCCCCGACTCTGTTCGAGCTGCTTCTCGTCGTCGATCGCTTCCTCGGATGGGCTCCGCCCGAGGAATTCGAGTCGGAGCCGCGTGAGATTGCGGGCGCTCAAGGAATGGATTGATTCGGCGGACATCGGCGCATTCCTAGCAGCAACGGAACACGGGTCCAAATGTGTGGAATCGTTGAGGACATGGGAAGCGGTATGGCTCGCGGTCGACATCTTGTGGCTCGATTCGGGCTGGCGATCATCGCGTTTGCGGCAGTGGCCTGTTCGGCCGATTCGACTCTGTCTTCCGACGGGGCAGAAGATCCGGTGACCGTTGTGGCCCCGACCGAAACCACGGCAACGACTGCGTCGCCGGAACCGCCGACCACGATTTCGCTCGGCCCCCAAGCCTTCGCCGCCACCGACGCGGCAATGGCCTCGAGGATCGCCAGCGCCGGTCTCTCCGGCGGTTTCGTTCGGGTGGTCCGTGGCGGTCAGATCGTTCACGAACGACAGATCGGTTCGGTGAGCGGATCCTCGGTGCTGTCCGTCGCATCGTCGACGAAATGGTTGACGGCGGCCACGCTCATGTCGCTCGTCGACTCCGGACTCGTCGGGCTCGACGATCCGGTGGCCACGTGGCTCCCGGAGTTCGCCTCCACCGGACC
>WLFD01000037.1 GCA_009703925.1 Actinomycetota bacterium | reverse complement strand
GGCCGCCGAGATTCCGTCGACGAACATCCGGTCGGCCGGATGGGATTCGAGCCATTCCGGGGTGAAGCGGGTGTCCATGATGCGCATCGCCACATCGGCGACCTCTGCGGGTTCCATGATGCGCAGTTCATGCAGCGGATACGACGATCCCCCCGCGCCTCCGGACGACGTGCAGAGAAGGGCCAGACGTTCGACCCGATCAGGCACGGTGACGGCGAACTCCTGGGCAACCATGCCACCGAAACTGATCCCGACGACACGACACGTTTCCCAACCCAGATGATCGAGGAGCGCGATGGCATCGGCCGCGTAATCGGCCATCGTGAACGGACCATCGGGAATCTCGGTGAGACCGAGTCCGCGTTGGTCATGAAGGACGACATCGAATCGGGTCGCGAAGAGACCCATGATCGGGCGCATCCGTTCGATCGTGGATGTCGAACCGTTGAACATCAGGAGGCGGGGACCATCGCCCATCCGCTCCCAATGAATGTCGATTCCGTTGAGTCGTTCAGTGGGCATGATTCACATCGGCTTCCAGTCGGGATTGCGTTTTTCGCGGAAGGCTTCGCCGGCTTCGGACATGTTCCCGGTGAATGTTCCGAGGACCTGCGTTCGGTTCTCGAGTTCCATGGCGGCCCGCAGGCTCGACGCATCGAGGTTCGCCCACATCCCGACCTTCGTCATCCGCACGCCGTACTCCGAGTTCTCGGCGATCATTGCCGCCAACGCGACTGCCTCGGACAGAACGTCGTCACCGTCGACGACCCGATTGAGCAGCCCGTACGTACGTGCTTCGTCAGCGTCGAAGCGACGCCCCGTCAGCATCAGTTCCGCCGCGATCGTCGGCCCACAGATGCGCGGCAACCAGTAACTGGTGCCGAGATCACACGACGACAGCCCAACCCGGATGAAGTGTGATGCGAAGAACGCTTCCCGCGCCGCCACACGAAGATCGCAGGTCAGGGCCAGAGCCAATCCCCCACCTACCACGGCGCCGTGGAGTGCAGCGACAACTGGTTGCGGAGTCTCGTGGATGGCGAGGACGACTTCCATGAGGTGTTCTTGCATCTCGTTCACGAATCCGACCGGGCCCCGCCCTCGAGCCCGCTCGGGAACACCACCGGTTCCACTCATGTCGGCTCCGGCACAGAATCCCCGGCCGGCACCGGTGAGAACCACGGCCCGGACGGAGCGATCCTTGCGAATGGTCGCGAACGCGTCGCCCAGAGCATCGATCAGTGCAGGGGTGAGGGCGTTGTACCGATCGGGGTCGTTGAGGGTCACCAGAGCGATTCCCTCTCCGACGATCTCGGTCTCGACGATGGCCATGGTTCCTCCGGTTGGGCCGAGTGGATCTCGATGCATCCCCCGCCGCAGACATTGAACCACGGCAACCGCAGTCCTGCGGCCGCCGTACTATGCATCCGGTGGATGGACTCGGACTCGGAGACGGCGCTTTTCTCGGGTTCGTCGCGTTCGTGGCCGGTGGGATCAATGCGGTCGCCGGCGGAGGTTCGCTCCTCACGTTCCCGGCGCTGATCGCAGCCGGGCTTCCACCGATCAGCGCGAACGTCACCAACACCGTCGCTCTCGTGCCCGGTTACGTCGGGGGGATACTCGGCCATCGCCAGGATCTCGAGAGTCAATCGCGTCAGGTGCGCATGCTGCTGCCGGTCGCTTTCGCGGGGGCGTTGATCGGCGCAGTTCTCATCCTCACAACTCCCGAACAGATCTTCCGCGACCTCGTTCCGATCCTGGTGTTCGCCGCTGCAGTCCTCATGCTCGTGCAGCCCGTGATCCAGCGTCGGCTCCGTCGCCTTCATCCGGAAACTGGGGAGCCGCTCGTCGTCGAACGCGATCGGGCGACGATGATCGGCGTCTTCTTCGCCGCAATCTATGGCGGCTACTTCGGCGGAGTTCTCGGGGTGATCCTGCTCGCCGTTCTCGGCCTCACTCTCACCGACACCCTGCGAAGAATCAACGCCCTCAAGACCGTGCTGCAGTTCTCGATCAACATCGTCGCCGTGGTGATCTTCGCCCTGTTCGGCCCGGTCCGATGGTGGATCGTGCTGATCATGGCTCCGCTGAGTCTCCTTGGTGGATGGGTCGGATCACATCTCTCCCGGCGCGTCGATCCGGCCATCCTGCGATGGTGCATCGGCATCTACGGGATCATCTGCTCGATCGCGCTTGCGGTCTTTTTTCGCTGACGCGGCCCGAGCCCCCGCCCGCGGCGTGTCTCAGCAGCAGCTCTTGCGGGGCACGGTCAGGTGTTTGTGATCATCGGCCGGTTCGGCACCCGCTCCGACAAGGAACGCGTCGAGATCGATACGCGAACCGCTCAGCCATGTTCCGTTGATCCCGAGATCGGTTGCGAGCTTCATCGGATCGAGTGTGTAGGGATCGGCTGACAGTTCGACGAGGTCGGCGAGCTTGCCGACCTTGATCGAGCCGATCTCGTCTTCGCGACCAAGGATGAAGGCCGCGTCGATGGTCTGCGCCCGAAGCGCCTCGTCGAGCGAGACCTTCTGATCCTCGCCCCGGACCGTTCCCGAGTTGGTCGATCGGGTGGTCACGGTCTTGATGTTCATGACCGGACTCGGCGGAGTTACCGCACCATCGTTGTGATACGAGGGCCGGAGGCCGGCATCGGTTGCGTCCTTGACCCGGCACCACTGCGAACCGTGCTCGTGATCGAACATCTCGCCGTCGAGAAGATCGCCCCAGTACTGGAACTGGAACGGGCCCATCGATGCATAGACACCGAGGGACGCGGCCCGCACGAACTGATCGGGGCGGGTCGCCCCGAGATGTTCGAGGCGCCACCGGTGATCGGTGCCGAGAAGGTCGAACTTCTTCAATGCGGCTTCGTAGGCATCCAGGACAACGTCGAGTGCGGCATCACCGTTGCAGTGAAAGGAGAACTGCAGGCCGGTCGGTGCGTACTGATCGATGATCTCGTCGAGTTGAGCGCGGGTGTAATTCATCTCCTCGATGCCGGGTACGCCCGGCTTGATGCCGGCAAGACGCGTCGCGGCAGTGTCGAGATAGGGGAACGTCAGCGCAACATTTCCAACCCACGGCGAACCGTCGGCCCACAGCTTGATGCCCTTCTTCTGCAACATGGCCAGCGGGATCGGTGATTCGAACTTGTCGCCACATTTGTCGTCGGTGGACATGTGATAGAGCGAAATGCGCAGCGGACAACTCGGCTGCAGGGCCAGACCGACGAACGCCGCCTTCTGCGAATCGTCGTAGGTCATCTCCGAGGTAGAGGTGATTCCGTTGCGTGCCATCAGCGCGTACCACTCGGCTGCCGACGCAAGCGGATTCTTCACAACGCGTGCCATGAACGGCGATGCCATCGACATCACCGCCGACAGTTCGAACGCCTGCCCGTTGATCGATCCGTCGGGATTGCGACCATAGGACCCGCCGACCGGATCGGCAGGTGGGTTCTCGATCCAACCGAGGCTCTTCAACGCCGACGTGGTGCAGTACGCCGCATGTCCGGAGTTGTCGGCCACGATGGCTTCCCGCTCACCGAAGATTGCGTCGAGAACCGCAGCCGTCGGTGCTTCGCAACCGTGCAGGAGACGGTCGAGTCCGTTGAAAATCAGCGCCTCGCCGGCCGGGGTTTCCTTGTCGACGCGCTTGAACTCGGTGACCACGTCCGCCCAGGTCGGGAATCCGACGTAGGGAGCGATCCAGTGGGCCGGCTTCTGCGTCATCATTCCCGAGAGCACCGGATGCGAATGCGATTCGATGAATCCCGGCATAAGGACGATGTCGCCAAGGTCCTGGACCGGCGCCGACGGAAGGGCCTTCCTGCAGGCATCGAGATCCCCGACGGCGGCGATCGTCCCATCGGCACCATTGATCGCCACGGCAGTCGCCCGCGGCGCATCGGGTTCCATGGTGATGATCGAACGGGCGGTCAGGATGAGATCTGCGGCCATTGAGTCCTCCAACAAGTTGGTTCCGAAATGGAACTTGGCAAAAAGCTACAGGAGGGAAGACAGCGGCTATGCCGCTCCGGCCTTGCCGTACACTCGGTCGGTCCGGGTCTCCGGATGGGTAGTCACATCGACATCGGGGGAAATCATGGGTCGTTTCGACGGCAAGGTCGTTCTGGTCACGGGCGCAGCGCGCGGACAGGGTGAGGCCGAAGCTCGGCTCTTCGCCTCCGAGGGCGCGTCGGTCGTACTCGCCGACGTGCTCGACGCCGAAGGCGAGGCTGTTGCCGCCGATATCGGCGCCGCGGCCCGCTACGTCCATCTCGATGTCAGCAGCGAAGCCGACTGGGCCGGCGCCATGGACGTCGCCCGCGCTCACGGCGGACGCCTCGACGCGCTGGTGAACAACGCCGCCATCATCCGCCCCGCCGCGATCGAGGACACGTCGCTCGCCGATTACATGAGCGTGATCAACGTCAATCAGGTCGGCTGCTTCCTCGGCATGAAGGCGGCGCTCCCGCTTCTCAAGGAATCCGGCGCAGGCGCCATCGTGAACATCTCGTCGATCGACGGCATCGCATCGAAAAACGGCCTTGTCTCGTACACCGCCTCGAAGTTCGCCATCCGCGGAATGACAAAGACCGCAGCGATGGAATGGGGCCAGTTCGGCATCCGTGTGAACTCGGTGCACCCCGGTGGCGTCAACACCATCATGGGCAATCCGATCAACGATCCGATTCTCGAAACGATGCCGTACCAGCAGCAGGCGATCGGCCGCATCGGTTACCCCGACGAGATCGCGCGTGCGGTTGCATTCCTGGCCAGCCCCGACGCCAGTTACATCACGGGCACGGAACTCGTCGTCGACGGCGGTTGGCTGGCCGGCCGCCTCGAGCCCGGCCTTCCCGGTTCCCGCCTGCAGACCGAGGGCTACGGCTACAACGCGTGAGCGCTCCCGAACCAGGTTGGGTCACCGCCGGCTGGGCTGTCGCCGAAGAAGCCGCCGCCGAGAAGGTCGCCGACTCCGCCCGATCGCTCATCACGTCGCTGCGACGCGCCGATGCACCCGCCGAAACCCTCGACAGGGCTGCGGCCCTGGTCGCCGAGGCAGCAGCGCTTCTCGCCGAGCACAGGGTCGACGGCATGCCGATGCAGGGCCGGATAGGCCCCGACGGACCGAGCGGAACCGATCACGCCAAAGACCCGAAGCGGTTCTTCCCGTTCAGTCCAGTCGTCGGGCCCCTCAACCCGATCGCACCCCCCGTGGATTTCACCTTCGATGGCGAGCGCATGCATGCGACCGCCAACCTCGGAGCGCAGTACAACGGTCCCCCGGGAATGGTGCACGGCGGGATCATCGCCCTCGTGTTCGACGAACTGCTCGGTGCAACCAACGTCTGCCACGGTCTCGGTGGATTCACCGGGACACTTTCGATCCGATACGAGCGGCCGACCCCCATCGAGACCGATCTGGTGCTCGAAGCATGGGTCGATCGCACGGAAGGCCGCAAGGTGTTCACCGTCGGCACGATCTCCTTCGGCGGTGAAGTCACCGCACGCGCCGAAGGCATCTTCATCCAGACGACGAACTTCAGGCGTCAGTAGGGCGAAGGATCCGTCCCGGCAGTGCACCGGTGTGCACGCCGTCGATGAACAACGGTTCGCCGTTCACGATCACCGCTTTGTAACCGCGGGCACCGAACACCAACCGCGGTGCATCGGCAGGAAAGTCGCGTTGCAACGAAATTGCATCGACGCCGAGTTCATCGTGATCGAACACGACGATGTCGGCGGCCTTGCCCGGTTCGAGAACGCCGCGGTCCCAGAGACCGTGGAGACGGGCGGGTTGCAGCGTCAGACGCGAGATCGCCTGTTCGAGCGTCATCACCTCGGGGACCGAGTCGGTGATGGTGCGGGTCGTGTAATCGGCGCCACAGAACGTGAGCAGATGGGCACCGCCGTCACTCGATCCGGCCATCGACATCGGATGGCGGATGATCTCCTTCGTGGCATCCCAGATCGCCGGATCGGCATGACGCTTCCAGACGTAGACCGTCTCGAGATCATCGGCGAGCGCGAGATCGAGGAGTGCGTCGACGCCATCCACACCCTTGGCCGCCGCAAGTTCCGCAACGGTGGCGCCGACCGCATCGGCCAGAGCCGGATCGTTGACGGACGCAACGCGCACTTCGTCCCAGCCGAACAGCAACGAACGCCCTGCCGGATCGGCGAACTCGGCACGCATCGCCACCCGGTTCGCCTCATCGGCCAGTGCGATCTTCCGTTCGGCCATCGGCAGCGTGAGCGTCCGGCGGAAGGTCGGCATCTCGTCGAGCACGAAGGTCGAGTCGAGTGAGAAATGGATTCCCTTGACGTTGATCATGAACATCGGATGGATGCGATGTCCGGCCAGCGCCGCTTCCTCGACAAACGCGAGTACGCGGCGGTGCCCCTCGGGATTGCCGGGGAAAAGGGTCAGCGGATTGATGTTGATCGGTTTGAATCCCGAGGCCTCGCTCATCGCCAGAAGCAGGGACCGATCGGCCTCGTCGAAACCGGCCGAGCCGGAACGGGGCAGGAACTCCACGACGCCGTGATCGAACTCTCCGATCACCGCACACAGGGCGATCATCTCGTCGGGCTCGGCGAGGTTCGACGGGACAGGGTTTCCTTCGTGATCGGCATGGATGTCGAGCTGTGACGTCGAGAATCCGATCGCGCCGGCCTGCATCGCGGCCCGCACGTGGCCGGCCATCTCGAGGATCTCGTCGGGTGTTGCCGCCCGCAGCGACGCGTCGGCGCCGAGTACCAGCCGACGGACCGCGCAATGCCCGACGTATCCGGCGAGGTTGATACCGACGCGACCTTCGAGGCCGTCGAGAAAATCGCCATAGGTTCCACCGGCGAAGTCGACACCGATCGTGAGTGCCTCGACTTCCATACCCTCGACACGCGACAGCATCCCGATGAGCCAGGTCACGCCATCAGAATCGGCCGGAGCAATCGTGAACCCGCAGTTGCCCATCATCGCCGTCGTGACGCCGTGCCATGACGACGGCGACATCGTGGGTTCGAAGTGAGCCTGCGCGTCGTAATGCGTATGAATGTCGATGAAGCCTGGCGCCACGATCATTCCGGTCGCGTCGATCACCTTCTTGGCGTCGCCCGCGAAATGTCCAATGCGCGTGATCACACCGTCGCGAACTTCGATGTCGGCGACGAACGAGGCGAAGCCCGTACCGTCAACGACTCGGCCACCACGGATGAGGAGATCGGCTGTGGTCATCGGTGACCCTTTTCTTCGTTGGGGGAATCGAACACGACGGGAAGAGTGCCGGGGCTGCGTTGACCCAGACCGGAGATCGAGATGTCGCCCGCATCGGGGGCAAGACGCAAGCCCGGAAGCCGGTTCAACAATTGCTCCATGGCCACGCGCAGTTCCATACGGGCGAAATGGATACCGAGACAGACATGCGCACCGGAACCGAAGGCCAGATGAGGCTGCGGCGGTCGAAAGATGTCGAACTTGTCGGCATCGTCCCACCGACCGGGATCGTGATTCGCCGCGCCCACAATGAGGTTCACGGGAGTCCCCGCCGGAATAGCGACACCGTCGATCTCCGTATCGGCGACGGCCATGCGTCCGAACGACATGAGCGGCGGCTCCCACCGCAGACCCTCTTCGATGGCCTGCGCGATGAGCCCGTGATCGGCGCTGAGTGCGGCGAGCTGATCGGGATGGGTGAGCAGACCGAACAGGAGATTGCACAGCGTGCGGTAGGTCGTCTGCGCTGCGGCGGGAAGGAGCAGACGCAGGAACGCCACGATCTCGTCGTCGTTCAGCGCCTGATGACCCGACTGGTCGCGGAACTCGGCGCGGACGAGATGGCTCACGAGATCCGATCCGGGCGTGACTCGACGCTCGTCGATGACCGACTGGAGGTAGGCCCCGAAATCCGCCGCCGCAGCGAGACGCTCTTCGGCGGAGACACTCACGTTGGTGAGCAACGCCGCCCAGCCGTAGAACAGATCGACATCAGCTTCGGGGAGGCCACACGCCGCGGCGATCACCCGCAACGGATAGCGAAGGGCGAAATCGGCGACCAACTCGGCCCGTCCCGAGGCGATGAAGTCGTCGATCGAGGTGTCGACGATGCCGCGGACGAAATCGTCCTCCCAGCGTTCCATCTCCTTCTTGGTCAACGCCCCCTGGATCAACTGGCGATGTCGGCCGTGTTCGGGCGGGTCCATCTCGATGATCGTGCGACCGATCATCGCCCCGAGACTCGGTTCGTACCAGCACGACGAGAGATTCTCGACATCCTTGAATCCGGCTTCTACCGAATCGAACGAGAGCACGATGACCTGATCGACATCGGGGAACAGGATGTCCTCGGCACCGATCATTCCGAAGTTGCTGGAGATCGTGCCCGGATGCACGGGGCACTTGCCCGCCAACTCCATGAGGCTCGGGTAGGGATCACCCACAACGCCGTGTCCGAAGAACTCGTCCTTCTTGGACAATGCCTCTTGCTCCGCCATCAGATCCCCCATGGTTGCGAACTGGGTCCGACACTACCGGTCGCTCGCGATCGGTGTTCCGTGGCCGTTTGCGGCGATACTTGTCCCATGACCGAGAAGAACGTTCTGGGCAAGACACTCGATCCGTGTGGCACAGATCCCGTCACCGGGTTCTATCGCGACGGATGCTGCAGTACGGGGCCCGACGATCAGGGACGACACACGATCTGCGCCGTCATGACTTCGGAATTCCTCGAGCACCAGCGCAGCATCGGCAACGACCTCAGCACCCCCATGCCCGCCTATCGGTTCCCGGGGCTCGTTCCCGGCGATCGCTGGTGCGTGACTGCCCTCAACTGGTTGAGGGCCCATCAGGACGGTTCTGCCGCCCCCGTGGTCCTGGCTTCGACCAACGAGCGCACACTCGAAGTCGTCTCGCTCGAGATCCTGCAGCTTCACGCCATCGACGTTCCCGCCGATCTCAGTTCACTCGACGATCTCGACGGCTGAACGCTCAGTCGTTCAACTCACGACGTCGGCGCCGGACTCGGCGGATGATCCAGACCACGAGCAGAATCGTGAGCCCGATCATCATCACCAACGTGACGATGACCAGCACCAGGCCCCATGTCGCCAAACGCCGAGTTTCGGTCGGTTCGAGATTCCGGGTGATGTTCTCCATCGACACGATCCGGAGGTTGCGGAGCGACGCGGTCGTGGAACCGTCGGCCGGGGTATCTGCAGTGGGGCCGCCGACCGTGACCGAGAGCGTGTGGGTACCCGGCTCGATGTCATAGAGGATCACGAACTGCCCGGCCCGGTTCATCCCGTCATCGTCGATGCCGGCGACGGAACGCTGACGGCCGTCGACGAAGACCTGAACCGTGTCACCGACTCGGCCGTCGAGTTCCGCGTCGAATTCGAGCCACAGCGATTCTTCATTCGTGGTGAACGACACGTTCGCCGTCACGGTGCCCGAGCCCGAGACCCCGACACCACCGCTGTTCGAACCCTGACCCGGGACGACGAGCGGCTGCGCGCCCAGCGCAATCTCGTTCGCGACCGACGGCGCCGGCGGTCCCTGCAGTTGGGTCAGACCCAACTCGTCGGCCGGCGATGTCTGCTCGTAATAGGTGCCGACGTTCTGATCGTTCGCTCCGGCGAGCGGTGACCATCCGTAGCCTTCCGTCGAGCCCACCGCCGCTGCCGAGGTCGCATACCAACCGATCGCGAACTCGTGTTTCTGTCCGCCGTTGTCCGATGTCGGCGGCGCGAGCCGCACGTCGACCACGTCGGAAAGACCGGGGTAGACCGAGAAACGTTCACCGACGAGGGAGATGTAATTGTCGACGAAGGTCTGACCGGCAGAGCGTCCGATGTTCAGCCGCGGCAGCTTGTAACGAAGATCGTTCTTGGCGCCACCGAATCGGGCCAGGTCGACTTCGGGCGAATCGAACAGCGTGAGCTGCCGAGGTGCCGACGACAACGCCAGCGATGCTGTCGTCGCCACGTTCGCACCGAAGCTGTGTCCGATCAGATGAACCTGGCCGCCAGCCCCGACGAATCCGGAGGCAAGGGCCTGATCGATCGCTGTTGCCATTCGGTGACCATTGACTTCCGTGGCGCGCTCCGGGGCATAGGCGGCAAACCCGCTGAGGTCGGTCGACGATTGATCGACCCAACTGAACATCAGGACGGTCGAGGTCGGATCGGCCTTCTGCAGCGACGCGGCCAGCGCCTCGAACCCCGAGGCGAGTGCGGCTCCCTCGGCGTCGACCATGCCGGCATTCCAGTAGGTCACCAACTGGGTGGAGCTCGACTGAAGTTGCTCGTAGGTCTCGAGCCATCCCACGGCCCAACCATGTGTCATGACGATCAGATTTCCGTTGGGAATCGAACCGGCGGCGACAGGTACAAACGTCGAACCGTTCCACCGGCCGAGTCGGTCGAGCGCAGCCCACGGGCTGACATTGTTCTGATCCGAAACCGGAACCGCAGCCGGCGCCTGACCGGATGACGAGGGCCCGGGGACGCCGGCCTTAGGGAACGAGCACGAGGAAACTGCCAGCGCGATCAACGCCGCCAGCAGACCGATTGTCAGAAAGCGTGACGAACGACGCGATGCGGGGAGAGACTCGACAACTGGGGCCATGAAGGAACCCTAGGTTCGCTCCGCCCTTGCAGGCGTGACCGGGTCTATGCCGGAACGACGTTCGGACTCAGCCGGTGAAGGACGGGTTCACCACCGGAGAGACCGGTTCGCCATCCGGCGTTTTCGTGTAGGTGAACGCAGAGGGCAATGTCGCACTCTGACCATCGGCATTTGTGACAACGACGTCGACAACACCCGGCTCATGGGGCCCGGCCGTGCAGATCAGTTCGTTCGATGTCATGAAGATCACCGGCGTACACGGACTCCCCCCGAGCGCCACGGTCGTTTCCGTGGTCAGTCCGTCCCCCGTGATGGTCACAGAGATTCCGCCGGTTTCGGGTCCTGACGGCGGTTCCACGGCATCGATCACCGGGGGCGCAGTCGTCGTGAGTGGCGTGACGTCGTAATTGTTGTCGGGGATCGGATCATCAACAGCCGATTCGACCGACGCCTCCGCCTCGAGGACGGTTCCGATCGGGGCCGAGGCGGAGAAAACACCGATCTCGACAGCGAAAGTCGCACCGGAATCCATCGAGTCGAGACTGCAACTGAGGATATTGGCGGCCGCAGAACAGAATGCCGGCAGGCCGCTCACTTCAAGGCCTGCCGGAATCGTGATGACCAGATCCGGGCTCGTGGCCGAGGAGGGCCCGTTGTTTACAACCGTGAACGTGAAGACCGCGGATCCACCGGGGGCGACAATTCCGCCACCCGACGCCGTGATCTGAAGGTCGGCAAGCGGGAGTATCTGAACCAACGCGCTCGCTGAATCGTTGGAGGGATTCAGGTCGGTGGTGAGCGTCGAAACCACGGCCTCGTTGAGGGCGTCGCGGTCGATTGCCGAAACGACGGAATTCACCGTTGCATCGATCGCGACCGACCGAACTCCGGTCGGAGCGGTCGCCCCGGGCCAGAGGCATGAAACGACATTGTCCGTGATCGTGCAGGTTCCACCTGAACTCGGCGTCGCCACCAAGCTGGATGCGCCCATCGCCGAGGGAACTGCGTCGACAATTTCCAGTTCCTCGGCCGACTGACTGCCGATGTTGGTCGCGGTGACGGTGTAGTTCAGGGTGTCGTCGGGGTTGGCTACCGCCACGGAGGCCGTCTTGTCGAGAGCCAGATCTGTTGCTGCCCGAACTTCGACTGTGGCGGTGTCCGTTGCGGGAACGACCGTTATGTCCGACGTGACAGATGCCGTGTTGATCAGCGTCTCACCGGCGACCGACGCATTCGGTCGCGTCGTGACGATCACAAGCACGTCGTCCCCGACTTCGAGCGACCCGAGTGCGCAGGTCACGATCTCCGCACCACCACCGCCCGGTGCTTCGGTACACGAACCCTGAGGCGTCGATGCTTCGACGAATTCGAGTCCGGCCGGCAGCGAGTCCGTGAGGACCGCATTGACCGCAGCCGAGGGACCGTTGTTGCGGATCTGGATCCGGAATGCCGCGAGTTCACCCACATCCACGATGTCGAGAACCGCCGACTTGTTGATCGAAAGTTCGGCGCTCGGCGACAGACCCGCCGTTGCCGACGAATTGTCGTTGAGCAGTGCAAGGCTCGCCGCGTCGGTCGGCTGACCGCCTCCGGACACTGTTGCATCGTTCTCCACCGACAGTCCCGGGGCGAACGCCGCCACGACGGTCAGGGCGGGATAGGAATCACCGGGAGCCAACGTGTCCGAACGGGTGCACGGCGATTGGGTGCCGCCCGACGCACAGGTCCACCCCGGACCACCGATCGTGAACGAGCCGTGATTGATTCCGAGGGTGTCGGCAAGGGTGACCGGACCAACTGTCGGGATCGTTCCCTCGTTCGTGACGACAAGATCGAACGTGTAGTCGTTGTTGCTCGACGATCGAAGGGTCTTCGTCACTCCAGGGTCGGGGTACACCACAGTCACGGAGGCAGCAGCAACAGTCGAGATCGGAAGTCCGAGGTCCGGCGAAACGAATCCGAGCGTCGCCAGATTCTCGATGACGTCGCCCAACGGTCGGTCGCCGTCGATCACGACATCGAACGAAACCGTCGCCGAGGCCGCTGGCGCCAATGTGCCACCACTTGTGGGGTTCGCTCCCGCGCCGAGACGCGCAGTGACGGTTCCCCCCACCAATGTGGCATTACCGAGTCCGTTCGTTACCGTCGGTCCCGCAGAGAGGGTCGTTCCCGCCGGAATCGGATCGTCCAGTTCGACATTTGTTGCGACACCCACGCCGTTGTTCGTCGCAGTGATCTCGTAATGGATCGTCGCGCCCGGCTCGGCGTCTCCGGAGATCGTTGCCGTCTTCTGAAGATCGACCTGCGGCGAGAACAGTTCCGTCGCAAAGGTGACCGCTTGCGGGGCATACGTGTCGGAGGTGGTCTTGGCGCGGAATATCGCCGTTGTCGCGCCGTTGGGCAGGACACCATCGACAGTGAAAAGACTCGAGTCGTATCCCAACTGGTTCGCCCAATTCGGATTCTTGGTCGTCACCAACGACCCGCGGTTTGCGATGGTCGAATTCTCCGTGTTGTTCGATGGATGAACTGCATCGGTGAGCAACTGGTTGTTCAACGTCAGGTAATCACCGGTTGCCCCGGCATCACCTTCGGCGGCCACTACCCCCATCGTTGTTCGGACCGTGCCGGTGGAGGGAGTCTTGAATCCCGAGAGCGGTATATCGATGTAGTTGGAACTGCTCACGACTTTGAGCCCGTCGAACACCGACAGATTCCTCAGGGGTTCTGAAGGATCGGCATAGGCCACCACCAGCGACCAACCGGCACCGATGTTTCCGCCCGTCCCGGTCTGCACATCAGCAACCGTGTAGGTCCCGGGCCCGGATTCCGAAACAAGACCCGTCACGTCGGCGAACGATCCGTAGCCACTGCCCACCGAGATCGGCCCCAAGTCGATCTGCGACGCAACGACTGTCCGGTAGTCGACCTCGTTCGGGGTCATCAGCTTCACCCGGCCGATTGCACTTGCATCGGGCGGATTGAGCGGAGTCCCCACGTACCCGTTCGACCCCGAGATCAGATCACCCTTCTTCTGGATACCGGTCCAATAGAGACCGGCGAACAGAACGCGCCCACCGGCAGGAATGGCGAGGTTCGCACTTGTGGAATCGAAGGTCGACGGATCCGAGTCGACATCGACCCACTTCATGTCGAACGAGTTGTTGTTCCGCGCATTCGTACCGGCACGTGCCCCTGCACATCCGGCGTTGTTCACCGGATCGGGTGTCGACAAGGGGCACTGGACCATCGTGTTGGCGGCAATAGCGATCTGCCCGTTGACGTTGTTCGAGTACCGAACAGCGAAATCGCGGCCGACAATGGCAGTCGGCGTGGCGGCGTCGGTTCTGGCGGGAGTCGCCACCAAGACGGAGGCTCCGATGGCAGCACATGCCAGAAGAGCCACTGCATGTCGAACTTTCAGTCCGGAGGTCTTGATCCCGCGTTTAATTCCCTTAGCCATTTTCGAAAGATACCAACAAAAACCCTCTCGAACAGTGGCTACCTAGAGCACCTTGCGGAAGATCTTCGCCTTGCGCTCGGTGTAGGGCGGGTAGGCGATCGATGGATCCATGCGCGTTCCGCGCGTCAGAACCGGCTTGAGGTGTTGGAACAACCGCACACCAGATTTGCCGTGATAGCCACCCATACCGCTCTCGCCGATCCCGCCGAACGGCAGATTGGGATTGGTGAGGTGAAGGATCGTGCCGTTGACCGTCACGCCACCAGCCGTCGTTCCGGCGAGCACGTTCCTGACCACCGCCTTGTCCTCGGAGAACACGTAGAGAGCAAGTGGATGCGGGTGCGCATTGACGTAGGCGATCGCCTCGCCCGGCGAGGCGATCGGTATGACCGGCAGCAACGGGCCGAAGATCTCCTCGTCCATCAACTGCGAGTCCATGTTGACCTGCGCGAGAACCGTCGGAGCGATGTAACGGGAGTCGGCATCGGTCTCGCCACCGATGACGACGGTGCCGCCACTCATCAACGAACTCAGTCGATCGAAATGGCGCGGCGACACGATTCGCCCGTAGCTGTCGCTCGACTGCGGATCATCCCCGAAGAACGACGTGATCGCGTCGCGGAGCTCGTCGATGAACCTGTCGCTCACCTTTTCGTCCACCATCACATAGTCGGGGGCGATGCAGGTCTGGCCGGCGTTCAGCCACTTGCCCCAGGCGATGCGGCGGGCGGCGACGCGCAAGTTTGCCGAAGCGTCGATGATGACCGGGCTCTTCCCCCCAAGTTCCAGCGTGACGGGGGTGAGATGTTTGACGGCGGCGGCCATCACGATCCGACCGACCGTTCCGTTGCCCGTATAAAAGATGTGATCGAAGTGCTGCCCGAGCAGGTCGGTGGTCTCCGGCACACCGCCTTCGACGATGGCCACCGCCGACGTGTCCATGTATTTGGGTACGAGTCGGCCGAGAAGCGCCGATGTTGCCGTCGAGACCTCCGACGGCTTCATCACGACGGCATTGCCGGCGGCGATCGCACCGGCGACGGGGACGAGTAGAAGTTGCACCGGGTAGTTCCATGGAGCGATGACCAGCACCACGCCGAGCGGTTCGGGAATCAGCCGCGACCGCGACGGAAACGTGACGAGTGGCGACGACACCCGCTGTGGGCGATTCCACTTCTTCAGATTCCTGATCATCGACTTGACCTCGCCGGTCACGAAGGCGATATCGGTGATGAAACCCTCGACGGCCGGCTTGCCCAGATCGGTGGCGAGCGCTTCGAGGAACTCGGCCTCGTTCTCCTCGAGCATCCTGATCATCTGCTCGAGTTGGTTTCGGCGCCAGGCCAGCGGACGGGTGAGGCCCGAGTTGTAGGTGGCCCGGAGAGTGTCGGCAACTGAGGTCATGCCTCAGTCAATCAGACTTCGCCCTGCTCCAGCCCTGGATTCGTGATGGTCCGGCGTCCGGCGCGACGTTGCTCCTCGGCCGGCCACGGGCAGTGCCGGCATCCGCTGCCGCAGCAGGTCCCCCGGCTGCGCAGCGTTGTGACGGTGAAGACCTGATATCCGGTGCGGGGATCGCGGTACGACGGCTCGCCCCGCGACTCGGCTCGATCATGTGCAGCCGCAATGGCCTGTTCGACGTCGATCGGGTTCTGCGGGCTCACCCGACAGTTCTAGGCGACGCGGATCCATCGCTTCCTGTCGCGGGGTGTCGATGCATCACCCGATGATCGGACATACCGTTGCCACATGGACCCGAACCTTCAGTCACTTCTTGATCGTCAAGAGATCCGCGATGTGGTCACCCGATATTTCATGAGTGCCGACCGCCGGGATTTCGCGGCACTGGTCGACTGTTTCGTCCCCGGAACACTCG
Organism: Actinomycetota bacterium; assembly: GCA_009703925.1. GTDB lineage: Bacteria > Actinomycetota > Acidimicrobiia > Acidimicrobiales > Acidimicrobilacustridaceae > Acidimicrobilacustris. The sequence continues at coordinate 2,307 of WLFD01000037.1, read as the reverse complement.
TCGACTACAGCGACCTGCTTCCGGTTTCGCCATCGACACCCATCGCCGAAGTGGCGGAGATGATCGATTCGGCGATGGGAACCCTGTACAACCACACCCAGCACTTCATGGGGAATCACGAGTGCACCATCGACGGCGACATCGCCTCGGTCGAGACCTATTGCCTTGCCATCCACGAGTACCTCGATGACGCCGTCGATGAAGGCACGAGACCCACAAGTGCACTTCGTTACATCGATCGATTCGCCCGGACTCCGGACGGATGGCGAATCGCCCATCGCAAGGCCGTTCGCGATATCGCCCTCCAGTTGCCGCCGCGTGCCGTCACGATGTGGGTGCCCGCGGACTGAATCCGGATCACCGGTGGTTCCGGCTGCACTACGCAGCCGAAACCACCGAGTCACCTGTTTTCCGTTACCAGGTAGTGGAGTACGAGTGACCGCCGAAGGAATTGATCCTCACGCTGATCGAGCACTGATCATCCGACGAACCGCCGAATGCGCAACCGATCGTTCCGCTGCCACCTGACACCGAGACGGTGCCACCGAGAGCCAACGAGGCCGAGCTCGGGTTGGTGGTGTTCATCGAGAACGCCAGAGCGATCGCCATCTTCGGATGACGGTTGTACTTGTGCCCGAGGAACTTCCACGATGTGCTGCGCTCGAAGTTGAAGTTGAGTCCGCCGGCCAGCATCTTGGTCTTGCTGTTGTAATCGATGCCGAACTGGTACGAGATGCCGCCGTGGTAGTAGCCGAAGGCAATGTGGAGTTGATTCAGGTTTCCACAGTTCATCCCGATGCTTCCGGTGAACGCATAACTCTTGCTGCCCATCGACATCTGGCCGCTGATCCCCGAGGAATAGCTCGCACAGACTCCAGAACCGAACGGGATGTCCATCGCCATCGAGTAGTTCAGCGCCGAAATATCCATGGTTCCGCCGACCAATTGCCAATCGGTAACGGAGACGTTCCCGGCCATGTGCAACTTGTCGACGTTCACCGACAGATCGAAATCGCCGTAGAAGTTGCCCATCGGTGTCGAGAAGTCACCGACATAGGTGATGTCGGCGTGATCGACGGAGATGTCCATCGTCAGCTGCATCGTGTTGAAGATGAACCCGCCGATCTTCGCGTTGTTCACCGCAGTGTCCAGGTAGAACGTCGGCAGGTTGTTGTCATCCCGGCCGATCTCGATGTCGAGATGGATCGCAGTGTCGCCGATCGCAGTATCCAGAGCGATCGTCGAACCCACCGGCACGACATACGCGTCCTGCCCGTTGGTCTCCCCGATCGTGCAGCCCTTCGGCGCGAAGTTCATCTGGAACTTCGAGGTGGCGAAGACTCCACCATCGATCTGGATCTTCGTGTTCGTACCCGTTCCATCGAATCCGAACGAGAAACACGGATCGGCACGACTGATGTTGAGGACCATGTCCCCCTTCAGCCAGTCGGTACCGGTCAGTAGACCGGTGGCCTTCGTCGGATCCAGGTAGAGCGTGGCTCCGACTCCGAGCCCGGGGGCACCGTTCATATATTGGATCTGTGCCGACAGCGCCCAGAGATGAGCGCCCGGGATTCCGAATGCGTCATCCCATAGATAGGCGTAGCCGGTCTCTGGGTGATCCAAGGGCGTGTTGATGCCATCGGGCGGCGGTACAGACTCGTCCGACACCGTCACCGAGTCGACATCGAGACTGGAATTGGGCGTGTTGTTGCGCAGTTGGAACCGCAGACCGGTCGACCCGTTGCCGACGGCAGGAACCGTGACACTCACCTGTTTCCAGTCGGCATCGGCGGTGAAGTCCGCTCCGCCCCATTGGCCGGCCAGCAACTCGATCTTTCCGTTCACGGGGACACCGGTGGTCGAACGCACCCAGGCCTTGAGGGTCTGCTGGGTTCCGACCGGAACGGTGTTGCTCGTGTCTACGAAGGCACCGGCACTCGAAGCATTGGTGTTGGTGATCTTGAGATAACCGTTGCCGGATTGCGCCCGCGAACCATCGGTGATGAGCGTCTGCGCCGAACTGCCGCCATCACTGAAGGCCGTCCAGCCCATCTTCTGCACTTCCATGTCGTCGATGGAGAGCGTGACATCCGCCGTGTAGAGAACCATCTCGGAACGAAGGAACCGGTGATTGGATCCGCTCACAGCCAGACGAGCCGAGAGCAACTGCCATTCGCTGGTCGCGGTGAACTCCACGCTCGCCAGTTCGGGATTCGTCCACGTGCTGTCGGTGGCCCAGAGGTCGTATCGGCCGCTGGCCTGCTTTCCTGTCGAGGAACGGACCCAGACGTTGCCGGTATAGGT
>WLFD01000036.1 GCA_009703925.1 Actinomycetota bacterium | reverse complement strand
CAAGGACAAACCGGCGCAACCGGCGCAACCGGACCCCAAGGACAAACCGGCGCAACCGGCGCAACCGGACCCCAAGGACAAACCGGCGCAACCGGCGCAACCGGACCCCAAGGACAAACCGGCGCAACCGGACCCCAAGGACAAGCCGGGGTGTGCACCAAGGGCGACAAGGGGGACCCCGGCGCTCAGGGCCCCGAGGGACCACAGGGCATTCAGGGAATTCAGGGCGATGCCGGTACGCCCGGAAACCAGGGCCCCCGGGGCGAACAAGGAGAGCAGGGGGATGTCGGCGCGGCCGGTGAACAAGGTCCACAAGGAGAGCAAGGGCCTCAAGGCCCACAAGGACCTCAAGGCCCACAAGGCATCCCCGGCACGTTCCCGGGCAACTGGGGATCGTTCTGGGACATCCAGACACAAACAGCGGTGGCGAACAACACGCCCACACCAATGCTCTATCGGCAGACCGAACCGGCATCCACGGGCATCACCATCGTGGCCGATTCCGACATCACCATGGCGACCACCGGGATCTACAACCTCCAGTTCTCCGCCCAACTCGACAAGGACAACACCCAGACCGCGCTTGTCGACATCTGGTTGGCAAAGAAGCCCGCAGGTGGAACGTGGCTCGATGTCGAATGGACCGATACACAGATACCGATCCCCACGGACGTCGATCAGGCGGTGGCAGCTTGGAACTTCATCGTCGATGCTTCGGCGGGTGACGCCTACCGGATCATGTGGTCGACAACCAACAGCATCCGCTCGCGGATTCTGGCCATACCACCCCGCACGACGCCGCTCGCCGTCCCCGGCATTCCGTCGGTCATCCTCACAGTCACGCAAGCCCGTTGAACCTGCAGTCTGCGGAGATGGTGGGGCGGGTGGGGCTCGAACCCACGACCGAGGGATTATGAGTCCCGTGCTCTAACCAACTGAGCTACCGCCCCGAACGAGGCCAGCCTACGTAGTCCGAACCGAGCCGCCGATACGGGGCCGAGAACGCCGCCGTCCGTGCCTGCAATCGTGATGGCTCCGGGGGTGGGGCTCGAACCCACGACATTCTGATTAACAGTCAGACGCTCTGCCAGCTGAGCTACCCCGGAAGGAACTGCCGAGAATAGCAGCGGCGAACCGACCCCCGATCAGGGACCGATTTCAGATGCCGGGGGCCTCTCCCCGGATGTCGGAAAGGATTTCCTCCGGGGTCAGATCGAAATCGGGATTGAACTCGAGTCCGGGCTCCCACGTCGGCTCCGGCCGCCTGGATCGGGCCAGCGCGACAAGCCCCCCGAACAGGGATGCGACCACTCCAGCGACAATCAGACCGATCCGGATCAGCATCGACTCATTCGCCTTCGAGATAGGCATGGAGCTTCTGGCTGAACTGCTCGTGACGGAGTTTGGCGAGCGTCTTGGTCTCGATCTGCCGCACTCTCTCGCGGGTGACACCGAACTCGCGACCCACGTCTTCGAGGGTGCGCGGCTGTCCGTCGTCGAGACCGAACCGCATTCGCACGAGCGCCTGCTCGCGTTCGTTCAGTTCACCCAGCGCTTCCTCGACTGCCGCGTGCAGCATTGTCCGGGCCGCCACGTCGGCCGGGGCCTCGGCCCCCTTATCTTCGATGAAGTCGCCATAGGCCGCGTCGCCCTCGTCGCCGTAGGGCTGATCGAGTGACAACGGATCCTGCGAGATCCTGAGCATCTCTCGCACCCGTTCGACTGGAAGGTCGACTTTGGCGGCGAGTTCCTCGACAGTCGGTTCCCGTTCGAGCTGCTGCGCCATTTCCCGCTGGATCCGGTGCATGCGGTTGATCGCCTCGACCATATGGACCGGAATGCGGATCGTTCGTGCCTGATCGGCGATGGCCCGCGAGATCGACTGACGAATCCACCATGTCGCATAGGTGGAGAACTTGAAACCCTTGGTCCAGTCGAATTTCTCGACGGCCCGCATGAGTCCGAAGTTGCCCTCCTGGACGAGATCGAGGAGCGGCATTCCCCTCCCTGCATAACGCTTGGCGATCGAAACCACGAGCCGGAGGTTTGCCTGGGTGAGTTCGGCTTTGGCGTCTTCGCCCTTCCGGGCGTAGCGGGTGAGCAACCTGCGTTCGTCGGTGTCGAGCGCATCGAGTTCGCCACTCGCCGCAAGATCGGCGAGTCGCTCGGAGGCCGCCGTGCCCCGCTCGATCTGTTTCGCCAGAACGACTTCCTCGGGACCGGTGAGCAGCGCAACGCGCCCGATCTCGCGCAGGTACATCCGTGTCGAATCGGAGGAACCCGGGGTTGGCGCGTTCAGTTTCATCGTCTCGCGCGTCGATGGACGGAACCGCGCCCGCAACCGACGCTCGACAAGATCGTCGTCATCGAGATCGGCAAGCAAAGGATCGTGAGCGACGATCACGATTTCGTCGACGTCGATCAGATCGGTATCGTCCTCGTCGAGGGCGATCCCGCGGGCGAGCAGGGTCGCCCGCACCGCCTCGACGAGTTCCGGCGTCGGGTCGAGATCGCCGAAGACATCGACCACCTCGTCGCTCGAGACCGACTCGACCCCACGCGCCCGCGCGCGGTCGATTGCACGCTGCAGCGCGAGTTCGTCGAGACCGAATCCGATCGGCGCCACCGGCTGTTCCGTCATTCCACCTGCTCCAGAATCTCGGTGTCGGAATCTTCCGCGGCTTCGGCCTCGGCGTCGATGCCGACGAGCCAGCTGTGCAGTTCCGCACGGGCCTGATCGACGGTATGCGGTTCGCGCAGTTCCATGATCCGCAGACTCAACCAGGCAATGGATGCGCCGACCTCGAACGGGTCGTCGGCAACCTGTGCCTCCGCCTTCAGCGCGGCGAGGGCCGAGCTCGAGGCTTCGTCGACCAGACGGGTGACCACATCGAGAACTTCGGCCTCGGTCTCCTCCACCGCAAGGCGCTGGAGGAGATCGGCTGCCGCCGGATCGTCATCACCCGCCATCTCGATCGCAGACCCCACCGAATCGGTGCTGATGAGGGAGCGGAACGCGATCCCCTCCACCCAGTTGGGGAAGAGCGCTTCGTCGAGCCAGGAGTCGATCTCGTCGCGACGGGAGATGAACAGTCGCAGCGCCTCGGCCCCGGCACTGTCGCGGCTGGGCACACGCAGGCGCCGATCCTCGGTCACGCGTTGGCCTCGATCGGAGGAGCTGTTGTCGGTCCGACGACGCGCCCCCGGGACTTCAACCGCCTTGAACGTGCGCCCCCGCAACTGACCGGGATCGAGTCGGCATCGGGCCGCAACTTCCATCAAGTACGAATCTCTGACCAGTTCGCTGGGGTGTTCCTGCACAACGACCATTGCTGCCTCGGCGGCTCGGGCACGGTGCTCGGGAGTGTCGAGGGCCGAACCGTCGAGCACGCGGTCCAGACGGAACTTGAGGAACGGTTTCGCTTCGGTGATCGCCGCAGCGAGGGCTACCGGATCGGTCTGTGCGAGATCGGCCGGGTCGACGCCACCGGGGAACGAGGCCACGGCGATGTCCAGGTCGTACTGCTTCTCCCATGCGTACACGCGCTCGGCCGCGTTCTGGCCGGCGGCATCGGCATCGAACGCAAGGACGACACGCCGGGCAAAGCTGCGGAGCAACTTGAGATGGTCCTCCGTGAGGGCCGTGCCGCACGTAGCCACCGCTCGGGGAATGCCCGCCTTGGCGAAACCGATGACATCGGTGTATCCCTCGCACACGATCGACTCGTCGGCTCGCACGATGTCGGATTTCGCAAGATTGAGGCCATAGAGCAGCCGCGACTTGCTGTAGATCGCGCTGTCGCTCGAGTTCTTGTATTTGGCGCCCTCGGCACCCGGCATGACGCGACCGCCGAAGCCGACAGGATCGCCGGTCACATCGAAGATCGGGAACATGACACGACCCCGGAACGCGTCGGTCGGTCGGCCCCTGCTGTTGATGAATCCAAGACCCGCCTCGACCAGCACATCGTCCGGAACCCGCAGTGAACGGGAGAGTTCGTCCCAACCTTCCGGAGCCCATCCGATCTTGTACGCCCGCACGTCGTCACCCGTGAGGCCGCGCGAACGGAGATAGCCGCGTGCGGCGGCGGCATCGGCGGAGGACAGGAGCCGCTGGTGGTACCAATCGACGGCCTTGCTCACGGCGTCGAGCAACTTGGCCCGGCGTTTGCGGCCCTCGTTCTGGTGCTCGTCGGTGTAGCGGAGGGTCACGCCCGATTTGGACGCGAGTTTCTCGACGGCACCGACGAAATCGAGATGCTCGATCTCGCGGACGAAGGTGATGACGTCACCCTTGGCTCCGCAACCGAAGCAGTAATACAGCTTCTCTTCGGCGTTTACCGAGAACGAACCGGACTTCTCGCTGTGGAACGGGCACAACCCCGACCAGCGTCGGCCGACCCGCTTGAGGGCCACATGCTCGGAAATGACCGCGACGATGTCGGTGGCGTTCCGCACATTGACGATGTCGTCATCCTGGATGCCCACGCGTCCCTCCGTGAACGGACGGTAGCAGCGTCGGCGTCAGATCAGCCGGGGCAACAAATACGCAGGTAGATCGACAATCGCCACCCGCTCCTGCGCCATCGAATCGCGCTCGCGGACGGTGACCGACTGATCTTCGAGGCTGTCGAAGTCGATGGTGACGCAGAACGGGGTACCCAGTTCGTCCTGACGGCGATAGCGACGGCCGATGGCCTGTGTCTCGTCGTAATCACACATCATGAGCGGCTGGAGCATTCCGAGGACTTCGCGGGCCATCGGAGCAAGATCGCTCTTCTTGGAAAGCGGCAACACGGCCACCTTGTAGGGGGCAAGGCGCGGATGGAGGCGGAGCACGGTGCGGATCTCGCCCCGAACCTCCTCCTCGTCATATGCGGCGAGCAGGAACGCCATCATCGTCCGGGTGGCTCCGGCCGCAGGTTCGATGACGTGTGGCGTGTAGCGCGTTTCGTTGCTCTGATCGAAGTAGTCGAGCTTCTCGCCCGAATTGATTGCGTGCTGCGTGAGGTCGTAGTCGCCGCGGTTGGCGATGCCTTCGAGTTCGCCCCAACCCCACGGGAAGAGGAACTCGACGTCGGAGGTGCCTGACGAATAGTGACTGAGCTCATCGGCATCGTGCGGACGCATGCGCAGCTTGTCCTCGGGGATACCGAGGTCGATGTACCACTGATAACGCTGCTGACACCAGTACTCGTACCACTGCTCGGCTTCGGCGGGCGGAACGAAGAACTCGAGTTCCATCTGCTCGAACTCGCGGGTCCGGAAAACGAAGTTGCCGGGCGTGATCTCGTTGCGGAAGGACTTTCCGATCTGGGCGATGCCGAACGGGGGCTTCTTGCGACTGGACTGCAGGACATTCGAGAAGTTCACGAACATGCCCTGGGCGGTTTCGGGACGGAGGTAGGCGATCGCCCCTTCCGACTCGACCGGGCCGGCATGGGTCTTGAACATGAGGTTGAACTGACGAGCTTCGGTGAACGTGTCCTTGCCCTGACAGTTCGGGCAGATCGTCAGGTCTTCGAGCTGATCCTCGCGGAAGCGTTCGTTGCACGCACGGCAGTCGACGAGCGGATCGGTGAAGTTCGTGAGATGGCCGGAGGCTTCCCAGATGGCGGGCGGCGAGAGAATCGCGGCATCAAGACCGACCACGTCGTCGCGCATCTGCACCATCGAACGCCACCAGGCGTCCTTGACGTTGCGGAGCAACTGCACACCGATGGGCCCGTAGTCGTAGGTCGAGCGGAAGCCCCCGTAGATCTCGGCAGACGGGAACACGAATCCACGACGCTTGGAGAGATTGACGATCTTCTCCATGAGCGTGGTGTCGTTGGGCACCTCGATGGGTGTGGGCGCGTCAGCTTCGTCGGACATGGGTGGAGAGCGTAGTTGCCTCCACCGGGTCGAACTGTCGATCAGCCTGCCGGCGGAGTGACCTCGACGACACCCTTTGCGATCAACGCGTCGATTTCGGTTTGGTCGAGCCCCAACACGTCGCGGCAGATAGCGACGCTGTGCTCGCCGAGCCAGGGTGCCGGCGTTTCGATCGGATCCACCATGCCCGTGGCATGGAAGGCAGGGCCATCGAGCGTGAACGGTCCGACACCGGGCTGGTCGATGACGATCGGGAAACCACGGGCCACGAAGTGTTCGTTAACCATCATGTCGGCCGAAGTGATCATCGGTCCGGCCGGAATGCCCGCAGCCTGACAACGCTCGGCGACGGTGAACCGATCCTGATCGGCAGTCCAGGCGCCCACGATCGCGTCGAGTTCCGCAGCAGCAGCACGTCGCTTTTCGAAGGTCGACCAGCGGGCGTCGGTGGCAAGTTCGGATTGGCCCATGAGTGCTGCCAGCGCCTGCCAATCGGCATCATCGCGACAGGTGATCGCCACCCACTCCTCGGTGCCGGCACAGCGATACATGGATCCGGGGGCAGCCTGTTCCGTGTGCGGACCCATCGGGCCCACCGATCCGGGTTCGATGGACTCCGCCGCGAGAAGGTCGGCGATCGAACCGACCACCGCTTCGCATTGCGCTATCTCGACGAAGCCACCTTCGACCGTGCCGCGCTCGCGGCCGATGAGCGTGGCGAGTGCACCACAGGCCGAAAGTCGACCGACGAAGTGGTCGGGGAAGATCGACGCCGTTCCGGCCGGTTCGGTCGAACCCTCATAGCTCCAGAGGTAGGACAAGCCACCGGGAGCCTGCGTGCTCGGGCCGTAGCCGCGCCAGTGGGCCCACACGCCGCGCGATCCCATCAACTGGCTTGCCACCATCGCAATGCGGGGATTGGCTGCCGAAAGATCCGACCAGCCGAGACCGAGGGCATCCATGGCGCCGGTGGTCGTGTTCTCGATGACGACGTCGGACTTCTTGACCAGATCGAGAAGGAGTTGGCGACCTTCGGCGAACTTCGCGTTGACACCGAGAGCCTTCTTGGAGCGACTCGACGATGCGAACGACGGGCCCATCTCCGTACCGGTGACGACCCGGATGAAGTCGTAATGGGATCGGGTTTCGATCTTGATGACCTCGGCGCCGTATTCCGCGAACAGTTTGCCGGCCTCGACGCCGACAGCGCCTTGTCCGAAGTCCATGACGCGCAGGCCGGCAAGAGGATGTGACGGAGCCGGCGTGGCGACGCCCGAGCGCTTCGCTCCTAGCGCAGCAAATACCTGATCGGTGTGCTGGCCGATGGCGGGCGGAGCCGATCGCGGACCGACCCGCGCTCCGTCGATCTCGAAATACCCGGCCGGCATGCTTGCCGTCACTCCGGGAGCGACTTCCATCCGGGTGAAGGTTCCGCGCGAATCGAAATGTTCGTTGTGAAGAGCACGCGGAGCGTCGTACACCGGGGTGCACACGATGCCGCGGTTCTGGGCATCGGCGGAAACCTCCTCGACCGACATGGTGGCGAAGAGTTCCTCGTACAACGGATTGAGCACTGCATCGGCGATCGCGAAGCGTCCCGGGAAGGAGTCGTACTCCTCGTCCTGCAGGTACTCGGGCTCACCGAGCCATGCGCGCATCTCTTTCCACTGGGGAGGGCTGAGCACGATGAGTCGCACGTAGCCGTCGCGGCATTTGAAGATCGGGTAGACGGGTCCCGAACCCATCCGCATCTCGGGCGTATCGAACCCGGCGGCGACACGAGCGGAGTAGTTCGGCAGCGACCAGTCTGCCGTCTGGGCCAGGGCCTCGTTGAGCGAGACGTCGAGCAACTGTCCGGCGCCGGTGGCTCCACGCTGCCAGATGGCACACAGGACAGCCCATGTGGCTCCAGAACACGCAACATCGTTGCTGAACTGACTGGGAGCGGGGATCGGCTCGCGGTCCGGGGTGCCCGCCTTGAAGGTGATTCCGGCGGTGGCCGAGAGCACCGCGTCGGTGGCGATCCTGTCCGACCATGGTCCTGTCAGTCCGTAGGGGGTGAGTGCGGCGACAACGAGATGCGGATGTGCCGCGGCGACCATGTCGACCGTCAGTCCGGAGCGGATCGTGGCCGACGAGGTGATCAGGACGTCGGCGTGGTCGAGCAGTTCGTGAAGGCGGGCGAAGCCCTCCTCCGACTCGAGATCCAGGGCAATACCCAGCTTGCCGGCGTTGTTGACGGCGAAGGAGAGCGAGACGCCCTTGCGCACGGGAGCCATCGAACGGGCGGGAGAACCCTCGGGCGGTTCCACCTTGATGACCTCGGCGCCGAGATCGCCCAGCAGACGCGCACACAACTCGCCGTTGGCAACCGTGAGATCGACCACCCGCAATCCATCAAGCGGTAGTGCGTTCTGGTCAGCCATGACTCCCCCTCGGAAAATGCGGCCGCCCTCGCGACCCGGTCCGGCGACGGTACCAGCCCCGCCCCCATCCCCACCGCCCCGCTGGCTCGATTCCGGTTGCTCCAGCAACCGGAATCGAGCCAGCTGGGGAAGTGGTGGCGTCAGTGATCGAGGACGGTGACGGAGCGGAGGCGGCGTTCGAGATGATGCTCGACCGCCCGGGTGGCGAGATGGTCCACCTCGGCGCAGGCCGGGGTCGCCTCGGCGGCGAGTGCCTCCCTGAGGCGGCCGCCGAGGATCTGCTGCAACAGATCGGCAGCCTCCGGCGATACGGCTGTCCCCCGCCGACAGGTCCGGCACAACAGGCCACCCGAGTCGAGGTCGAACGCGACGAGGGGTGCATCCTCGTCACCGCACAGCGCACATTCGTCGACCTCGGGCCGATATCCCTCGAGCGCCAGCACTTTCCAGAAGAACGCCGGCGTCACGAGAGGCGAGTCCGAGGCCTCGAGCGTGCGAAGTGCCCCCAGCACCATCTGGAACAGCCGCGGATTCACCTCGCCCTCCTGTGCAAGCTGATCGGCGGTTTCGAGCATCGCCGAAGCGCGTGCGAACCGGTCGAGATCCTCCCGGATCACGCGGAAGTGATCGATGCTCTCGGCTTGGGTGACGATGTCGAGCTCGCGGCCCTCATAGAACTGGAGCGCACAATGGTTCGTCGGCTCCAGACGGGAACCGAACTTCGACTTCGTCTTGCGAACGCCCTTGGCGACAGCGCGTACCTTGCCCCGGCCCTGCGTGAGGAAGACCACGATCCGGTCCGCCTCGCCCAGTTTGTACGTGCGCAGCACGATGCCCTCGTCGCGGTAGATCGATCCGCGACTCATGGCGCGTCAGGCTTCCGGACTCAGGCCACCGAAACGCCGGTCGCGGTCCTGGAACTCGCGTACAGAGTCGAACAGATGCTCCCGGCGGAAATCCGGCCAGAGGACATCGGTGAAGACGAGCTCGCTGTAAGCGGATTCCCACATGAGGAAATTCGAGGTGCGAAATTCTCCCGATGTGCGAACCACCAGATCCGGTTCGGGCATGTCGGGAGCGTAGAGGTGCTTCGCGATCGCCTTCTCGTCGATCTTCGATGACGAAACGCCCTCGTCGATCAGGGCCTTCACGGCGTCGATGATCTCCGCCCGACCCCCATAGTTGAAGGCGATGGTGAGCGTGAGCGTGCGGTTCCGCTTCGTGAGTTCGACCGATTCGTCGATCCGGCGGGCGAGACGCTTCGGAACTCTCCAGTCGCGGCGACCGATGAACCGGATCCTCACACCCTTTTCGTTCAACTCGTCGCGACGACGGGTCAGCAGCGATTCGTTGAACCGCATGAGGAACCGCACCTCGTCGGCGGGACGTCGCCAGTTCTCGGTGGAGAAGGCGTAGACGGTGAGCCACTTGACGCCCATGTCGAGGGCCCCCTCGACCGCGTCCATCAGGGCCTCTTCGCCGGCGGCGTGTCCATCGGTGCGCTTGAGGCCGCGGCGTTGCGCCCAACGGCCGTTGCCGTCCATCACCGCAGCGATGTGCACGGGGATGCGAGATGGGTCGATGCCGGGGACGTTCACATCCCGACGTTACCGCCGGGACCCGATGGCGCCGGTACCATCTCCACCCTGATGGGTGCCCCCGACCGACTCGCCGCCACCACCACAGCGGCTCTCGAGGCGATCACGGAAGCGTTGCCCGCAGGCGAGGTGCGCGAGGGCCAGATCGACATGGCCGAAGCAGTCGCCAGATCCATCGTCAAAGGTGAACACCTGGTGGTCGAGGCCGGTACCGGCACCGGCAAGACCTTCGCCTATCTCGTCCCGGCGATCCTGTCGGGACGAAAAGTGGTTGTCGCCACCGCGACGAAGACGCTTCAGGACCAACTCGCAGGCAAGGACCTCCCGTTTCTCGCCGAACAACTCGATCACGAGTTCTCGTTCGCCGTCCTGAAGGGCCGCTCCAACTACATCTGCCTCCAGCGCGTCCGCGAGCTCGGACACGACGGCGACCAGCTCACCCTCGAGGTCGGACCCCGCCCTCCCACCGAAGAGATCGCAGCTCTCGCCCGCTGGGCAGATCAGACGACGACTGGCGATCGCGCCGAACTGACGCTCGAGCCCTCGACCAGAGCCTGGGCCGCCGTCAGTGTCGGGCCCCGCGAATGTCCCGGTGCAACCAAATGCCCGAAGGGCGACGACTGCTTCACCGAGAGGGCCCGCAGCGCTGCGGCCGCTGCCGATGTGGTCGTGGTCAACACCCATCTCTACGGGATGCATCTCGCCACTCAGGGAGCGGTGCTTCCCGAGCACGATGTCGTCGTGATCGACGAGGCCCACCAACTTGAGGACACCATCGCCGCCACCGCTGGGGTCGAGCTGACCTCAGGCCGCTTTCTGAACATGGCGAGAGCAACGGGAGCGATCGTCTCCGATCCCGAACTCGTCCAGGGCCTCGACGAACTCGCCGGCCTGTGGCGCGATGCCCTTGTGGACGAACGCGGTCGACGGTTGCGTGGTCATCTCGATGGCGAACCGGCCCGTGTCCTCGATCTCGCGCGTGCCCGCCTCGACAAGGCGATGACCGCGCTGCGAGCTGTTCCCGACGAGAGCGTCGGTGACGTCGCCGCCCGCAAACAGCGAGCCATGCAGGCCGCCACGTCCCTGATCGAGGACATCGAATCGGTCCGCAATGTCCAGGCCGACGAGGTGTCATGGGTCGAAGGTTCGGAGGACTTCCCGGTCCTGCGCGTCGCACCGGTCGATGTCGGCGAGATTCTCGATGAAACGCTCTGGTCGAAGACCACCACGATCCTCACGAGTGCCACGCTTCCGGCCGCGCTTCCCGATCAGGTCGGCCTCCCCGATGGCACCTTCGTCCGGCTCGATGTCGGCAGCCCGTTCGACTACCCCCAACAGGCCATGCTCTATTGCGCAGCCCACATGCCCGATCCTCGCAGCGCCAAGTTCGACGAGGCCGTCCACGACGAACTCGAAGCCCTCATCACCGCCGCCGGAGGACGGACGATGGCGCTTTTCACCAGTTACCGGGCACTCCAACTCGCCGTCGAGGCACTCCGGCCCCGTCTCGCCGTCGAAGTCCTCGCCCAGGACGACTATCCGAAGCCTGCACTCATCGAACGATTCACCGACAACCCGGAGACCTGTCTCTTCGCAACCATGGGTTTCTGGCAGGGCGTCGATGTCCCCGGCGCGACACTCAGCCTCGTCACCATCGACCGCGTGCCGTTCCCGCGACCCGATGATCCCCTCCTGCAGGCACGACGCGAGAAAGCGCGCGCCGAGGCGTTCCGCGTCGTCGATCTTCCGAGAGCGACCACCTTGCTCGCTCAGGGCGCCGGCCGTCTCATTCGCAGTGCCACCGACCGCGGTGTCGTCGCCGTCCTCGATCCCCGGATGGCCAAGGCCAGCTACAAATGGGATCTGGTCAACGCATTACCGCCGATGAAACGCACCAAGGATCGCTCCGAGGTCGAGGCATTCCTGCGTTCGCTGCGCGGAGACGGACCGACCGACGAGGCCTAGAAACCGAGTCGGTCGAGCGAGGGCGCCTTGCGCTGCCAGTCCTTGTCGACCTTCACGAAGAGTTCGAGGAATGCACCTTCGGGTAGCTGCTCGCGCACGGCGATGCCGACCTGCTTCAGCACCGAACCCTTGTGACCGATCACGATCCCCTTCTGGGAATCGCGCTCGACAAGGATCTCGACCCGGATCCGGGGCCATTCCCATTCGACGACACGCGTGGCTATCGAATGCGGAAGTTCGTCGTTCGTGACGGCCAGCAATTGCTCGCGGACGAGTTCGGCCACCCAGAACGCCTCGGGGACATCGGTGACTGCATCCTCCGGATACCAGGCGGGGCCTTCCGGAAGGCGCGACGTGATCTCCGCCAGCAGTGCGTCGACCCCCTCACCGGTTTTCGCGGAGACGGGGAAGTACGCCGAGAGGTTCAGTTGCTCGGCGGCGCGGGCGAGTTGCATCATGACCTCGTCGGCCGATGCGATGTCGGTCTTGTTCACGATGATGATCGCGTCGGACGGCACCTGCTCGGCGACGAACCTGTCACCGGGACCGATCGGGCCCGTGGCATCGACGACGAGACACACGACATCCGGACCCGAGGTCAGTTCCTTGGCTCGCGCATTGAGACGCTCACCGAGAAGCGTTCGCGGCTTGTGGATGCCCGGCGTGTCCACAAAGACGATCTGTGAATCGGGACGGTTCAGCACCCCGCGGATCTGGGTGCGCGTCGTCTGTGGTTTGTCCGAAGTGATCGCGACCTTCGTGCCGAGGATGCAATTGAGCAACGTCGACTTTCCCACGTTGGGTCGACCGACGATCGAAACGAATCCTGACTTCATACTGAGGGCTCCTCTTCAACTGATGGCGTGATGCGCTCGAGGCGCACAGCGCCGATGCGACGGCCCTGCACTCGTTCAGCCCGCAACCGGAACCCGTTGGCTTCGGTGGTTTCACCTTCGTAAGGGACATGTCCGAGCAAGTGGAACATGAGACCGCCGATGGTGTCCCAGTCCCCTTCCGGGAGTTCCGCTTCGAGCAGGTCTCCGACTTCGTCGATCGCCATCCGGGCCTGAACCCGGACCACGCCGTTCGGCAGTCGTTCGATCATCGGATCTTCCCGGTCGAACTCGTCGACGATCTCGCCGATCAGTTCCTCGATGAGATCCTCGAGGGTCACCAGACCGGCAACGCCGCCGTACTCGTCGACGACCACCGCCATGTGCGTCTTGCGCGCCTGCATCTCCGGCAACAACTCCGCGATCCGTTTCGTTTCCGGGACGAAATACGCCGCACGCGAGATGCGCGACACGCGGTCCTTGCCGCGGCCACTGCGCTCGGCGCGCATCATGTCCTTGACATACGCGATGCCGACGATGTCGTCGATTCCGTCGCCGCAGATCGGAAGGCGGCTACGCCCGGCGTTCAGGGCGATCTCCATTGCATCGGTGATGAACTCGTCCGACTGAGCCGTCAACATGTCCGGGCGCGGGACCATGACCTCGCGACAGATCGTGTCGCCGAACTCGATCACCTGCTCGATGAGTTCGCGTTCCTCGGCTTCGATGACGTCGTCGCTGAGCGCCTTGTCGGCAATGGCCAGAAAGTCCTCTTCGGAGACGAACGGGCCTTCCTTCAGACCCTTGCCGGGGAGGATGACGTTCGCTACGCCGATGAGTCCGCGCACAAGGAAGCGAAGAGGGAACACGGCGGCGAGGAGACGAACCGGCGTGACCGACGAGAGCGAGGCGCGGTCGGGATGTTCGATCGCCCAGGTTCGAGGAACCGCGACACCGACGACAAAGACAACCACGACGTTCACGGTTGCCGCGATCGCAAGGCCCCAACCGCCGAAAAGGCGATCAGCGAGAACACCGACGAGGGTCGCCTGCACGAGTTGGCAGGCCAACATCGAGAACATGACCGTGTTGAGATAGTGCTCCGGGCGACTGGCCAGTTCGACGATGTGCTTCGTTCCCCAGCCGCCCTTCTCCGCCAGCGTCTGCGCTCTCGTGATCGTCAGCCGGTTCAGAGCGACCTCGGCCATCACGAGAACCGCGGAGACGAGGAGCAGAACGGCGACAGCGACGATGAGTCCGGTTTCGGCACCACCGACTTCGGCGAGGATCGGACCGGAAGACACGGGACTAACCGGCATCGGGTTCGGTGATCGGATCAGCGAGGATCGCGGCTGCATCCTCGGAAGCTTCCGCAGCGGCGACAGCAGCCCATGGATCACCGGTCAGGGGGCCGTAATGGGCAGCCAGAAGTTCGCGTTCGCGGGCCTGCATTGCATCGCGCTCGGCTTCCACGGCGTGGTCCATTCCCATCAGATGCAGGATTCCGTGGACGACCAGCAGCGCGATCTCGTCGTCGAACGAACCGGCATGTTCCGGAGCATTGCGGATGGCGACCGCCGGGCAGATGACGACATCACCGAGAAGCAACGGTAGGTCGTCGGGCGTGTCATCGGCGCGATCCGGTCCGGGACCACCATCGTCGGGCCAGCGGCCGGGAGGGGTCGGATCCCCGTCGATCGGGAACGAAAGAACGTCGGTCGGCCCTTCATGACCCATGAACCGGTTGTTGAGATCGGTCATGGTGAGTTCATCGACGAACAGAACCGACATTTCGCACTCGCCCTCGACTCCTTCGTCGAGAAGAACAGCCAAGGCGAGTTCCTGCCATTTGCCGGGTTCGACCGCGGCAACGTTCTGCTCGTCGGAGACGAACACCGTCACTTCGCCTTCGGATGGCCCCCGACGACGCGGCCGACGGGTGCGAGGCGGTTCAGCCATGCGAGCGCTGCTTGCTCTCGGCTGCGTTCTCGTAGGCGGTCACGATGTCCTGAACAATGCGATGGCGCACAACATCGGCAGCGGTGAGCTTGACCCAAGCCAATCCCTCGATGTCGCTCAGAACCGGTTCGAGTCCGAGAAGACCGCTGCGCCCGCCCTGGATGTCCACCTGTGTTGTATCGCCGGTGATGACCACCTTCGAACCGAACCCGATTCGGGTGAGGAACATCTTCATCTGTTCAGGAGTCGTGTTCTGGGCCTCATCGAGGATGATGAAGCTTCCGTTCAGTGTCCGGCCGCGCATGAACGCGAGCGGCGCAACCTCGACAGTTCCGCGGTCAAGCAACCGCTGTGCTCCTTCGGCTTCGACCATGTCGTACAGCGCGTCGTAGAGGGGCCGCAGGTATGGATCGACCTTCGCCATCATGTCGCCCGGAAGGAAACCGAGACGCTCGCCGGCTTCGACCGCCGGGCGGGTGAGGATGATGCGGTCGACCTCTTTGGCCTGCAGGGCCTGAACCGCCATGGCGACGGCGAGCCAACTCTTGCCCGTACCCGCCGGTCCGACACCGAAGGTCACGATGTTGTTCTTGATCGCCTCGATGTAGCGCTTCTGTCCGCTCGTCTTCGGTCGGACCATCCGCCCGCGGGAACTGCGCAGGACATCCGTGGTCAGCACTTCCGACGGGCGCTCGTCGGCCTTGACCATGTCGATGCTGCGTCGCACCGCGACCGGTTCGAGAACCTGACCCTGCTGGAGCAGAACGACCAGCTCCTCGAAAAGTCGACCGACCAGTTCGGCGCCGGGACCCGAAACGGTGATCTCGTTGCCGCGGACGTGCACGTTCGAGTCCGGAAACGCATCCTCGACCAGACGCAGCAATTCGTCCCGGGAACCGAGCAAGCCGGTCATGAGGTGATTTCCGGGGACGTGGACGACGACAGTGGTTTCAGGCATGTGCCTCCAGCCTAGAGGCGGGCCGGATGACTCTGCCCCAGCCGGGTCCATCCATGTGATCCTCCGATTCCGCGATCCGCCCACCTCTGCGCGCTGGAGCTTTCATGACCACTCAATCCCCCGACACATCCCCCGGATCCGACGACGAGATCGGCGCCTGGTTGCTCCGCTTCATGGCCGACGACGCCGCCGACGGGAGAGCCCGGGTCGAGACATGGCGCCGAAGGAACGACGAGAGCGCCACCCTCACCGGCGTCCTTGCCGACATCGCCGAGAGCAGGCGGTCCGTCGAGGTCCACACCATCTCCGGAAACGCGCATGTCGGGCGCGTCGCATATGTGGCCGACGCCGCCGTCGTCATCGAAAGCCTCGACCGGCATCTCGTTGTCATCCGAATGTCCGCTGTCGCGGCGGTCGTCCCCGAGCGAGGATTCCGGGTGCCCGGCGAGGACGTTTCGACCTCGACCCGATCGTTCCGGGCGATCGTCGACGCCGTCGTCGAACCCGGCGACTTCCTGACCGTTCTCGCCGGAGGATCGTCGGTCGTCGGGGAATTCCTCAGCTGCGGACAGGACGTTCTCCTGATGAGGGGAGCGACGAACCGCACCGCCTACATCGCGCTCGATGCGATCTGCGAGATCTCGGTGACCGCCAACTCCGGATGGAGATGATCGAGCGAACCCGGTTCGATGCGGCATGACGAGACAAACGATTCAACCTCGTGGCGCTGCAGTCGGATGACCCGACCGAACCGGTACGCGGGCAGGCGACCCTCGTCGATGAATCGGTAAAGCGTGCGCGTACCGATGCCCAGCAGTTCGGCGGCATCGCCGCTGCTCAACCATTCCGTGATCTGTCGCTCCGACATGGCCGGAAACCTACGGACTGTCACCCGGTTGACGTAAGCGCCGAACGACCCAACTTCGAGGATTGTCGGCGGGAAGTGTTTGCGCCGCAATTGGTCCGTTCGGCATCTTCACGCCGCCCGATCCGTTCCCTATGGTGCCGCTCCCCAACCGGGTCCGACACAGGCGGAAGGTGATGGACATGCAGACGACGACACCCCGAGACGGAACGATCCCGTCGACGACCGAGTCCGGCGGAGCCACCCGCAAGCGGCTCGCCCCGCGGGTTCGCCCCCGGCCCAACGGGCGTGCTCTGGTCGGCGCGCTGCTCGTCACTCTCGCTGCGGTCGGAGCCTTCATCGTGGCTGGAGCCGACAGTGAACCCCCGACGCAACCGGTCCTCGTCGCCCGTCGCTCGCTCTCGCCCGGGGAACTGCTGACGACCTCCGATCTCGAGATCCGCAGGGTCACGCTTCCGGACGGGTTCGACACCCGCACCTACTCCGATCCGGCTCAGGTCGTCGGGGGCGCCATGCTCGCCCCTCTGGGCCAAGGTGAACTTCTCCAGCGCAGCGCGGTTCTCACCGATACGTCCGGCCAGACGGGGACCCTCGAATTCTCCTTCCCGATCGATCGGGATCGGGCCATGAACGGCGAGCTCCGACCGGGCGAGACGATCGATCTCCTGGCCACCTACGGAACGGGAATCGATGCGGTCACATCCGTTCTCGCCCGAAACGCCATCGTGCTCCAAGTCGATGACGAGAGTGACGGGACCATGGGTGCGACCGGTCGCGTCGTACTCACGATCGGCCTTGCCTCGGCCGACGAACTGATCGATGCCGTGCACGCCGCTCAGGTTGCGGGCCTCACTGCCGTCCGTTCGACCCGGGCCGGGTCATCAACAATCGGGCGAACCTCGACGTCCAGCCCGCTATCTGCGGATCGGGCGATGACCGATCTTCTCGGGGTACAGCGGTGAGCGCCGAACAGTTCGTCGTGCTCGGCCTGGCCCGACCCCGCACGCCATGGTTCGCGGACGTCGGGCAGTGGGCGACGTCGGCCGAGCTCCCGATCGAATTCGTGCGCTGCGTCTCCGCCGACGAGGTGCGGGCCCGCATCGGTTCAGGTCGCACCTACTCGGCACTGCTGCTCGACGAAGATTCCCCCGGGGTCGACCGCGATCTTCTGGCCCTCACCGCCGAGTCCGGATGCGCATCGTTCATTGTCGCCGGCCCGAATCCCCGCCGTCGCTGGACCCAGATCGGCGCCGTCGGGGTTCTCGAACTTCCGCTGACACCGGACGCACTTCATTCCGCCCTTCGCACTCGGGCCCGGAGCGTGGAACGGATCGATGATCTGGCCATCCGGGATCGGGCCGGGAACCCTCCGTCGCTTTCCGGCCGGCTGATCGCCGTTGTCGGACCGGGCGGTTCCGGGACCTCGACCATCGCGATGGCGATCGCCCAGGGAGCTGCCGCCGATCCACGTAACGGCGGGAGCGTCGCCCTTGTCGATGCATGCCTGGATTCATCACTCGCGCTCCTCCACGACCTCGGCGACGTTGTCCCCGGGCTTCCCGAACTCGTCGAAGCGCACCGAGTCGGTTCGCTCGGTCCGGATGCAGTCCGCAACATGCTGTGGGTCTGCGCCGAACGGGGCTACGACCTTCTTGCCGGAGTCAGGCGCCATCGCGACTGGACATCGCTTCGGCCCCGGGCCACCGAGGCCGCCGTGTATTCACTCCGTCAGACCTACGCACTTGTTGTTGCCGATGCAGATCCCGAGTTCGAAGGTGAACGCGAGACCGGCTCACTCGATATCGAGGATCGAAATCATCTCGCGCGCCACCTCGCGTTCGGTGCCGATCTCGTCGTCGTCACGGGGCGAACCGACATCAACGGATTTTCCCGGATGCTCCGCCTGACAAACGATCTCCTCGATCACGGGGTCGATCCGGAGCGCATCCAACCCGTCGTGATCGGGACATCGCGGGTCCCTCAGTTCGCCCGCGAACT
>WLFD01000035.1 GCA_009703925.1 Actinomycetota bacterium | reverse complement strand
CACCCGGTGGCCGGCGGCCGTCGCGGAGGCGATGGTCCCGGAACTGAGGAGGGCCTCATCGTCGGGATGGGCATGGAAAACCACGAGTGTCGCCTGAGTCACCCCGCCATTCTTGCAGGGAGGAGCGGGGGAGTACCGTTGCATCACTACGTTTGCCGCAGCCCGGAGGTGAGTTGTGGATCGGCCGTTGCGGATTGCGCTGGTATCGGATTGTTATGTCCCCCGCCTCGGCGGGATCGAGATGCAGGTCCATGATCTGGCGCGCCATCTTCAGGCCGCGGGCCACGAGGTCGTGGTCCTGACTCCCACGCCCGGACCGACGGTCGTCGACGGCGTACGCGTTCACCGCATCGACGTTCCCCTGTTGCCTTTCGATATCCCGTTCACCCGGAAGGCCTTCCGTGCGGTGGCCGATCTTCTCGAGAGCGAGCGGGTCGACGTCGCCCACTTCCACGGCGGGATCGTCAGCCCGCTGGCGTACATCGCAGCGCGTGCGGCCCAGAAAGCCGGAGTCCCCACCGTCGTCACCGTTCACTGCATGTGGAGCTACGCCACGCCGATGTTCGCGGCCCTCGACCGGCTCGGCGGCTGGACCGATTGGCCCGTGGTCTTCTCCGCCGTCAGCGAAGTCGCCGCCGAACCACTGCGCCGGATCGCCGGCCCGGACCGGCCCGTGATCGTGCTTCCCAACGGGATCGAGAACGACTCGTGGCGGGTCGAACCCCTACCCCGCGATCCGTCCATCGTCACCCTTGTGTCCGTGATGCGCCTTGCGCCGAGGAAGCGCCCGCTGCAGTTGCTCAAGATGATCCGCAAGGTCGTCGACAGGCTCCCGTCGTCGGTCGAACTTCGGGTCGTGATCGTCGGCGATGGCCCCGAGCGCCCCCAACTCGAGAAGTACCTCCGCTCGAACGGTCTCACCGAGACGGTGACGCTTGTCGGCCGCCGCACCCGTTCGGAGATCCGCGGGATCTTTGCGGCGTCGGATGTCTTTGTCGCTCCGGCCAATCTCGAATCGTTCGGCATCGCCGCACTCGAGGCCCGGTGTGCGGGATTGCCTGTCGTCGCCAAAGCCCAGACCGGGATCCGGGAGTTCGTCGTTCACGAGCGCGAGGGGCTGTTGGCCACATCCGATTCCGACATGGTGGTTCAACTCACGCGGGTCGTGGCCGATCGGGATCTGCGCGAGCGGATGACCGAACACAATCGCTCGACTCCGTCACCCGTCGACTGGGTCGACGTCGTCGCCCGGAATGTCGATGCGTATCGACTGGCTATGACGCTTCCGCAGGGCTGAAGTCCCCGGTATCGGCCTCGGCTTCGACTGTTGTCGCGGTCTCGATCGGAACGCCGCGACCCGAACGGGTGAACGCTCGGGCGATCCAGTAGCCGATCACGAAGATCGCGAGTCCGCCGACAGCGTCGAGGAAGAAGTGATTCGCGGTAACGACGACGACCGTGATGGTGGCGATCGGATACAGGACGGCGAGGGCGCGCGCCCAGCCGGAACGAACACGCGGATAGAACACGGCGAAGCCCCAGAACGACCATCCGCAGTGGAGCGAGGGCATGGCGGCGAACTGGTTGGAGATGGTCTTCATGGCTTCGGAATCGAACGACCAGAAGGTCGGATACTTCACGAGGGTGTCGACGAAGCCGAAGATGTTCCCGTTGCCGACGCCGTCCGCCATGGTGTCGAGCAAGCGGGGCGGCATGAGCGGGAAGGTCGCGAAACCGATGAGTCCCAGCAATGTGCCGATCGCGAGGGTGTTGCGCCACAGTGGGTAATCGTCCGGGTGCACGCGGTAGAGATAGATGAGTCCGGCGATCGTCGCCCCGAGATAGACGGACCCGTAGAAATAGTTCGCCACGATGATGGCGGCGGTCGAGTTCAGGGCCCATTGCTGGATGCCGTACTCGTGCCAGATGCCGAGGGTCTTCTGCCAGTCGATGATCCGCAGAGCGTTCTCGTAGGCCTTGGCGGGGGTGGAGGACGTGAAGTTCCGGACGGACTCATAGACCCCGTTGACCACGAGGACGATGATCATCTCCTTCCACCAGAAGATCCGCGAGCCGTCGGAGAGTTTTCGTCCGGCGCGCCAACGCGGAGTCGTCGTCGTCGATCCGGTTGTCGCGTGAGCTTCGGTCATCAGGCAGGAACCAGTCGAAAGAGACTTCCGGAACTCGAAAGTACATAGAGTTCGCCTTGGTCATCTTGCCCGAAACTGACGAGGCTGTTCTGATCGACCTTCGGGCCGAGCGACTTGGTGTCGAGGAAGATGCCGCGCCGGGAGAGCAGACCACTCACTTCGCCGGTGCAGTAATCGCCGAAGATGTAGGTCCCCTGGAGCGAGGGCATGGCCGGACCCCGGTAGACGTACCCGCCGATGACCGAACAGGCGCCGTCACTGTGGGGATAGGTGTGGATGGGGGTCACGAGGTCGTCGGGGGGCGTTCCATCCTTCGCGAATCGGGTGGAACCCTCGAACCAGTTCCATCCGAGGTTCGCGCCGCGCCCGGGGCCCGTCGATCTCGGAAGGCGATCGATCTCCTCGAGGGAGGATTCCCCGGGATCCCCGATCCAGAGATCACCGCTGGAGCGGTCGAAACTGAATCGCCAGGGATTCCGAACGCCGAGGATCCAGACCTCGGGGAGACCCCCGCCGTCGATGAAGGGATTGGTCGGAGGGATGTTGTACGGGGCGATGATCGAACTCTGCCCGGGGTCGATCCGGAGGATCTTGCCCAACAACGACTCGGGATCCTGGGCATCGCCCTCGGGATCGCCGGATCCGCCACCATCTCCGACCCCTATGTAGAGGTAGCCGTCGGGACCGATGGCGAGTTGTCCACCGTTGTGATTGGTCTTGTCGGCGTGAGGGATGGTGAGGAGCTCGATGCGACTCGACGGGTTGATCGACGACGTGCCGAGTTGTCCCCTCGGAATCTCGGTGGTGCTCGTGGGCCCGCCGGGGTTCGCTCCGGCTGTCGTCGTGGTCGTCTGGCGGGGCCGCACCGTTGTCGTGGTGGTGGGTGGAACCGCAGCCGAGTCGGTCACGGTGTACGAAGCGACGACGACATCACCGTTTGTGTCCGTGTAGTCGACGAAGAGCGTCTGTGCATCTGTCGAGAATGCGAGTCCGAGCAGACCGCGTTCACCCTCGGTGTCGACCAGACCCGAAATGTCGAGAACGGCTCCGCTCTCGAGTTTGTAGCCGCCGCGCTTCACGCGGCCCTCCCCGAGGTCCCAGTCGGTCTCGAGCGTGACCACGCGCACCCTGCCGGCCTTCTCGCCGATCCACAGCTGGTTCCGCATCGGCCTGTTGACCACGGCTGTCGGTGTATCGAGACCGCCGGTCACGATCGGGTCGAGGCGAAGTGATGTGTCGATGGACGTGGGGCCGGGCCCCGGATCGCCGAGAGTTGTCGTTGTGGCGAGTTCTCCGCCGAAGGTTCCGTTGCTCTCGGACTTCGTCGTTCCGCACGCGATTGCGAGGAGAGAACCGATGGCGAGGACGGCAATCCCCCTGAACGCCCGGGATCGGACGGCGGATCGCACGCCGGACGAGAAACGGGAGGTCGGAGGTTCGATCGACATGCGGATACGAGGGTACCGACCCGCGCCGGTGGTCCGATGTCACCCCGGCCAACCCCCGGCAATCTCCCGTTCATCTTCGACCGAGAGATTCACTTCCTGTTGTCTTCCGGTTGGTTCCCGGTTTCGAGAGGTGAAGGACACTTTGCCCTTCAAGGCGCAGATCCCCTGTGCTGCTCTCCCAAACCGACGGAGTCCGGAACGCTGTGGCTGGCATTGCTTTGGAAGACAATCCGGTCGCACAACCGCCTCCCGTCGTCGAACGGACGCGGCGCGTCATCGCCGAGGTCCCGAGTACGGCCGACCGGAACTTCAATCGGTTGACCATGGGGGCGGGGATCTCCGTCCTTCTCCTTCTGCTCCTCGTCGGCGGCTTCCTGTTGATCCAGAGCAGCGATGCGCTCTCGGAAACCGGAATCTGGACCTTCCTGACGCGAACCGAATGGCGCACAGATGTCCAGCCGGCCCGCATCGGGGTGCTCGGGTTGCTCGCGGGCACCGTGCTTGTGGCGGTGGTCGCCGTTGGTATCGCAGTACCGCTCAGCGTCCTCTGTGCACTGGCCATCACGGAATATTCGACGGCGAAGCGACGCAAGTGGCTGGTGGGTGTCGTCGATCTTCTGGCGGCAGTTCCCAGCCTGCTCTTCGGACTCTGGGGCTTTCTATTCCTCAGCGACAAGATCGTCCCGATCTCCCTGTGGTTGTCCCAGAACTTCGGATGGATCCCGTTGTTCGAGACGCAGGAGAATGCAGGGCTGACGGGGTCGATCTTCATCGCCGGGATCGTCGTGGCCCTGATGGTTCTGCCCATCATCACCTCGGTCGTCCGGGAGGTCTTCTCCCAGACTCCTCCGGGTGAGAAGGAAGCGGCGCTGGCACTCGGTGGCACCCGTTGGGGCATGATCCGCAATGTCGTTCTGCCATTCGGCCAGGGTGGCATCATCGGCGGCTCGATGCTCGGTCTCGGCCGGGCGCTCGGTGAAACCATCGCGGTGGCACTGCTTCTCCCGCAGGTCCCCCAGAAGCTTGGCGAAAGCATTCACATCCTCGAAAACGGTGGGGCAACGGTCTCGGGTTTCATCGCGAACCGTGCGGGCGCCGATGCGTTCACCACATCGGGTCTTCTCGCCGCCGGTCTCGTGCTCTTCATCATCACGCTCGCCACGAACATGATCGCTTCGGTCGTTGTTTCTCGCAGCCGCTCGGGAGCCGGAGTCGACATATGACCATTGAAACTGCTGTCGATGTTACCGAGCGTCCACGGGGCGCCACCCGGGTCTCTTCCCGTCAGCCGGGTTCGACGCCGCGCCCGCGATCGCCGCGCCGTCCGCGCGAATTCACCAATTTCGACGTCTGGATCCTGCTCGGTTCGCTGGCCAGTTCGATCTGTCTCAACTGGCTGATCTTCTACCGGTTCACGGTGGGTGCAAGTCAGTTCGGCTTCGTTCTCGGCTCCTACATCGTCTTCCTGATCATCTTCGCCGCCGTGACCACCGAACGCGTCGGCCGACTTGTCGCTGTCGATCGCCTGATGACCGTGATTGTGGTCTCGGCGGCGGCCGTGGTCTTCATCCCGCTCGTCCTGCTCATCGGTTACATCCTGATCAAGGGACTCAAGGCGCTTCGTCCGTCATTCCTCTTCAACGATCAACAGGGCATCACGCCGGTACTCCCCTCGACGTCGGGCGGTGGGGCCCATGCGATCATCGGGACGATCGAACAGGTCGGGCTTGCTCTCCTGTGGTCGTTGCCGCTCGCACTGGCAGCCGCGGTCTTCCTGAACGAATCGTCGAGCAAGTGGCGTCGACCCGTCCGCATCTTCGTCGATGCAATGAGCGGTCTTCCGTCGATCGTCGCCGGCCTGTTCATCTTCGCGGTGCTCATCCTCCCGTTCGCGAAGAGCGGCAATCCGTTGTTCGGATACAACGGATTCATGGCGAGCCTGGCGCTTGCCATCACGATGTTGCCGACGATCACCAGAACGGTCGACGTTGTACTCCGCCTGGTCCCGGATGGTCTCCGCGAGGCATCACTGGCCCTGGGGGCGTCGAGGGCGCGGACGGTCTGGTCCATCGTGTTCCCGACGGCCCGAACAGGAATGACCACCGCCGTTGTTCTGGGCATCGCCCGTGCAGTCGGAGAAACCGCCCCGTTGCTCTTCACCGCATTCGGCTACGACCTCATGAACAGCAACCCGTTCTCCGGATCGCAGGAAAGCCTTCCGCTCTTCGTGTACCGGAACATCCGCAAGCCGGACATCAACGCGATCGAGCGCGGGTTCGCCGGCGCGCTTGTTCTGCTGCTTCTGGTGCTCGGGCTCTTCGTCTTCGCCCGGTTCATCGGGCGCGATCGTTCGAGGCGGAAGATCAAGTCGAGCCGCACCACCAGAACATCCGATTCCGCGATCCCGGCAATGCCGGCATTGGAGGGCAAACCGTCATGACCGATCTGGCCGAGAACCAAATCTCCACCGACTCACCGCTCGGAGAGGTGGCGGGAGATCAATCGTCGATGCCATCCGGATCGGTAGCGCTGTCGGCCCGTCCGGAAATCATCGGAGGCCCGCCTCCGGGGGCAGCGACCCTCGAAGCACGCGACGCGTGTGCGTGGTTCGGCGATCGTCTCGTGCTCGAGGGGGTCGACCTCGTCATGCCGAAGGGAAAGGTCACGGCCCTGATCGGGCCGTCCGGCTGCGGGAAGTCGACCTTCCTGCGCCTGCTGAACCGGATGCACGAACTCATCCCGGGGGCTGCGCTCGATGGCGAAATTCTTCTCGACGGCAACGACATCTACGCCGTCGGTACACGAGCACAACAGGTTCGGATGCGGATCGGCATGGTGTTCCAGAAGCCGAATCCGTTTCCGGCGATGTCCATCCGGGAGAACGTCCTGGCGGGACTGAAGCTCGCCCGTCTGAAGTGTGACGACAAGGACACCCTTGTCGAACAGTCGCTTCTGCGGGCGGGTCTCTGGAAGGAAGTCCGCGATCGTCTCGACAGTCCGGGCGGAGCACTTTCGGGCGGACAGCAGCAACGCCTGTGCATCGCACGTTCGCTGGCTGTGTATCCGAACGTGTTGCTCATGGACGAACCCTGCTCGGCGCTCGATCCGACGTCGACGCGACGGGTCGAGGAAACGATCGATGAACTCCGTGGCGAAGTCACCGTGGTCATCGTGACGCACAATATGCAGCAGGCCCATCGGGTCTCGGACCTCTGTGCGTTCTTCCTCGCCGAGGAGAACCAGCCCGGCTTCGTTGTCGAACAGGGCGACACCCTGGAGATGTTCTCGTCGCCCCGCGATCCCCGCACCCTCGATTACGTGGAAGGCCGGTTCGGCTGATGCCACGCCTCGACTTCCGCCGACTGCTTCGCGGGCCGGTCGCTCTCGCAGTGTTTCTCGGACTTGCGCTCGCCGCAGTAGCCCCGGCCGGGGCCGTACCTGCGCGTGTGAACGGTCAGGGCTCGTCGTATGTGGCGCTGGCCATGCAGCAGTGGGTCGCCGACGCGCAGACCCAGGGGCTGCAGGTCAATTACCTTCCGACCGGTTCGCCGGCCGGCCTCACCGCATACGGCCAGTCGCTCGCCGACTTCGCCGGCACCGAGGCCGAGTTCTCTGCGCTTTCGACGCCACAGGCCGGGGACCAGCGGGGCTATCAATATGTCCCGGACGTCGCCGGCGCCATCTCCGTGATGTACAACGTCCAGGATACGGCGGGTCGAAAGATCGACTATCTGCACCTGACCCGTCGGACCATCGCCCGGATTTTCACCGGGGACATCAGCCGTTGGAACGATCCGGCGATCAGCGCCGACAACAAGGGTCTGGTGCTTCCGGACCAACCGATCAATGTGGTCTACCGCGGCGGGCAGTCGGGCACGACCGGACTGTTCTACGACTTCGTCCAGAACGTGGCTCCGGACATCTTCAATCCATGGGCGGCTCGCAACCAGCTCCCGACCGCGGTTCGGATCATCCAGCTCGACAGTGCCCCGCAGTTCGCTCCGAAGACCCAGGCGTTCCAGGGATCCGATCAGATCGCGCAGTTCATCGGCAGCGGACAGGGTCTCTGGAGCATCGGCTACGACGAGTTCGGCTACGCGAAGACCTATGACGTCCAGTCGGCATGGGTCGAGAATGCGTCGGGTCAGTGGGTGTTGCCCTACGCAGAGAACATCTCGGCCGCGCTCGAGGGAGCAACCCTGCGATCCGATCTGAGCCAGGAACTCTCGGGTGTCTACAACTCGGCGAATCCGCTCGCCTACCCGATCTCCGCCTACAGCTACATGGTCACCCAATGCACGAGTTCACCCGAGCGACCCACGTGCAAGGAGGCGTACTCGAATCCCGGAGTAGGGGAAACGCTTGCCATCTGGCTTCGGTACATCGCTTGTGAGGGGCAGGTGAACATGGCCCGCATCGGGTATTCACCTCTACCCCCCAATCTCTCGCAGGAGATCGCCAACTCGATTTCGAGATTGACGGGCCAACCGGCCGAGCAACTCAATCAGGCGAACTGCGCCAACCCGCGTTTCGGTGGTTCGGTCGGTGACGGCGGGGCACCTCCGCCAGACCCGTTGGCGGGAGTCGTTTCGATCGGCGACGGGTCCGGTGTGATCGCCGGGGCATCGACGGCCGGCGGCGACGCAACCGCGTTGGCCACTTCCGGCGAAGCTTCGGCAACGAAGTCGGCAGGTGGCGGCAGCACTGACTGGCGGAAAGCCACGCCGGTCGCCTACGTGGGCCCGGCCATTCCCTCGTCGAGCTCCCTCGGTCTCGTTGTAT
This sequence comes from Actinomycetota bacterium, assembly GCA_009703925.1. Taxonomy (GTDB): domain Bacteria; phylum Actinomycetota; class Acidimicrobiia; order Acidimicrobiales; family Acidimicrobilacustridaceae; genus Acidimicrobilacustris. The sequence goes on along the minus strand of WLFD01000035.1, from coordinate 10,392 downwards.
TGGTCGGTCTCATGCTCGTGCCGATGTTGTTCGGAGTGGTTCGATTCCGCGGGCGCAGGTCAACCCGCAGTACCGACTAGCGAACGGCTGCATCCCCTGTCGCGGGTTCCGCGACGGCGGGCAATGTTTTGCGCCTGTTCACCGAACGGACAGCGACGGCATCACCGTCGTTCATTTCGGTTGGTCACGATGTGCCCCGAAGGCGTCGGAATCGCACCGTCTTCCTGTTGAAGATCTCATTCCCGATGAAAGGAACCAACGCTGTGAAAAACTCACTTCTCAAGCGGTCGGTGATTGCTGGTGCAGCAATCGCTTCCTCGTTTGCGACATTCGGAGCTGTCCTCCCGGCCAATGCCGAGATGAACGCTTCTGCAATTTCGCCGATCCAGATCACCGTTACCGGCTCGGACACCACACAGTTCGTGATGGGCGCCGTTGCCGGTGCCACGACAACGTCGGGTGTGAGTTACAGAAACGTCGATGCCTACATCCCCTCGGTGGTCACAATTCCCGCCGACGACAACTGCTCCGGCATCTCCTTCCACCCGACCGGAACCACCGGGTTGACCGGGAATGATCAGGTCGCTCCTGCAGGATCGGGCGCAGGCCGCACGGCATTGAAGAACTTCCTTGCCGGCACGACCTACGGCGCGACCAACAAGGGTTGCGTCGACGTGGCCCGCTCGTCGAGCTACTCCTCGGGTTCGCCGGCTGCCAGCACGGGCGAGTACTACGCCTTCGCTCTCGACGCCGTTTCCTGGGCGACGGCAAGCCAGTTCGCACCGGCAACCATGACTCAGTTGCAGTTGCAGGGCATCTACAACTGCACCTACACGGATTGGTCGCAGGTCGGAGGTTCGGCCGGGCAGATCATCCGTTATCTCCCACCGACAACGTCGGGAACCGAGAACTTCTTCAAGTCCGATGTTCTCGGCAGCTCGGCATTCAACTACGGAACGTCGCAGAACGATCCGCAGCAGCCGAACTACTGCCCGGACATCCGTCGGACCAACCGCAACGGTGATCCTTTCGAGGAGAACCGCGGCAACACGCTTCCCGACGAGGATTGGCAGAAAGCGATCCTTCCGTATTCGGCAGGACAGTGGGTCTACCAGGCCAACAACGCCGTGAACCCGACGATCGATTTTCGACGCATCAACAACGGTGGCGCCACGGTGCGCCTCGGCGGGATCAACGCATCCACCAACGACCCCAAGTTGAACAACGCGAACGCCGCAGCATGGAACCGTTCGGATGCCGCCTGGCAGATGAACGATGCCGGTCTGAGTGTCGTACAAACCGGCGATCCGGGCGGTTACGTGGTGGTCGAGGGCAATGCCAAGGGCAGCACTCCCAGCTACCCGGGTGTCCGATTCGTCTACAACGTGATCGACAGCCGCTCGCCGAACTACATCGAGGCCCGCGGGTTCGTCGGCTTCGACAACATCTCCGCAGGATCGAAGAGCGCCCTTTGCTCGGGAACCCGTGCATCGATCATCTCGAGCTACGGATTTGCTCCGCTTCCGACCAGCGGCAATGTCGCAAACAACAATGACGCCGGATCGACCTGCCGCAAGTTCCTTGCCTAGTTGATCTTCGGTGGGAGGTCGGTTTCGACCGACTTCCCACCGGTGCGTTCTTTTGCATTCCGTTCGCTGGATCGGGCTCAGACAGCTCGGTAATCAGCTTCCTTCACCAAGGAGAATCATGTTCGTTGGCAGATCCCGATTTGCACGTCGAGCCGTGGCCCTCGCTTCGGTCGGCGCCCTCGCAGCAACCGGTCTTGCACTACCGGCCCTCTCGACCTTCCCGGCCTCGGCCGACACTCTCGATGCCGGTGTCGCCACGGTGACCGCGGTTGCCGCCAGTCCCGCATTCCCCGGTCAGACGACGGGTGGTCTCGTCAGCGGCCAGGTCGTGAACGTTCACGCCGACCGCGTGGGCTCCAATCTTCTGTATTCCATTCAGGCTCGTATCTGCGCCGACAACTCGAACATCACGTTCGATGCAGATTTCAACCCGACCGCCGGAGGCCTCTGTGCATCGGCACCTCTCGCCGGTGGCACGGACAACAGCGTGACGATGAGCGGAACCCCGGGCGGTGCGCCGGTTGAAGCCGACCTCTCATTCCGGGTGGGTTCGGGCACCAACACCTACACGACCCAGGCGAGCACACAGGCAACTGTTCAGTGTGATTTCACCCATCCCTGCGAACTGTGGATCAAGGTCTCGACCTCGGCAGGTTCGGCGCAGTACAAGCACTTCGATCTCACCTTTGCCGGCGATCCGGATGCCCCTACGGACGTGAGTGTCACTCCAGGTTCGACCCAGGCCGATGTCTCGTGGACAGCTCCGGTGAACACGGGTAACGCTCCGGTCAGCAGTTACACCGTTACGGCCACTCCGACATCCGGCACCCCTGTCGTGCAGACCGGAGTCACCGGTACATCGACGACGATCACCGGACTGGACGACTTCACCGAGTACTCGTTCACCGTCTCCGCAAACACGATCGGTGCGTTCGCGAGTCCGGATTCGGCCTCCGCATCCGGCACGCCCCTGCCATCGCCGCCGACATCGCTGGCCGGGACCGTCGGTGACGGCGAAGTGAGCCTGGAATGGGCGGCACCTGCAACATCAGGAGTCACCGACTATCAGATCTCCTACATGGCTGATGGTGGTTCGGTGGTGACGGTGCTCACCGGTTCGGTAGATCTCGATTACACGATTACGGGACTTGTAAATGGAACCCGCTACACCGTGACAATCGCTGCGGTCTACGCGGCTGGGACCACCGAAGAGTCGGCCTCGATCGAACTGACTCCCGACGTGATCGTGGAGGAAGAGGAGCCGACCGGCCCTCCGACAACCGGCGGACCCGTCGATTCGGCGCCCCCCGTCTCGTCCAGCCGCGGAACTGACGGTCCCGATGCGCTGAGGCCCTCGTTCACCGGCTGACGCGGACGCGACCATCATCGAGTGGTCCGATATTTGGAAAAACAGGAGTTCTGATGGAATTGAAAAAGAGGTTTCGGCTGGGCCTCGCCGCCGGCGCGATCGCGATCGTCGCCGGGGCGGGGCTTGTCCTCGTCTCGAACCGGACCAACGAGTCCGATCCGACAACGGTGTCGGCCGAGACCATCGCCGCGGGATCGGTGCAGTCCGTTCCGTCTGTTCCCGTCACCATTCCTGCGGTGAATCCAGATTCCGTGGATTCGCCCGATGAACCTTTCACCACGCCCGGAATGCCCGTCGAGATCGACGTGTCGGCAACAAAGGGACTCCGGAACAGTTCGACAGTGACAGTCCGGGGCGTCCCCCAGCCGGGATCGAGCCTGTTCGGCATCGAGGCTCGCCTGTGTCGAGGGGATGTGGCAATCACGAACGACATCGATTTCAGACCGACGATGGCGGGGCTGTGTGCCGTCTCGCCACTGTCACCGGGCACGGACGCCCGCGTCTCGGAAGCGGCGGCACCGCCGTACCAGTCGGTCGACCTGACGTTCCGTGTCGGTGCGGGGACCACGACGTTCCTCACCCAGACGAACGATGAAGCCGTCGTCACCTGCGACGAAACGCATCCCTGCCAGCTGGTGCTGAAGCTCCAGTATCCCGGGGCGTTCGGTTTCATGGGTATTCCTGTCACCTTCGGATAAGTCGGGACAATTCATCTCGAGTTCGGTTGTGGTTCAGTAGCTCGACAAGTTGCGAACACGTGCGGTGTCGATACTGGTCCCAGATGCACCGGACCACCGGTGCTCCTGCAACCCAGGGGTTCGATTGCTCATGAACAGATTCGGTTTCCGACGCTCGGTCGCAGCAGCACTTGTGCTCGCACTTCTCTCGATCACTTTCGTGTCGGTGGGGCCGGTTGGATCAGGGGTGGAAGCGGCATCCGCCGAGCAGTCCTCGATCCCCGTCACGGTCACGGCGTCACCCACGACCGGTCTGGTCGACAACAGTCAGATCGCCGTCCACGTCGATGCGGCCGGCAGCCAGATCACCCAGGTTGTGGCCCGTCTCTGCAAGGCGAGTGCAGTCATCGACCTGTCATTCGATTTCAATCCGACCCAGGGCGGGAACTGCATCAAGACCGTGTTCCCGGGCTCGACGGCGCCCGCCCCTTCGGCCAGCGTCTCGACGGCACCTCCGTATCTCTCCGCGGACCTGAATTACCGGGTCGGTGTCGGCACGCAGACCTTCACCCTGCAGGACTCGAGCAGCACGACAGTGGCCTGCGGTCCGATCGCGCCGGCCTGCAAACTGGTGGTGGCTCTTTCGGTTCCTTCCGGAATCGTCTACAAGTCGTTCCCCCTGGTTTATGAAGGTCAGGCCGTTGCCCCGGATGCGCCCACAGCGGTCAAGGCGGTCGCCGGAACTCCGGCAAGCGGAAAAGCTGCGGTTTCCTGGACGGCACCCGCGTCAACCGGGGGATCGTCGATCACCTCGTACTCGGTGACCTCGTCGCCGGGCAGTTTCACCTGTACTGCAGTCACGATTGCCGGTTGCACCGTGTCGGGTCTCACGAACGGCACGCCGTACACATTCACGGCAACGGCAACAAACGAATCGACGCTGACCTCTGTGGCCTCGGCCTCGTCGGCTCCGTTCATTCCCGGCGGCGCACGCTTCACGCCGCTCGGCGCAGTACGCGCCCTCAATACGGCGGGCACAGTACCGGCATCCCCGATCGCGACGTCGGCGCCTCGCAGCCTCAAGATCGCCGGCGTGTTCGGCGTCCCCGCTGACGCTGTGGCGGTCGTTCTCAACGTGACTGCGGTGTCGCCCACCGCCGCCGGTTTCCTCACCGTGTACCCGAAGGGGACGGCCAAGCCGGGAACGAAGAATCTCGATTTCGCAGCTCGGGCAACCGTTTCCAATCTTGTGACGGTCGGACTCGGAACGGGTGTCGTGGCGAACGCCGGCCACGTCCTGATCGCAACATCGGCGGGGTCGACCAACGTGATCGTCGATGTCGTCGGGTATTTCAAGGCCGACACGGGTAGCTATCTCACGATGGTTACGACGAAGCGCGCCCTGAACACGGGCACCTCGGTTCCGAAGGCACCGATCGGATCGACGGTGGCCAAGGACATCAAGATCGCCGGCCTCTACGGGGTGCCGGCCGATGCCACGGCCGTGGTCCTCAACGTGATGACGGTTGCACCGTCCGCCGCCGGTTTCCTCACCGTGTATCCCAAGGGCACGACCAAGCCCGGAACGAAGAACATGAACTTCGCCGCTGGTCAGAACGTGTCGAACATGGTGATCGCGAAACTGGGAACCGGAACCGTGGCGAACGCCGGATACATCTCGATCGCGAATTCGGCGGGGTCGACCAACGTGATCGTCGACGTCGTCGGGTACTTCAGCCCTTCAGTTACGGGCGGCCGGTTCTTCACGAAGACGGCAGTGCGCACGTTCAACACGGCGGACGGAACGGGCGGCAGCCTGGCGAAGATCGGGGCAGCGGCGACCGTGAAACTCACCATCGCCGGTCGGTCGGGAATTCCGGCCACCGGCGTGAAGGCCATCCTGATGAATGTCTCGGCGAGTGGTCGTTCGCTGACCGGCGGTGTCACGGTGTTCGCCGCCGGCACGACGAAACCGGCCATGAATCAGGTCTACGGGGCAGCGAACACGACGATGTCGAACCTGGTGGTGTCGGCACTTGGTGAGACCCCCGGCAAGGTGAGCATCTTCAACACGGCAGGAACCACAAACGTCATGGCTGATCTCGCCGGATTCTTCGCATGAGGAGGAACCGGATGATCCGTGTCGGTTCGGCCGCACTCGTTCTCCTGCTTGCGACGATGGCCGTGACGGTCGTGCCGAGCATCGAGGAGGCGGGAGCAGTCAACATCCCGACACCATGGACTGTCACCGCCGGTCCTCTTACAAAGGTCACCGACGGCCAGTCGATCTCCATCAACGTGACCTCCCCCGTCGAGAACCCGGTCGCCGCGGCCAAGGCCCAGATCTGTCGCGCCGGGGTCGATTACCTCCCGAGCGTCGAATCCGATCCCGATCCGGACTTCGCCATCGGTGGCGTCAACTGTCCTTCCATTCCGATCTCGACGTCGGCCGATCTCACGGTGACCGATGTCGGCGTGGCCGCGAACGCCACGACGCCGGCGGGCCAGACCTTCAGCATGTTCGTCGGCGTGGGAACCGTCGAGTGGCAGGACACCGCTGCGGGCGAGCAATCGCTGACCTGTGATCCGTTGAACCCCTGTGCACTGGTCGTCGAAGTGCGCGGAACCGACAACGCCGGGGACTTCCGCTGGATCCCGACCGTATTTACCCTTGAGTACCTCACCGATGATCCGATCGCCGGCTGCGGGGGGCCTGCCGACGGCATCATCTCGGCAGGAAGTTCGGACGCGCTGCTTCAAGCCTGGATCTCGACGACGCTCGATCAGTGCAAGCGCCCGGGTGCCCAGTCGGGTGCAGCCACCGCCCAGAGCTTTGCGGGTGAGGGTGCGGCCATGGACAGTTTCTCGCGCAAGGACATCGATCTCGTTTATTCGGGGTTGGGTTACGACCCGGCTGCCGGTCTCGGATTGGGCACGAGGAGTGATCCTCATGTCGCCCGCGAGTCGGTGGCCGTCCCGATCGCCGTCGATGCCGCGGTGCTGGCGATCGGCAACGGTAAAGCGGGCCCGAACGGGAACAAGGTGCCGTACAGCGACGGGATCGAACTGACCCTCGACGAGGTCACCGCAATGATCACCGGCGGACCGCAACAGATGAACGACCATCTCGGCCCGATCGCCGCACGCAATCCGGAACTGGCGACCACCGGCATCTTCAACCAGTACTCGCCGATCGTCGTCGGCGGTCCTTCGGAAGCCGAAGCGACATCCTGGATCTTCACGAACCATCTCGATCTTCTCCGCCCCGATGGCTGGAAGGTCCCCGACAGCGGCGCTTTCGGTCCGGAAGCCGGCATGAGCCGCGTCGCCGACGCCTCACTTGCCCTCGCGGCACCGTCGTTCCAGGGAGTGCTCAATCTCTATTCGGGCAGGACGATCCTGGACAAGACGATCAAGACGCAAGGACGCGACACCTACGGCGGGATCTATTCGATCGTCGACAGGGCAACGGCACTCGCCCTGAACATGTCTCCGATCCGGATCGAGAACGCGAACGGTGACTTCGTCGGCCCGACTCCTGAATCGATGAGCGCAGCTCTGCCGCTGATGGAGCGAACGACGGACGGTCGGCTGATGCCGGTGCCCGCGATGACCGCTTCATCGGGCGAGCAGCCGTATCCGATGACCTTCGTGGTCTACGCGATCGCACCGAAAGCGGCTCTCGTCGACATGGCCTGTGTCCCGCGCGCAACCTCGCAGAAACTGCTCGCCGATTGGCTCACCTATCTCACGAACGAGGGCCAGGCATCTCTGGGTCAGGGCCTCGAGCCTCTTCCACCCGCCCTTCAGGCTGAAGCGGCGACAGCGATCGCGCAGATCGGCACCGGATCGCCCGGTTGCACGCCACCGGCGGTGCTCGGCGCGGCAGGATCGGCTTCGATCCCCCCGGTGCTTCCGGCCCCCACGGCCGTCGCGGCCTATCGGTCGACAGCCCCATCCGCATCGGCGACCGTCATCCCCCAGGCGGTTGTCGATGCGGAATTGGCGGCAGTTACCGCCGAACTCCCTGAGTTCGTACGCGCATCGTCGACGACCACGACCGGATCTCTGATCGGGCTTCTGATCGTGTTCGCACTTCTCGTCATCGCGGCAATGGCCACGGCAGGATCGACCGGTCTTCCGGATCGCCTGCGCAAGATCGTCGGAGCCGGCAAGTGACCTCGGTGCTGGATCGGCCCGAAACGGACGTGGCGGCACCTGATCCGGCGGACGAACCGGTTGTAGCCGACCCCGGAGTCGTGGCGTCCGACGGGTCCAAGGTCGGTAGCCCCGCGGTCGCAAAACTCGCCATCCTCTGGGTTGTCGTCACCGTGCTGGTGATGGGAATCGTGCTCTACGCCGTCGAGCCGATGTTCCAGCAACGGACGCAGGGCATGTTGCTCGACGAGTACCGGACGTCGGTCGACATGGCTGCGAACCAGAGCACCGGTCTCGGTGGCGTGGAGGCCTCGGTGGATGCGCCCGAGATCGGTAGCCCGGTGGGCATTCTCGAAATCGGACCGATCGGACTTCAGCAGGTCATCGTCGAGGGAGCCGATTCCCACACCACGCAGAACGGACCCGGGCACGTACCCGGAACCGCCGGCCCGGGACAACCGGGGAACGCGGTCGTGGTCGGTCGCGGCGCGATGTTCGGGGGCCCGTTCGACGGCCTGTCCCGCCTCGCACCCGGCGATCAGTTCGTTGTGACAACGACACAGGGTCGGACGCTCTACGAGATCGCCGACGTCGGACCCGTGACGATCACCGATGATCCGGGGGCCTCCGTCGCACCCGCTCCCGAATCGGTTCTGTCGGAAGGTTCCATCTCGTTGTCGAGCCTCTACGGGACCTCGGAAGACGACCGCCTGACGCTCGTGACCTCCGCAAGCGCGTTTCCCTGGAACACGGGAGACGCCGAGGTCGTCATCGCGGTGATGAAGGGAAAGCCCTTCGCACCCACGCCGCAGAACGGTCGCAGCCTCGAGCAGACCGGATTGACCGGCGATACGACCCGGTGGCCGCTGGTCCTGTTGTCGTTCCTCTGCCTGGGTGCGGCGGTCGTCGCCGCAGTGGTCCTCTACCGACGCTCGAGTCCGAAGATCGCGTATCTCCTGACCGTCCCGGCACTTCTAGCGTTCGCTCTTGTGGCGTCGGAGAACTTCAGTCTGATGTTGCCGGCCTGGTCATAGTGCCAGCGCTGGTCGATGGTCAGCGCGGCGGACGGACGAGGCCTTCCTGCACGACCGTGACGGCGAGTTTTCCGTCGGCGGTGAACACCGAGCCGCGGGCGAATCCGCGCCCGCCGGATGCCGACGGGCTGTCCTGCGCATAGAGCAGCCATTCGTCGGCGCGGAACGGCCGGTGGAACCACATGGCGTGATCGAGGCTGGCCATGAACACATCGTCGATGGGGCCGAGTCCATGGGGCAACAGCGCGGTGTCGAGAAGGGTCATGTCCGATGCGTAGGTGAGCACGCAGGCGTGCAGAACCGGATCGTCGGGAAGTGAGCCGGTGGCCTTGAGCCAGATGCGCTGATACGGGGGGAGTGCCTTCTGGCGGTCTTCGGGACCCCAATCGCAGTTGCGCAGATCGAAGGGAAGATCGAATTCGAACCGCCCGTCACCGGTCTCGGCTGCGGCCTGGGCCCAGCGCTCCTGAAGGTTCGGGAGCGTCTCCGGGGCGGGAACCTCGGGCATCTCCGCCGAGTGGTCGAAACCGTCCTCGGGGACCTGGAATGACGCCGAAAGGCTGAAGATGGCGCGTCCGTGTTGGATGGCGGTCACCCGACGCGTCGTGAACGAGAGGCCGTCGCGTATGCGCTGGACCTCGTAGAGGATCGGGACGCGCGAATCGCCGGGGCGCAGGAAATAGGCGTGCAGCGAATGGACCCGGGTTTCGGGTTCAACCGTGCGGGCGGCAGCAACAAGCGCCTGCCCGGCCACCTGGCCACCGAAGACGCGCTGGCGCTCGGCCGGCGGACTCCCGCCACGGAAAATGTTGACCTCGATCGATTCGAGATCGAGGAGGGTGAGGAGTGAATCGACAGCGGACTGGGTCACGTTCTGAATCTCCCACATTCCGGTGCCGGTTGCACCGGCTTTGACAAGGAATTGGTATCGAGTTCATGAAGCGTGGGCCGGAGCCCGGAAACTACTGTCGGGAAATGACTCTCCAATTCCCGAACGGTTTCCAGTGGGGTACGGCAACGGCCGCGCATCAGGTCGAAGGCGGGAACTGGAACAACGATTGGTGGGCGTGGGAACACGCCGAGGGAACTCCGTGCGAGGAACCGAGCGGCGACGCCTGCGACCAGTTGAACCGATACGACTCCGACATCGCCCTGTGTGCTGCACTCGGCTTCGACAACTATCGATTCTCGATCGAATGGTCGAGGATCGAACCCGAACCGGGCGAGTTCTCGATGGCTGCACTCGATCATTATCGACGGGTGTGCGCCTCGTGCCACGAACACGGCATCGAACCGGTCGTGACGTTCCATCACTTCACGACACCGCGCTGGGTTGTGGCCCAGGGTGGCTGGCACACCGCATCGACCGTCGATCTCTTCCTCCGCTTCGCCGAACGCAGCGTCGCCCACATCGGCGATCTGATCGGCAAGGCCTGCACCATCAACGAACCCAACGTCGTGTCGTTCATCGGTTACCAGATGGCCCTGTTTCCTCCAGGTCTCACCGATGAGGCACTGTTCAATGCGACGAACGAGAACTTTCTCGCCGCCCACGAGCGGGTGGT
>WLFD01000034.1 GCA_009703925.1 Actinomycetota bacterium | reverse complement strand
TTTCGTGGTCCGTCGAACAGGTGCGGGCCGGTGGCGACGCCACGATCTACGGCTATGTGCATGTCGGTGTCACCGATCCCGAACCCCATCGCGACCTTGCCCGGCGCGACCTGTTCTCGTACATCGTCGTCGATTCCTACGCCGCCAACTTCGCCCGCGCCGGGTTCGCCGACGAGGTCGGAGCCGTCCGCGAATGCCATGCCGCCGGCAACCGCGAAGCGGCCCTCGCCGCAGTATCCGATCGCATGGTCGACGCCATCGACATTCTCGGCACCCGCCAACATGTCCACGATTCGGTCAAGGCCTACGCCGACGCCGGGGTCGATGTCCCGATCATCATGCCGATGCCCTGGGGGCCCGACCGGATGGGCGTCGTGCGGGACACCCTCGAAGCCGCTGCCGGAATTCTCTGATGCCTCCGGCACGCAAACAACCCGGTCGCAAGAAACCCGATGACGGTCCCTATCCCGCGACGGGACTGGCCGAGCTCGGTCTGGCGGTGGGCGACAAGGTCCGGTTCCGACGCCGCGACACCGAGCGCTGGAAGAACGCAACCGTCCTCGGCCGCGAATCCGACGGCAGCCTCGGCCTGTGTGACGCGAAAGGTGCCATCAGAGCCCTGCCTCTGGAAGCCATCGAGGTCTGGACCAGAGGGCCGAGGGGTGGCGTCGTCTGGGATCTGCTCACCGAGCGCGCCGCCCGTTCCGAACAACTGCGTTTGCTCTAGAACCTCACCCGTTCAAGTTTGATCACGATCGGGGCGCGAGTTCGCGCAGCGCCGATCGGACATCGACACCGGCCATTCCCAGAACCGAGAGCACGGGTGTGGTCACGCCGTTGTCGACATAACGCTGGATGTGATCGCGGCACTCTGACGGTGAACCGTGCACGATGAGGGCATCGACGACTTCGTCGGGAATCGCCTCGAGCGCGGCAGCGCGGTCTCCGGCCTTCCACGCCGACCACATCCCTTCCAACAACGGACCCCGGCCGAGCCATTCGTGAAACGCGGCGTAGACGGGGACGTTCAGGTACGCGGCAATCGCGTATCGGGCCTGCGCGCGCACGGTCTCGGTGTCCTCGGATGGAACCACGAAGATGCGGGCGACGATCTCCTTGTCGTCTCCGTGGGCCCGGACGATCGGAGCGACCCGGGCGACATCGTCGGCCGAGAGCCAGTTGATGATCGCCCCGTCACCCTCGCGGCCGGCCAGGTTGAGCATCCCTTCGCGCAGGGCGGCGACGAGGATCGGTACCGGCTGCTCCGGAACCGCACCCAGCCGGAAGCCGCGGATGGAGAACGTGTCATAGGTTTCGGTGATCTTCTCGCCGGTGAAGGCCGCCCGAAGGAACCGGACCATGTCGCGCGTCTTCTTGTAGGGCTCTTCGAACGGGATGCCGTTCCAGCGCGTCACGATGACATCCGAGGACGTGCCCAGTCCGAGAACAAACCGTCCGGGTGCGGCCTGGGCCATCGCGGCGGCGCTCTGCGCGATCAGCGCAGGCCCGCGTGTGAACACCGGGACGATCGCGGTACCGAGTCGAAGTGTCGGGGCCCATACGGACGCGAGCGCGAGTGGCGTGAACGCGTCGACTCCGTCGGTCTCCGCCGACCAGACATCGGTGTAACCGAGATCGGCGAGTTCTCCCATCCACCCGCTCTGCGCGTGCAGCGGCGCGTGGTCGAGCGGAATTGTCAGGCCATAGCCGCGCACAGCACTCATTTGTCCCACTTCCAGGGTCGGATCATCGCTGACTGACTTGCGGTTCCCATGAGCGTTCCATCTTCCGCCCAAAGGTAGAGATGGCCGTGGCCGAAACCGCGGGCGACCGCTTCGATGCGCACATCGACGAGCACCCACTCGGTCGGAACGATGCTCACGACGCGCAGCGTGTTGTCGAGACTGTTCGAATTGATCTCCGATGTCACGGCTTGGCCCAGACCCATCGGAACGAAATCGCCGAGCACGGCCAACGACGCCGCCGACGTCTCGAGGAGTTCGGGCATGCGAATCCAGAACGCGGTGCGTCCGGTGCCCGGTGCCTCGATCGCCATGCGCTGTTCGAGACGGCTCGAGATGGTGCTGCCCGGATCGAAGCGGAATTCGCGGAGCGGACAATCTGCCGGTTTCGGCACTTCGGGGGCGGTGATCCACTGCCCCTCCTCGGCGATATCGCGGCTCCCGAGGGATGCATTCACCGTGAAGATCCCGGTGTCACCCACCCGGCCGGTCACCCGGGCCTGCGTCGTGGTGTGCCCGTGGGCATCGATGAATATGTCGAGGTCCACGACCGATGGCGGCTTGGTGAAGTTCAGGTACTGGGCGCAGGCCCACACGAGCGGCCGTTCGGTCACCTGCTCGAGGGCCTCGATCGCCGCTCCCAGGCCACAGCCGCCGAACAGCGTGCCGAGTCCGCTGCAGATCCCCGGGGTTACCGGGAGATACCAGCGCATCGGGTTATGGGTGGGCTGAAGTCCGAGCCATTGGGGTGCATCCACGGACACGATCGTAAACCGCAGGGGATTGCGCATCCACGTCGACACCTTCCGGCAGTCTCCACTCCCCGGCTGTGTAGGTTTCCCCCATGGCCATTCCCACCAAACCGAAGCGAGCCCCCCAGATCCCCAAGGCCGAGGCCACCGCCCGCTTCATCACTGTCGTGATCGAACTGCTCGACGAAGAGCCCATCGCAGCGATCTCCGACCAACTCATCGCCGATACGGCAGGGATCAACCGGGCCACGATCTACCGTCACTTCGGATCCCGGTTCGAACTCCTCGATGCGGTGGTCGCCGAACTCACCCGACGATGGCTATCGACCGTTACGGAGATCCTCCCCGTTCCCGAGTCATCATGGGGCGGTCACGGCGGGGAACCCATGCGGGCCCGACTCAATCCGATGACACAGAAGATCTTCCAACTCGCGGCCTATCTCACTGCGGGCGGCCACCACTCGGAGAGCCTCCGCACGTCCTTCACCCTCATCAGCGACATGTGGATCAGCAGTCTCGAGAGCCTCGGAGTTCCCCCGAGGATGGCTCAGACCCTGACGTTCAAGACCATCGGGCTCAATCTCGCGCGGGCCGCGATCGTCGATCTCGTCGATATTCCGGAGGAGACCATCTCCGACATCGAGGCACTGTCCTTGGTCGAGATCATCAGTCACGAGGAGTCCTCGGCAAAGCTCGGTTGGTGACCCGGACTCGAATCCCCGGGAGACCGGAGCCATCCACTCGGCGAATTCGAGCGCACGACGACTTCTGCCATCCGGGGATTCCCGAACCACTCGCTTCCTGAAACAGGACGCGCCAAGTGCGACAAACTGTTACAATTGGTGTTCCCCCTTCCCTCCCAAGGGTCTTTCCCGGCCCACCAGTCAGGTTCGCTGCTGTGACAAGGATGCCGAAATCCCCCAGAGCGCGGCAGGTTTCGAAAGCCGATGCCATGGTCCGCTTCGTTGAAGCCGTGATCGTCCAGATCGGTTCCAAGCCTCCTGCGGACATTTCTGACCAACTCATCGCCGACACCGCTGGCATGAACAGAGCCTCGCTCTACCGCTACTTCGGGACCCGATTCGGATTGTTCGACGCCGCCGCCGCCGAACTCGCCCGCCGCTGGCTGATTCTTGCCGAGACGACTGTTCCCATCGGGCCATCTCGAGACGGACCGCCAATGTCCATGGACTCGTTCGGCCCACTCTTCGAGTTGAGCAGCAAACTGTTTGCGATCGGCGGCTATCTCGTGACCGAGGATTATCGGTCCGATCAGGTCAGCGAGAATTTCACCAGAATCGTCGACACATGGATTTCCCAGTACGAGACCGCGGGTATCGCTCCGCGGATGGCACGGGCACTCGCACACAAGAACCTCGGGCTGAATCTGGCGAGGCCCATGGCCAATCCGCTGGTGAACCTTCCGATCGAAGACGTCCTCGATGTGTATGCACTCACGCTCTCCGAAATCCGAAACTTCGAGACGATGCAATCCGATCTCGGCTGGGACCGGGACTCCGACTGACCGGTCGGGCGAGCCGCTCACTTCGGGCCGCGGCGACCCATCGCCTGGATGCAACATGTTCCGATGAAATCCCAGTTCAGGGCACTGTCACACCCATCCGGGAAACTGACATCCATGAAAGAACAACTGCGACTCCTCAACACTTCCAACCCGCAGTGGCGTCTCGACGAGCGCACTTGCGAGCGCGGCCGGGCCGGCATCTCGAAGGCCCGCGAGGCGCTGGCCCGTGCCGGCGAGGCCCGCCTGGGCGTCTCCCGTGCCGAGGCCCAGCACTCGACGGCAGCCTGACCGGTTCGACACCCGACGAACCGTCGCCGAAACCCGTAACATCGCGACATGCGCGAAGTCGTGATTGTCGATGCCGTTCGGACGCCTGTCGGGCGCCGTAACGGTGGCCTGTCCACCATGCATTCTGCCGATCTGCTCGGCGTGCCATTCAGGGCGCTCTTCGATCGGACCGGTGTCGACCCGTCCATCGTCGGTCAGGTGATCGGTGGTTGCGTGAGCCAGATCGGCATGCAGGGCTTCAACGTCGCCCGCACCGCCTGGTTGGCCGCCGGTCTTCCTCTCGAGGTTGCGGCGACGACAGTCGATGCCCAGTGCGGATCGAGCCAGCAGGCCGCCGACATGGCGTATGCCCTCATCGCTTCCGGAGTCGTCGATGTTGCCGTTGCCGGTGGCGTCGAAGTCATGAGCAAGGTGCCGATCGGTTCGAACGCAGCCCGCTCGCTCGACATGGGCCTGCCTGTCCCCAAGAGTTATTTCGCCCGCTACGAGTACACCAGCCAGTTCGAAGGCGCCGAACGGATCGCCACCAAGTGGGGCGTAACCCGGGCCGACACCGATGCGTTCGGCCTGCAATCGCAACAGCGCGGCGCCCAGGCTTGGGCGGAGGACCGCTTCGCTACCCAGATCGCCGAAGTCGACGCACCCGATCTCGGTGAGGACGGAAAGCCAACCGGAACCACCCATCGCGTTTCGCGCGACGAGGGCCTGCGCGAGACATCCCTCGATGTCCTCGGTGGGCTGAAGCCCATCATGGGTGACGACGGAGTCCACACCGCCGGGTCGGCTTCGCAGATCTCCGACGGGGCATCAGCGGTGCTGCTCATGACTGCCGAGAAGGCTGCCGAACTCGGCCTCCAACCTCTCGCCCGCATCGTCGACACCTGCCTCGTCGGTGTCGATCCCGTGCTCATGCTCACGGGCCCGATCGATGCCACCCGGCGCCTGCTCGAACGCAGCGGGCTGACCCTCGACGACATCGACCTGTTCGAGATCAACGAGGCCTTCGCCTCGGTCGTTCTCGCCTGGCAACGCGAGCTCGGCGGCGATCTCGACAAGGTGAACCCCAACGGTGGGGCCATTGCCACCGGGCACCCTCTCGGCGGCACCGGTACCCTGCTGATCACCAAGGCGGTGCACGAACTGCAGCGCTCCGGTGGCAAGCGTGCGATCGTCACCATGTGTTGCGGTGGCGGTTTGGGCACCGGCACACTCATCGAACGCATCTAGACAGTCCTCTCGCTGCCTCGGCGGCCTCCCTCCATACCTCTCGGGAGTCCCGGCCATGCAAGCGAGTCCAGCGCGTCCATCTTTTAAGCGTCCATCCTCGGGGCGATTGCTCCTCGCGGCCCTGATCGCAGTCACCGTGACCGCGTTCGTCATCCTCCGGATCGCGGTGCCGTGGATCACGGCCTCGGGCGCGGGTCCGTTCGCTGCTGTCCCCACGGTGACCAAGGTGATCGATGGCGACACGATCGACGTCCGGATCGGCCGGCAGGTCCGCCGGATCCGACTCATCGGGATCGACACACCGGAGACCAAAGATCCGCGCAAAGCGGTGCAGTGTTTCGGCAAGGAGGCCAGCGCCCGGACTGCCGCCCTACTCCCGCCGGGCACCGAGGTCCGGCTCGAACGCGATGTCGAGGAGACCGACGTCTACGACCGGACACTTGCGTACGTGTACCGCGCTTCCGACGGGCTGTTCGTGAACCTGTCACTCGTGGCCGAAGGCCTCGCCGATACCTTGCGGATAGCGCCCAACACCGCTCATGCAGCGGCGTTCGCCGAGGCTGCAGCTCGGGCACGGAACCAGCAACTGGGCCTCTGGAAAGCCTGCGATCAGCCGGCCGGAGCCGAACGTTGATCCATCCGGACCCCCCGAGCGGTACCGTTCACGACGTGACAACGCTCGCCGAACGACTCGGATACGCCGCCGACACCCGACTGGTCATCATCAACAGCGACGATCTCGGCCTCTGTCACGCCGCCAACACGGGCATCTACGAATCGCTCCGACAGGGCCTCGCCACCAGCGCCACGCTCATGGTCCCGTGCCCGTGGGCCCGCGAAGCGGCCTCCGACTACCGGGGAGAGGACGTCGGCGTCCACCTCACCCTCAATGCCGAATACGAAAAGTACCGCTGGGGGCCGATCACCCACGCTCCGTCACTTCTCGACGGCGATGGAGGATTTCCCCGCACAGTGAGTGATCTCTGGGATCACGCAGATCTCGACGAGGTGCGACGCGAATGTCGGGCGCAGATCGAGCGAGCGATCCTCTGGGGCTTCGATGTGAGCCATCTCGACTCGCACATGGGCGCCCTGCAATTGCGTCCCGAGTTCTTCGATGTCTATCTCGATCTTGCCGTCGAGTTCGGTCTGCCCCTGCGCCTCTCGGGCGCATCCACCGAGCGCACGATCGGCTTTCCGTTCCGTCGTCTTGCTGCCGAGGAGGGCATCGTCTCGCCGGATCATTTCGTGTACGTCGGTGGCGTGGGCAGCCGACGTGCGATCGAGAACGCACTGTTCGAACTTCCGGTCGGAGTCACCGAGATGTACGTACACCCGGCAACCGACACCCCCGAGTTGCGCGCTATCGGAACCGACTGGCCGGCACGCGTCGACGATCTCCACCTCGTGTGCCATGACTCGCGCTTGCGGGCGATGATCGACCGTTCGGGCATCGTGCTCATCGGTTACCGGGAACTGCGCGATCTCCAGCGTTCCGGTTCCTGAATTCACCGCAACCCGGGTTCCCCGGGTGCGCCGATCGGAACTCTGCGGTCATGGGCCGATCAGGTCAAGTGCGACTCAAAGGTGTTTCGTGTGCCGGGTGAAGCGACGCGAACCGGTCGCTCCTGCGGCCAGAAGAAATTCGCCGAACCCCTCGTCGACAACTCCGGGCGCTTCGGCGAAGTGGAACTCCGCGATCATCAGATCGCGACAGATCTGACCGAGCAGTGCGTGACCGATTCCGCGTCGGCGATGAGCCGGGACGACGACGAACGGTCCGATCCATGTCGCCCGGGTCACCGAGTGACAACCGATTCCGAGGACGACATCATTCCCGTTCTCGTCCGGCCCGAAGGCGCCGTGACAGGTTCCGTGCTCGAGGGCCCGCGCCACTTCGTCGGACAGGTGCGGCCAGGCCTGCGCCGTCGCAAGAGTGACGGCAAGGACATCGTCGTCGCGTACGACGCGACGCACGGTCACACCCGAAGGATCATCGCTCCGGAATGCCACAGGGACCATCAGCGACTGTCCCGCCGACCCGGAGTCGAACCCGATGCTGTCCGCCAGTTCTCCGAGTCCGCTCCCGACGTCGACACCAGGCCACAGGGGAAACGGGAGCACGCCCCCGAGTTCGAGACGGGTCGCTCCGCGATCGCGGGCCCAAGCTGCGGCCTGTTCGACGAGCACCGATCCCCATCCGAGACGCTGCCGATCGGGGTGGACCGCAATCAGACGAACGACACCGACGACTCCATCGCCGCCATCCCGACCGACCCCGACCGCCACTGCTGCGAGACCCGAGACGTCACCCAGAACGACTCCCGGCCGTTCCCAACACGCGGTGAGCAGTTCGTCGCCGGTGAGGTCTTCGAACGCCGCGCTCGAAGCGACGAGCTCGACAAGTTCCTCGAGTCGTTCAGCCGTCCAGGGAACGATCGCCAAGGGGATCGGGTCGCTCACGTCGCCACCGTGTCGGCCGGAGATTCGGGGCTCTGTCGGAACGGAACCAGCGAACCGAGGAGACCGACGACGACCAGCACCACTCCCCCGCCCACGACGAGCAGCAACATCCGATCGAGACTCGAACTCACGTGGTCCACGATGACCTCGGCACTTGCCCGGCCGAGAACACCGCCGGTCAGTTCGTCCACTATCGAACTCTTCGCCATCTGTTCGATGACGATTATCGCCACCGAACCTGCGATCACTCCCGAACCGATCCACACCAGAGCCCGAAGCGGTCTGAACGACAGAAGCAATCCGAGTCCGAGCGAAATGACAGCGAGAGTCGGAAGGATGATCACGAGCACGCGCATCATTTCGACCAGGCGCCGGACGAGGTCGAGCCCGGGAGCGTCGACAAGAAGGACCCTCACGTCGATCGAGCCGAGATCGACTCCATCGAGCCACGTGATTCCCTGATCGTCGAGATAGCGGCGAACCTCGGCAAGCGATGATCCGAGATCGAGATAGAGACCGTTGGAACCGATCGTGGTGAATCGCTGCTTGCCGTCAACGGCACGGATGAATTCATCATGTGCGGAGCGTGTCGCTGCATCCCATACGGCGACGAACGCGTCGGTCTTCACCACTTGCACCGTTGCCTGGGTGATGAGATCAGTCGCCGTCTCGGTGATCGATGTCGACAGGCCGCCGATCTTGAACGGCAGGGCGGCGTCGATCCGGTTCTTCACATCGGCCGCCGACACGACCTGTTCGGCAATCGTTCGGGCGACGTCCTGTTGCACGATCGGGTCGTCGACCAGCGCCTTGCTCGTGGATGCCCACGTGTCCTCGTCGAGAAGTTCGTTGAGGGACCAGAACGAGGCCACCGAGAACGAAGCGCACAGCCCGGCGAGTACGAACAGGGCGACGGCAAACTTCGCGCGCCGACCCGAACCTGCCGGAAGTGGATTCGGATCAGCGGAAGTTGTCACTGCGCGTCACCGTAGTCCGGCGAACAAATCGATCTCCGGCAGGTCCGACTCGACGCGTGACCGGGCCAGTATGAAGTCCTCGAACGGATGAACGGTGCGGGCGACGTCGCGCGGGAGGCCGAACCAGAATGTCGATTCGGGATCGACCTGGGTGGCGTGAGCGAGGAGCGCTTCGAGTCGAACATCGAAGTGATCACCGATGTCGATCGATGTCGTGATCCGGTGATCGTCGCTCGGTCGCTGGAACCATTCTTCGGTGAACGGCGACTCAAGTCCGAGTTCGAGGAACTTCTCGTGGGTCGCCTGGACCCGGGCACGCGCCCACACCGAGTAATAGAGCTTCGAGGGTTCGAACGGTTCGCCGAGTTCCGGGCGGTACGACGGATCGCCGGCGAGATCGAATGCCGGCAGCGAGATGTCGTGGACCCGGAGGTGATCGGGATGCGGATATCCCTGCTGATCGTCACCGTACGTGAGGATCACCTGCGGCCGTTCCCGGCGGATGATCGCGACGAGACGACCGACGGCTTCGTCGAGTTCGGCATTGGCGAAGGCATCGGGACGGGCGTTGGCCTCGGAGTCGGGCATTCCCGAATCGCGATAACCGAGAAGTTCGACGACGTCGTAACCGATGAGGGCCGCGGCGGCGGCGAGTTCGGCCAGACGGACCTCGGCGAGGTTTCCGCGGATCTCGGGCCGGTCCATCGCCGGATTCAGGATGTCGCCTTCCTCTCCTCCTGTGCACGTGACCAGCACCGACCGGACACCTTCGGTCTTGTACCGGGCGACAGTCGGGGCCCCTTTGGATGCCTCATCATCGGGATGGGCGTGTACGGAGAGAAGGCAGAGTTGGGCCATCGGCAAACGCTATCGGTCCCGGCCCTGACCGGCACCACACGGGGACGAGGGCGGCCTATCCTCCACACCCATGTCCACCAACTTCTTCCGCTCCCGCCGGAAGGCCATGTCGAAGGCGACGTCGATTCTTCTGGTCACGCTTGCGCTCGGCGTTGCGTTCACCGCGTGCGGATCGAGTGGACGCACCCTGCGCGATCCCGAACCCGGCAAAGTCGCTCCATCGCGCAAGAGCACGGCGACGACCGGGGCGACATCCACGTCCGCACCTGCTGGCGGAGCCGTCATCACCGGTTCCGGACTCTCGATCAAGACGACGGCATGGTCGGCTGGCGGGGCTATCCCCAAGGCCTACGGCTGTGACGGGGCCAACACGTCGCCTCCGTTGCTCATCTCCGGCGCCTCGGTAGACGTCGTCGAACTGGTGCTCATCGTCTCCGACCAGACCGCCGGCGGAACGACCAATTGGGTGGTCTCGAAGATCGGTCCCGCCACCGCCGCCATCCCGCAGGGTGGGGCACCGACCGGTGCCATCCAGATCCCGAACGACTCGGGTTCCGCGCTCTGGTCGGGTCCGTGTCCCGATAACGGAACGCACACCTATGACTTCACCCTCTACGGGCTTTCGCAGCCCTCGGGACTCACCGCTTCGTCGACGAGGGCCGACATCGATGCGGCCGTCGCCAATCCCCGGAGCGTCTCGGTGATCACCGGGACCTACAAGCGGAGCTGATCACCGGCCCATGCCCAGGATCGCGGCGAGTTGCCGCGATTGGGCGAGCAGCTGTCCGTTGCGGGTCCAGATCGCTCCGTCCTCCTCGCAGAACCCGTCGCCGCTCTCCACCGACCCGAACTGCACGAGACACCAGTCGTCATAACCGGCAGGCGGCAGAGACCGCACGTGCACAGTGAGGTCGACCGTCGTGATTCCCCACGGGCCGGAAACCCGACTGAACATCGCCGGCATCCATGCATCCGCGTAGGCGGCGAGCACCGCTGCATCCACCGGGTGCGGTTCGGCCAGGCGGATCCAGCCGCCGACAATCGCACGGGTCCCGCCGCTGAAGGGTCGGGACCCGATCGCCCACCGCTGCTGATAGCGCTCGGCCATCACCGGAATGGCGCTCTCGGGCAGGCGATCGTCGAACACGGGATCGGAAAGTTCCTCGGGCATCGCCACGTCGGGCATGACGAGATCGCTGAACTCGGGACCCGACCGCGGCAAGGAGAACGCCGCCAATGCCGTCAGGAGAACGCGACCGTTCTGCGTCATGCGCGCCGACAACGACGTCATCGATCGCCCCGAACGTTCGACCGCCACCTCGACGATCGCATCACCCGGTTCGGGCCGGGACAGATAGTGGGCGGTGAAGGACCGACAGGTCCGTGCCGGATCGTTCACTGCCGCCTCGAACGATCGCACCAACAATGCGGCGAGATAGCCGCCGTTGGGACCGGTGCCAACCCACCATCCCTCGTCGATACGTACCCGGTACGTGGCGTCGTCGATGGCTTCGGGCTGCGTGTCGAGATCGAAACGGGTCATGGCTCCCGACGGTAGACGCCGGGACACGGCCAGAAATTCGTCACCACGAACGGGGGGAATCGAGCGGAAGAATTCGCCATTTCGTCGGATGGAGCAGCGTCGGACGACGAAACCGCGACGAACGATCGGCGGACCATCGAGCCGGCGGCGCCGCGCACAGCTCGCTGAGCGCGAGCAGCGCCTCGTCGTAGTTCACACGCCATCCGGCAAAATCGCGCCAGGCCTGTTCCCGATCGGCCTTGACGGGAATGCCGGCGGCGGCCAATTCGTCGAGCGTTTCCTCGAACTCCGCCCGCAGAACCGAGATCGGACTGTCAGCCTCCGGATCGACATCGAGAGGAACGCGGTAGAAGAGGGCGATCGACCGGAGGCACAGGAATCCCGCTCGCAAGGTCAGCGCCAACTGGGGTTCGCGCGGAAGGTCGAGAGCCGTCTCGGAAATCGCCGCTGTGTCGAGGACCGCTCCCGCTGTCGTGATCCACGAATTCGTCGAACGCTGGGACCGGAACAGCGCCAGCGAGGGTTGCGAGGTGTGGCTCTCCTCGATCTGCTCGAACCACTTCTCCCAGGACTCCCAATCGGATCCGAGACGGTCCGTCCACCCGATGAGGTGCATCCGTTTCAGATAGATGGCCGGCACGGGCGGACTTCCGGCCCGGACTTCGAATTGCGTCACCATCTCTTCTCGTCGAGCGAAATTTCCGTAGATTGACGGCAGGTAGGCGATGAGCAGTGCGACCACGCCGAGTCCGAGGAGCGCTTCGATCACCACAAGAGTCATCGAAACAGCGTTGGGTGCGGGAGCGAATCCCAGAGTTGTGAAGGACGAACCCGACAATCGAAAGGCATCGGCGAAAGTCACCCCGCCCAGCGACCAATAGATCGGACCGAATGCGATGATCACGCACGCGGCCCAAACGAACGCAAGAAGCACGGTCGCTATCGGAGCGAACCGGGACCGGACTGCATGACGTCGGGCTTCATCTCCGTGCCTTCGGGCCAACGGTTCGTAGATGCCCTCGAGAAACAGGAAGAGCAGACGGGTCAGTCTGACGTTCTCCCCTTGGGGAACCACGACTGTGCGCAGCGCCGAACGCAGGGTCGCCTGCAACAGGAACAGACCGGCCAGAAAGCCGACCACCCGGGCAACGATCATCCAGTTGCTCCGTGCACGAGACGACTCTACGCCGATTGTTGGATTGATGGGCCACCGGTTTGCGCTAGAACCGTGGGCAACGCGAACTCATCCAGCCGCGTCGACACCGGGGGTTTCAACATGAAGGCATTCCAGCTCGTCGGAGGTTCGGCCGATGTCGACATCACCACCTCGCTCAACGACGTCGCCCAACCCGATCCCGGCCCCGGTCAGGTGCTTGTCCGGATCGGTGGTGCTGGCGTCTGCCACAGCGATGTGAGCCTCATGGAGTTCTCCGCCGGAGCACCGCGCGATGTTCCTATGACACTCGGCCACGAGAACGCCGGTTGGATCGAAGCCTTCGGCCCCGGGACGCTCCCCACCGCAGGACTCGAGATCGGTTCGCCGGTCGCCGTCTATGGCGCCTGGGGCTGCGGTCAGTGTTCGAACTGCCGGAAAGGCATGGAGAACTACTGCCTCTACACGACCGCCAGCGGCCCCGGACTCAGCGTCGACGGCGGCATGGCCGAGTACCTGCTCGTTCCCGCCGCCCGCTATCTCGTTCCGCTTACCGAGATGACGCCGGCGGAAGCCGCCCCCCTCGTCGACGCGGGCCTCACGCCGTACCACGCGATCAAGCGATCCCTGCATCTGCTCGTCCCGGGTTCACATGTCGTGGTGATCGGCGCCGGCGGCCTCGGACATCTCGCCGTGCAGTTCCTCAAGATCCTGTCGCCGGCCACCGTCATCTCGGTCGACACGCGCGAATCGGCTCTTGCGATCACCGCCGAACTCGGAGCCGATCACACGGTCGTTGCCGGCCCCGATGCCGCCGCCGAGATCCGGGCGATCACCGGCGGTCACGGTGCCGAACTGGTGCTCGACATCTGCGGCTACGACGACACGCTCGCCCTCGCCAACGCCGTCGCCGCGAGTCTCGGCCACATCACCGTCGTCGGTGTCGGTGGCGGGACGCTGCCGTTCAGTTTCTTCACAATGCCCTACGAATGCTCGGTGGCGACCACGTACTGGGGAAGCATCACCGAACTCGGCGAGTTGTTCGCCCTGGCCCATACGGGCGGGTTCCGGATCCATGCCCGGCAGTACCCGCTCGCAGAGGCCAAGGACGTCTACCACCAGATGGTGGGCGGCACACTGCAGGGACGAGCAGTGCTCGTCCCCTAGGCCGTCAGGCGGTCTTGGCGGGGCGCCAGAAGGAGAGCAACTGCAGGAGCGCTCCACCGACACCGGCGACGGCAACGATGATCAGGCCCGTGGTTCCGGCCCAGTTGATGTTCGCGGCATTGTCCACGGACCATTCGCCCGCACCGGTGCAGCCGAGGCCGAAGCCGACAGCGGCGAGCACCACGACATATTCGATGCCACCACCGGCGTTGAAGATGAACCAACCGTTCTTGCGATGGGTCGTGATGCCGGCAACGACCATGATCGCGACCAGTCCGGCGGCGGCCAGCGGCGTGACGAGGCCGATGGCGAGCAGGAAGCCGGCACCGATCTCGGTGAGCGCTGCCATCCATGCGTTGATGAACGGGAACTTCATGCCCATCGAGGCGAACCAACCGGTGGTCCCGGCGATCTTTCCGCCGCCGAAGATCTTGTTGAGACCATGGGACGCGAGCGTCAGGCCGATCACGACGCGGATGATCAGAAGGCCGAGATTCAGCCCGTTCACATCCCAGAAGTCTTGGGATGAACTTGCGGCTGCCGCAGTTGTGGTGATCACGGGGTCTCCTCTTGAGGGTTGAATGACTTCGTGATGGTAAGGCCTGACATGGGAGTGACGGTGGACTTCAACGGAAGTCGCGCGATCGGGAGGGAACCGCCATCGGAAGAAGCTCGAGTTTGTCGGCGACCACGTTGGTGACGCCCTCGACCCGTTCGAGCCGACCCCTGACCAGCAGTGCCGGGGCCGAGCGGGCCACTTTGCGATAGCGCTGCCACAGCCCCTTCGAACAGATCACGTTGATCAGGCCGGTTTCGTCCTCCAGATTGAGAAACGTGATTCCGGCGGCGGTCGATGGGCGCTGTCGATGGGTGACGACCCCGCCCACCAGAACCCGGGTGCCGTGTTCGGCCGCGCCGAGGGCCTTTGCGGTGAGCACCCCGAGCCCGTCGAGATGCCCGCGCACGAACAGCGTGGGATGACGATCGGGAGCCACGCCGGTTGCCCACAGATCGGCGGTGGCCAGTTCCTGCTCGGACAGACCGGGCAGGGTCGGGGCCTCACCTCCGGTCACGATGCCGGCCAGACGATCCGACCCGGTCTGCGCCACCGCTCCGGCCACCCACAGTGCGCGTCGGCGGTCGAGCGGACGACCATCGGACCCGGTTGTCTCCGCGAACACGCCCGCCGTGGCCAGGGCCTCGAGTGTCTGCCGCTTCAACGACACCCTGCGGGCAAGGTCCTCCATCGATTCGTACGCACCGCTGTCGACGCGTTCGGCGACGATGGCGTCGGCGAGTTCCGGGCCCACCGTGCGTATGGAACCCAGTCCGAGTCGCAACGCCGGTTGTGTCACCGCTGCACCTGCAACCGGAAACGCATCCAGCAACTCCGGTGCATCCGACGTGCTCGCCGGCGTGCCCGGCAACCATTCGAGGGTTGCTCCCGCCCCCGACGCGTTGATGTCGGGGGTGCGCACCGTCACCCCGTGCCGGCGGGCATCGGCGACGAGCGTGTGCGGCGAATAGAAACCCATCGGTTGCGCATCGAGCAGACCGGCGCAGAACGCCGCCGGGAAATACCGTTTGAGATACGCACTCGAATAGACGAGATAGGCGAACGAGACCGAGTGGCTCTCGGGAAAGCCGAAGTTCGCGAATGCCGCGAGCTTGTCGTAGATGTTGTCGGCCACCTCACCTTCGATCCCGCGCTCGGCCATTCCGGCGTAAAAGCGCAGGCGCAGCCGTTCCATACGCTCGGCACTGCGCTTCGAGCCCATGGCCTGGCGCAACTGGTCGGCCTCGCCGGCACTGAAGCCCGCCACATCGATCGCCATCTGCATGAGCTGTTCCTGGAAAAGCGGGATGCCGAGTGTCTTGGCCAGCGCCGGTTCGAGCAACGGATGCAGATAGGTGACTTCCTCCTTCCCGTTGCGGCGCCGGATGTACGGATGCACGGAACCGCCCTGGATCGGACCCGGACGGATGAGTGCCACCTCGACGACCAGATCGTAGAAATGCCGCGGTTTGAGCCGCGGCAACGTCGCCATCTGTGCCCGACTCTCGACCTGGAACACACCGATGGAATCGGCGACACACAACATGTCGTAGACCGCGTCGTCCTGCGGCAGCTCGGCGAGATCCATCCGGAAACCGTGAGCCTGTTCGACCGCGTCGACGGTGTTGTGCAACGCCGTGAGCATGCCCAGACCCAGCAGATCGAACTTGACCAGACCGGACGCGGCGCAATCCTCCTTGTCCCACTGCAGCACCGTGCGGCCTTCGCGGCGCGCCCATTCCACCGGGCACACCTCGATGATCGGACGATCGCACAGCACCATGCCCCCCGAATGGATACCGAGATGCCGGGGAGCGTGTTCGACCTGCGACGCGAGACGGATCACCGCGTCGGGGATACGGTCACCGATCGGCGTGGGCGTGACCGATGCCTCCGTTTCGTCGATCTGGGCGCGTATCGAGCCCCAGCGATCGACCTGCTTGGCCCACGCATCGGCCTGACCCTGCGCGTAGCCGAGCGCACCGGCCATGTCGCGCACCGCAGAACGCGCGCGGTACGTGATGACGTTGGCGACCTGCGCTGCGTAATGGCGGCCATAACGCTCGTACGCGTACTGGATGACTTCCTCGCGACGACCCGATTCGATGTCGACATCGATGTCGGGAGGACCGTCGCGTTCGCTCGACAGGAAGCGCTCGAACAACAACCCGAGAGCGACCGCATCGGCCTTGGTGACACCGAGCGCGAAACACACCGCCGAATTCGCGGCGGAGCCGCGACCTTGGCAGTAGATGTCCTGCCGACGACAGAACTCGACGAGATCCCACACGATGAGGAAATAGCCGGGAAAGTTGAGTTTTTCGATCACGGTGAGTTCGTGATCGATCTGGGCCCATGCCCCCGGAGTGTGCTCGGCATGGCGCGGCCCGTACCGACGCTCGGCGCCCTGTTCGGTGAGGCGGCGCAGATAGGCCATCTCGTCGAGACCGTCGGGACACGGATACGGCGGAAGCTCGGGGGCCACGAGCGCGAGATCGAACGCACTCGCCCGACCGATCTCGGCGGCGCGCTCGACAACCCCGGGATAGCGGGCGAAACGACGCGCCTGCTCGAACCCCGATCGGAGATGTGCCCCGGCCCCGGCCGGTAGCCACCCGTCGAGTTCGTCGAGGCTGCGGCGCGATCGCACTGCCGCCAGGGCGGTGGCCAGCGGACGATCGGCGGGGGTGGCGTAATGGGCGTTGGTGGTGGCGACGGGTTCGACACCGGCCCGCACCGCGAGCGCGGCCAGAGCGTCGTTGCGAACCGAATCGAGGGGATGACCGTGATCCCACAGTTCGACCGAGAGGTTGTCGCGACCGAACGCATCGACGAGACGGGCCAGTTCATTGGCCGCCGCCGACGGACCCTCGCGTTCGAGTGCAGCCGGAACCGCTCCCTTGCGACAGCCGGTGAGCACCGCCCAGTGCCCCCGATCAGCCGCGGGTGCCGCGCTTCCGGCCACAGCCGCGAGTTGATCGAGCGAGGCGCGCGGCGCGCCCTTCTGGCCGCGCAGTTGCGCTTCACTCAGCGCCCGGGCCAACAGTGCGTAGCCGCGCGGATTGCGGGCCAGCACCACGAGATGCGATTCTCCGGCGTCGACCCCGGGATCGGGATCACCGGTCGGCACCCGGGTGCGGCCCAGCGTGATCTCCGCTCCGAAGATGGTGGGGATGCCCACTTCGCGGGCCGCCTCCGCGAACCGGACGATGCCGTAGAAGCCGTTGTGATCGGTGAGCGCCAATGCCTCGAGATCGAGACGGGCCGCTTCGCGGGCGAGCGCCTCGGGCGAGCAGGCGCCGTCGAGAAAACTGAAGTTGGAATGGCAATGGAGTTCGGCATACGGCCGCGCCCCTACCGCACGAGCACGTTTTGTGTCCGTCGGCGTCGGGGAAGACTTGTGCCCGGGATTCCGCTCCATGTCCCGACAGTATCGAACACCTGTTCGACTGTCCAAGGGTCCCCGGAAAACCCGTCATCCTGCGCCCCGACGATTCTATGATCGCCGGAAAACCGGGGGCGAGGCCCCGAACATGGCGGGGTGACTTCATGTCCGAAGTGGAACGATCTGATCTGGAACGATCTGATCAAGAACGATCCGATCTGATGCGACGCATCGACGAGCTGGACGCCGAGATGGCGCAGCTCCGGGCGAGAGTCGAGGCCATGTCCCGTGAGTCGCCGGTCGCTCCTGCCCCACCAGCTCCACCGGCTCATGACGCCGCAGCCGAACCGGTGTCGCGCCGCCGGGCCCTGCGCACCGTCGGCACCGTCGCCGCCGGCGCGCTCGCCGGGGGTTTCGCACTCGGGGTCGGCGCCGATCCCGCCGCCGCGGCCGCTCCCGCCTCGTTCGATGCGACGACCGGCGTTCCCGCCGTGACCGCCGATGCGGGTGCCGCCGCAGCCACCGATGCCATCCACGCCAGCGCCGCCGCCGCCGGCCGTCACGGTGTGTATGCCGTGGCCACGGGAACCGCCTCCGCATACGGGGTCTACGGCTTCAGCACTGCCGACAGTTCGAGCATCGGTGTACGTGGAAGTTCCACCAGCGGTTCCGGCGTGAGTGGCGACACAACGAGCGGCACCGGTGTGATCGGCACCTCGACCTCCGGGCGCGGCGTCTCCGGCGCATCCGACAGCAACGCCGGCGTCCACGGAAGTTCCACCAACGGCGCCGGCGTGGCCGGCATCAGCTACAACGCTCCGGGCGTGAGCGGCTCCTCGACCAACGGCGTCGGCGGCGATTTCTCCGGCGACACCGCTGGTCATCTGCACGGAACGGCGATCGGCTTGCGCGCCTCCGGCGGACGCGTCGCCGCATCGTTCGACAACACCAACGCCGCGCCACCGACGCGCACCTCGGTCCGCTTCAACCGCGGTGATCTCGATGTCGACGCAAACGGAAACCTGTGGTTCTGCATCGGATCCGGCACCCCCGGCACCTGGCGTCAGATCACCGGACCGGGTTCCGCCGGTTCGTTCCATGCCGTCACTCCCGGACGCGTCTACGACAGCCGCTGCGCGCAGCCGTCACCCGGACGCATCACCGTTGGAACGAAACGCACGCTGTCGATCGCCGACCAACGGAATCTCGAGACCGGAATCGTGACCGTTCCGAACTTCGTGCCCGCCGGGGCAACCGCCGTCTCGGCCAACATCACGGTTGTCGAAACTTCCGGCAACGGCTGGCTCGCCGTCAATCCCGGCGGAACGCTCGCTGTGACCGCATCGACCATCAACTGGTCGGCCAGCGGCCTTTACCTCGCCAACTGCGTCAACCTCACGCTCAACACCAACCGCCAGATCACCGTGATCTGCGGCAACGGTTCGACCGACTTCTTCATCGACATCAACGGCTATTACCTCTGAGGCCCACCCCCGGCGCCTCTCTGCCGTTGCGCCGACTCAGCGGTAATAGCCCATC
>WLFD01000033.1 GCA_009703925.1 Actinomycetota bacterium | reverse complement strand
GCTTGCGATGCACCATCGCCCTCGATGATCGTGACGATCTCGTGCTCGGGTCCGACCAACTGGTCGAGGAGGGTCGTCGCCGCACCCGACAGATCGTCGTCGATGGCCAGGATTCCGTCGCGGGCGATGCCCAGCCAGTCGTTCTCGCGGATGGCGCCGCGGTCACTGGCCGAATCGCGCACCGCACGGGTGATCTCGCCGGCGATGACCTGCGACGCAGCGCTCGTCATTGCATCGAGATTGGACTCGGCGGTGGCTCCGGGGTCGTACGCGAGAAGCGAGGCGAACCCCTCGGCGACGCCTCTGGTGGGAACGACGCGGACCGTCTTGGTCGTCATCGCATCGACCTGCTCGGCGACGGGGATGATGTTCTTGTTGTTCGGCAGGAGGATGACCTCAGGTGCCGGAGCGGATTCCACCGCCTCGAGGAGTTGTGCCGTCGACGGGTTCATCGTCTGACCCCCGGTGACGATGACCTGGACTCCGAGGGAGTGGAAGATCCGCCGCACGCCGTCACCCACGGAGACAGCCACAACCGCACACGGAACCGGATCATGGGCCATCGCTGGTTCTGTCGGGAGCGCAACCGCTTCGCGCACCCAGCGCTCCTCCTCGAGTTCGTCGAGAAGATCCGTCACGCGGATGCCCTGCGGCCGTCCGATCTGGATGGCGGCTTCGATCGTCGCACCGATGTCGTCGGTGTGGATGTGGCAGTTCCAGAGACCGTCCCCGCCGACAACAACGATCGAATCGCCGAGCGTCGCCCACACATCCTTGAAACCGGGAACCGCTTCGTCGGGGGCGTTCAGGAAGTACATGACTTCGTAGCGGAGGCTGGCGAGCGAGGAATCCGGACCGCTGCCGTGGGCTGCATCGAAGGCCTGGAGGAAGTCGGGCGAGACTCCCGCAACTTCTTCGTCGGGTTCGGGCATCGGACGACCGTCGACGACATGCAGCAGCGCGTCGAAGAACAACATGAGCCCGGTGCCACCCGAATCGACGACGCCGGCATCGGCGAGGACCTGCAACATCTCCGGGGTGTGCGCAAGAGCGTCATAACCACCGGAGTGGGCTGCTTCGAGAACGCCGAGGAGATCGGCGCCTGCGTCGGCCGCCACGCGACTGGACTCGGCCGCAACTCTCACCACGGTCAGGATCGTGCCTTCGACCGGACGCATGACGGCGCCATAGGCCGCCGTCGATGCAGCATCGAGCGCAGCGGCGAAAGAAGTGGCGTCGATCGCACCGGCTTCCCGGAACACGCCGGAGAGGCCTCGGAGGATCTGGGAGAGGATGACCCCCGAATTGCCCCGGGCACCCATCAGCGATCCGTGGGCGACAGCCGCACACGTCGCATCGAGGTCCGGAGCTGCATCGGCGAGCTCGGCCACGACCGAGGCGAGGGTGAGCGCCATGTTCGTGCCGGTGTCCCCATCGGGTACCGGGTAGACATTGAGCCGGTTGATGGTCTCGCGGTGAGCCGCCAGAGCATCGGCATAGCCCCGGATTGTCTCCCGGAGGTCATCGGCGGTGAGGCGATCGAGCGTTCCCATCGGCCGAGACACTACCTATCCGGACCGGCCCGGACCCCGAGTTGGGCGGAACAGGACCCCGCTGCTACCATTCGCCTTCGTTTCATCCGACGTCTTCGAGGTGTGTGGTCATGGCAGCTGTGTGCGACGTGTGCGGAAAGCACCCGTCTTTCGGTATGGCGGTCAGCCACTCCCACCGACGGACCAAGCGCCGTTGGAATCCCAACATCCAGCGTGTCCGCGCCATCGTCAATGGTTCGACCAAGCGCGTCGACGTCTGCACCTCCTGCCTCAAGGCAGGCAAGGTCGTCAAGGCTGTCCGCTGAACGTGACTACCGGCTCAGTGCCTGTGTCGCTTCAAGGGGTCGTGAAGTCCTACGACCCGATAACCGGTGACGGAACGCTTCTCTGCGATTCCAACCTCGCCGAATACGAACTCGCCCGCGATGCGCTTCACGGGTCGATCTTCCGCATGCTCCGTCAGGGACAGCGGGTCGTTTTCGATGTCGATGGCCAAATGGCGACCCGGCTCCGTATGGGCTCGGAAGTCGACATGGGTACCCCGGGGTTTGCGTCGCCGAATCCCGGCAACACGCAGCATCCCCAGGGCGGCAATCCCGACGCCTGAGGTCCCACCCCACGTGACCGTCGACCCTCGCCCGGGAACGGGTTCTGCGTCGTCGACTGTCGGATCATCCGGTGGGATCCTCTAGCATTGCGACATTCATTCTCCGTTCATCCTCCCGATGAACGGGACCCCATGAATACCCCCAACCTGAAACGCGTCCGCGCGTGAACTCGACAACGATGTCGGAGGACCAATGGCCGGTCACAGCACAAACCAGAAGCTCGTCGAATGGGTCGAGCACTGGCGCGAGATTCTTCAACCAGACGACGTGTATTGGTGTGACGGTTCCGCCGAGGAGTACGAGCGCATGTGCCTCGAACTCGTCGAGAGTGGCACGTTCCGCACGCTGAACGAAGCGAAGCGCCCGAACAGCTACCTCGCCATGTCCGATCCGGGCGACGTCGCCCGCGTCGAGGACCGCACCTACATCTGTTCCGAAGCCGAGATCGATGCCGGCCCCACGAACAACTGGCGTCCGCCGGCCGAGATGCGCGAAGAGATGACCAAGCTCTACAAGGGCGCCATGAAGGGCCGCACGATGTACGTCGTGCCGTTCTCGATGGGTCCGCTCGGTTCGCCGATCGCCCACATTGGCGTGCAGCTCTCCGACTCCGCCTATGTCGCCGTGAACATGCGCATCATGACCCGCATGGGTCAGGGCGCCCTCGATGTGCTCGGTGACGGCCAGTGGGTTCCGTGCCTCCACTCGGTCGGCATGCCCCTCGCCGCCGGTCAGGCCGACGTTGCCTGGCCGTGCGATGCCGAGAACAAGTACATCGTGCACTTCCCCGAAACCAGCGAGATCTGGTCGTACGGATCCGGCTACGGCGGCAATGCCCTTCTCGGCAAGAAGTGCTTCGCTCTGCGAATCGCCTCGACGATGGCCCGCGACAACGGCTGGATGGCCGAGCACATGCTCATCCTCGGTCTCACCTCGCCCGAAGGCGTCAAGAAGTACGTCGCCGCCGCGTTCCCGTCGGCGTGTGGCAAGACCAACATGGCGATGCTCATCCCCACCCTTCCGGGCTGGAAGGTCGAGACCATCGGCGACGACATCTCCTGGATGAAGTTCGGTGCCGATGGCCGTCTCTACGCCATCAACCCCGAAGCCGGCTTCTTCGGTGTCGCACCGGGAACCTCGGCCAAGTCCAACTTCAATGCGCTCGAATCGGTCAACGGCAATTCGATCTTCACGAACTGCGCCTTGACCGACGACGGCGACATCTGGTGGGAAGACCTCACCGAAGAGCCTCCGGCGCACCTCATCGACTGGAAGGGTCAGGACTGGACGCCCGCATCCGGAACTCCCGCCGCCCATCCCAACGCCCGCTTCACCGCACCGGCGGCCCAGTGCCCGTCGATCGCACCCGAGTGGCAGGACCCGGCCGGCGTGCCGATCTCGGCGATCCTGTTCGGCGGCCGCCGCGCCACCAACGTGCCGCTCGTGACCGAGTCGTTCGACTGGCGCCACGGCGTGTTCCTCGGATCCATCATGTCCTCGGAGAAGACCGCAGCTGCTGCCGGCGTTGTCGGCGAACTGCGTTTCGACCCCTTCGCCATGCTTCCGTTCTGCGGATACAACATGGGTGACTATTTCAAGCATTGGCTCGAAATCGGCGAAGCGACCGACGCCGCCAATCTGCCCAAGCTGTTCTGGGTCAACTGGTTCCGCAAGGACGACAACGGTTCGTTCATGTGGCCCGGCTTCGGCGAGAACTCGCGTGTGCTCAAGTGGATCGTCGAGCGTCTCGAAGGAACTGCCGGCGCCACCGACACGGCCATCGGTCGGGTCCCGAGTGCGGCCGATCTCGATCTCACCGGTCTCGACATCGACGATGCCACCGTGGCCACGCTCCTGTCGGTCGACAATGACGCATGGCGCGCCGAGATCGCACAGATCGAAACCCACTTCGACAGCATCGGCACCCAGTTGCCCGCCGAGTTGCGCGACGAACTCCGTGAACTCGAAAAGCGTCTCGCCAACTGAGTCGACACATCACACGAACTGCAGACGGGGGCGGGGCTTCGGCCCCGCCCCCTGCGCGTCCGGCCCCGGGTCGTGACCGACGTTCGTCGGTAACATTCGACGGCCGGATCGGTGGCCACCGATCTGTCACCATCCCGGGGGAATACATGGACGTCGCTCGCCGAATCACTCACGTCGAACTTCTGCACGCTCCCGGGGAGCGCCCACTGGCGGCCCGGGTGTTCGAGTTGCTCGGCTGCACGGTTGCCGACAGCGGCGGTCACTGGTTCACCGCATTCATCGACGCGAACCTCCGTGATTGGGCCAACAACGTTTTCTACGCGTCCGAGGCTCCGGCCGCGCAACTCGCCATCGAGGAAGCGTTCGCCGATTCGGTCGACGACTGGATGAACATGGTCCGCACCGCACCACAGCAGTCTCCCCACTTCGGGTTGCGGGTCGGGACCGCCGAGGAACATAGGGAGATCGTCGGGCGCATCCGCGCTTGCGCCACCGACCCCGAGTTGCGAGGGCGTGTCGAAGTGTTGGGCGTCTTCTCCCACGATGCACCGGATGCCATCGCGGTCAACATGGATCAGGCGTTCATCTGGACAAACGTGATCGCAAGCGGCCCGCTCCGACTCGGCCAGGTCATCGAGGTGCAATGGCATCTCGAACCCGAGCCGACAGCCTGAGGGATCAGACCTTTCCGGCCACCAACATGGCGCGGATTCCGAGACCCATGATGAACAGACCGCCGAGGCCATAGAGCAGGTACTTGTGCTTCTCCATCTGCTGGCGATAGCTGTACAGGATGCCGATGACGATGATGGCGATGAATCCGTAGAACATGTGGAACTTCGGGGCGTTCACGCCTTGGCCCGCGACCATCCCGACGCCCAGCGCCACCTGCACGAAGATCGTCAACTCGGCGATGGTGATGAACCACCACAGGGCGCGTGTCCGCAACGGCTCGATCCAGTTCGCGGCCAACGCCCACAATCCGGCGAGGGCATTGCTGAAAAGGACGACCCAGGCGAACGACTGATGGATGTCGCTCAGCACGTCTAGGACTTGGGTCCGGCGGTCACGACCGGCTCATAGGACCAGATCTCGCTCGACACGCCGACGTTGGCGGGCGGGCCGCCGGCCGCACCACCGGGATGACCACCCGGGTGACCTCCAGCGGCGGGCGCTCCCTCGGGGGCACCGGTGCCGCGATGGCCGTCGGCGAATGCCGCCGACGAGACCCACGCGTTGAAGGCGTCTTCGTCGCGCCAGCGGGTGATGACGAGCCACTGGGTACGTTCGTCGGTGGGCTTCAGAAGCTCGAAGCCCTCGAAGCCGTCCTGCCCGTCGACCGAGCCCGCCCGGGCGGCGAATCGATGGGCGAGTTCGTCTCCGGCGTCGGCCGGGACGGTGATGGCGTTGATGCGAATGATCGACATGGGTATGAATCGTTGCCTGCCCTGACGGGTCGCGCCAGTCAAGGGTCCCCGTAGACTCCACCAATCATGTTCAAGGCCAACGATCCGTGCTGGTGTGGCAGCGGCCAGAAGTACAAACGCTGCCATCGGTCGCCGGAGCAGCAGCTGCGTCCCGGCGCGCTCAGCCCGATGCGGACCGTTCCCGAAGGAATCGTTCGCCCCGACTACGCCGAGACCGGCGAGCCGATCCGACGCCCCGAACCCCGCATCAAGTCCCCCGAGATCATCGAGCGGATGCGCCGGGCCGGTTTCGCCGCCGCCGAGGTGCTCGAACTGGGTGCCGCCGCCATCGCTCCCGGTGTCACAACCGACGAGATCGACGCGATCGTCCATCAGGCGTACATCGACCGCGGCGGCTATCCCAGCACCCTCAACTACCGCGGCTATCCGAAATCGCTGTGCACCTCGGTCAACGAAGTGATCTGCCACGGCATCCCCGATGATCGCCCCCTGGTCGATGGCGACATCGTCAATCTCGACGTCACCATCTTCCTCGATGGCGTCCATGGCGACACCAACGCCACATACGGCGTCGGCAATGTCGATGAGCATTCGAAGCGACTGATCGAGGTCACCCGACAATGTCTGGCCCTCGGTATCGCGGCTGTCGTTCCGGGTCGCCCGTTCTCCGACATCGGGCGCGCCATCGAGACCCACGCCCTCGCCCACAAGTACGACGTCGTCCGCGCTTTCGTGGGTCATGGCATCGGCGAGCAGTTCCATACCGACCTGCAGATTCCGCACTATTTCGAACCACGCATGGACGTCGTCATGGAAACGGGCATGGTCTTCACGATCGAACCCATGATCTCGATGGGCACCGGGCAACACCGCATCTGGGATGACGACTGGACTGCCGTCACCGCCGACGGAAGCCGCACGGCACAGTTCGAACACACCGTGCTCGTCACCGAAACCGGCGTGGAGATCCTCACGCAGATCCAACCGGGCTGACCAGTTGCGCCACGTCTCTTTCACGCTTGCCACATTGCACGTCGATGATGTCGAGGTTCCCCTGATGCTCGCCGACCTGGTCGTCGTGCGCCGCGACGAGTCGACCCAGATCGACTGGGAGGTGGTGGCGACGTCGCTGCCGGTGATCCCCTATCCGCAGGCGGTATGTCGCCTCGTCATGTCCAACCTCGTCGACGGTCGGGTGCTTTCGGGCGATGCTCTCGTCGTACGATCTGATGAACAACGCCATGTATTTCGTGGTGGCGGCGAACTCAGCGGGCTGCGCGCCGAAGACGGACTGGAGACCGGACAATGAGTGCCACGTCATCGTTGGCTGCATCGGGACCCGAAGAGGTGATCCGGACCGAATCGCTCACCAAGATGTATCCGGGCGAAGTCCTCGCCGTGGATTCGCTCGACCTCACCGTCCATCGGGGCGAGATCTTCGGTCTTCTCGGTCCCAACGGCGCCGGCAAAAGCACCACGGCCGGCATGCTCACCACCAGGGTGATGCCCACCAGCGGTAAGGCCTTCGTGGGCGGCGTCGATGTCGTGGCCCAGCCGGCACGGGCGAAGAAGTTGATCGGTGTCGTTCCGCAATCCAACACTCTCGATCGGGCGCTCACCGTCCGGGAGAATCTCCACTTCCACGGTCGGTTCTTCGGCATGTCGACCCGCGATGCCCGAACCGAAGCCGATCGTCTGCTCGAGCAGTTCCGCCTCACCGAGCGCGCCAATGCTCCGGTGATGGCGCTTTCCGGAGGCATGGCCCAACGGCTCATGGTGGCTCGAGCGGTGATGCACCGCCCCTCGATCCTCTTCCTCGACGAGCCGACCGCCGGCCTCGATCCGCAGAGTCGCATCGCGTTGTGGGACATCCTCAGCGAACTGCATGATGAGGGCCAGACCATTCTGCTGACCACGCATTACATGGAAGAAGCAGACCAGCTCTGCCATCGTCTGGCGATCATCGACCACGGACGCGTGCTGGCCCTCGACACCCCCGAGAATCTCAAGAAGTCCGTCGGCGCCGACACCATCGTGACCATCACAACGGGCACCGCCACCGATGGTGGCGTCGCCGATCTCTACGGACTCTCCCGAAGGCTCCAGGTTTCCATCCCCGGTGCCACCACCGTCACCCAGATCGATGACGGCCTCCGCTTGGGCGTGCAGGGAGCCCGCGGTGTTCTGCCTGCGGTCGTTGCCGTTGCCGAGGCGGCCGGCGTGATCGTCAAGGATCTGCGGGTCGACGAGCCGAGCCTCGAAACCGTCTTCATCAACCTCACCGGAAAGGAACTGCGCGAATGACGACCGCCGCACCGTCCTCGAATCCCGGCCCCTCCGGTCCGTCCATCCCGATCCGTTCGACACGCGCCTCCGGGATCATCGCCTTCCGGGCTCTGCTCGCCCGGGACATGCACGTCCTCGTGCGCAATCTCGCGGAATTCCTGCCCCGAACCATCCTGCAGCCGTTGATGCTGGTGTTCGTCTTCGCCTACGTGTTCCCGAAGATCGGTCAGGGCATCGGCGGAACCGGCGCCGCTGCCTCCGAGTTCTCCACGTTGCTTGTCGCCGGGGTCGTCGCACTCGCCGTCCTGTTCCAGGGCATCCAGGCGGTTGCCCTTCCACTTGTCACCGAATTCGGTGTGACCCGCGAGATCGAGGACCGGGTTCTCGCTCCCCTGCCAATTGCGTTCGTGGCCATCGAGAAGATCGCGTCGGGCGCGCTGCAAGGGCTGTTCGCCGCAGTGATCGTGTTCCCGATCGCCCTGTTCGTTCCGGCCACGCCAGTGCACCTGCAGATCAACTGGCTGGTTCTGCTCACCCTCGCCCCGTTGGCATGCATCATGTGCTCGGCACTCGGTCTCATGTTCGGAACCGTGTTCAACCCGCGGACCATTCCGATGCTGTTCGGCGTCGTGGTGCTTCCGATCACGTTCCTCGGATGCATCTACTATCCGTGGGCAGCACTCGCGCCGATCAAGTGGCTGCAGATCGCGGTGCTGGCCAACCCGCTCGTCTATGTGAGCGAAGGATTCCGCGCCGCACTCACCAGCGCATCCACCATGTCGCTGTGGGCGATCTATCCCGTGCTCGTCGGACTGACCGCGCTCTTCACCGCCATCGGCATCCGCAACTTCCGCAAGCGCGTCATCGCCTGAGAGCCGATCGATTGGCTTCGATCAGACGATGATCGAGTTCACGAACGGTTCGTCGGAAGCACGGGTGCCGCCGAGGGCGATGAACCATTCGGTACCGAATGCGGCGCTGAACATCTCGGTCGGCATCTTGAAGAAGAACGAGTCGGGTCCGATCTGGCTGGCGTGAGCGGCCATTGCCGCCCGCTTCGTGTCGATCGTGGAGGCGACGTCGATGGCATGGGTGATCAGCGCTTCGGGCGAACCGAATTCGCCACGATCGGCGGCGCTGGCGCGACGACGCATCTGCTCGACCGTTTCACCCTCGAGCTCGCTCTCGACTTCATCTTCGAACAGATTCGCGTTCTCGGCCATCTGCTTCATGATGCGATCGCGGTTCATCGTGGACTGGAACACGCGGTCGACACCGGCGATCTCCGCAGCCCGACTACCGACCCGGTGAACCTGGATGTGATCCGGGTGGCCGTAGCCGCCGTGGGAGTCATAGATGGTCAACACATCGGCATCGACATCAACGAGGATAGCGGCAAGACGCTGCGCCGCCTCTTCCACATCGGCCTGCCAGAAACATGCCGGGTTGTCATTGGTCGGCTCGCCGATCATGCCGGAATCCTCGTAACCGAGGAACTCCGCACGGTGCACGCCGAGAATGTCGGCCGCCAGTTTGGTCTCGATGACGCGGCGCTCCCAGAGCGGTTCGCCCTCGGCGAGAACACCGGGTTGCGGCTCCCCCTGTTCGCCGCGCGTGGCAGTGACAAGCACGACAGTGTGCCCGGCCTGTGAGGCGAGGAACATCGTGCCTCCGGTAGCGATCGACTCGTCATCGGGATGCGCATGGAAACACACGAGAGTTGACATGCGATCAGCCTACGGGGGTCAGGCGATCGCGCCTACCGCCCTCAATGTGGTGAGAGCGGCGGCGTCGGCGACACCCCATTCGGCGAGGACTTCGTCCGTGTGCTGACCGGGATGCGACGGCGGACGCTGGATCTCGGCCGAGGTGCGCGAGAACCGCGGCGCCGGGGCCGGTTGGACGACGCCGGCGTTCTCGACGAATGCCTTGCGCTGCACCATGTGTGCATTCGTCGTCGCCTCACCCAGCGAGAGGATCGGGGCGACGCAGGCGTCGGAGCCCTCGAAGATCGCCGCCCATTCGTCGCGGGTCTTCTCGATGATCACGGCGGCGAGACGCTCCTTGAGGATCGGCCACATCGACCGATCGTTCTGCTTGGCGAAGTCGGCGTCACCTGCGAGCCCCGTCTTTTCGAGAAGCTCGGCATAGAACTGCGGTTCGATCGCTCCCACCGACAGGAACTTGCCATCGGAACATTCGTAGACCTCGTAATAGTGAGCGCCGGTATCGAGCATGTTGACACCACGCTCGTCGGTCCAGAGGCCCATGGCCATGAAGCCGTGCATGAAGGTGGTCAGAATCGCGGTGCCGTCGACCATCGCGGCATCGACAACCTGACCCTTGCCAGACATGCGCGCTTCGATGATTCCGCATGCGATGCCGAAGGCCAACAACATTCCGCCGCCACCGAAATCGCCCACAAGGTTGAGCGGGGGCTGGGGGCGTTCATCGGGTCGTCCGATCGCGCCCAGTGCACCGGCGATGGCGATGTAGTTCATGTCGTGTCCGGCCATCTGCGCCATCGGTCCGTCCTGGCCCCAACCCGTCATGCGCCCGTAGACAAGCTTCGGGTTGCGGGCGAGACAGTCGTCGGGTCCGATGCCGAGACGCTCGGTGACACCCGGACGAAACCCCTCGATCAGGGCGTCGGCGTTCTCGACCAGTTTGAGCACGGTCTCCACGCCTTCGGGATTCTTCAGATCGACGGCGATCGACCGACGGCCGCGGTTCATCACGTCTTTCGGCGGCGTGGACGGATCGCCGCCGTATACGGCTCCCGCCCGATCGACGCGGATCACGTCGGCGCCCATGTCGGCGAGCATCATCGCCGCGAACGGACCCGGCCCGATACCCGCGATTTCGACGACGCGCACTCCAGAGAGTGGTCCCATTGTTCTTCTCCCGATTCGATTCGAAAATTTCAGACGGATCGCGCGGCCATTGCCGTCACGTGGTGGATCACGGTCGCCCAGTAGTAGCTGGGCAGATCATGACCCATGCCGTCGAGGCGCAGGAACTCCGAACCCGGCAGGCTCTCGGCGGTGCGCTCGCCGCCGCTGATGGTGACGAGCGGATCGATCTCACCGTGCACGACGAGCGATGGCACGCCGAGAGTGCGCAGCCCCGAGGTCCGCGAAGGTGAGGTGAGAATGGCGAGCATCTGATTGGAAACACCATCGGGATGGAAGCAGCGATCGAACTGGAGCTCGTTGCGACGCAGGATCCAGTCGTCGTCGCGGTGCTCGGGACCGGCCAGAATTCGCCCGCTTTCGATCGCGTCCTTCAGGTATTCGGCACGGTCGGTCTTCGGCTCGGCCAACAGGACGGCAAGTGCTTCCGGAGTCGGCTGACCGACATCGGGATCACCGGTCGTCGACGCGACCGAGGTGAGACTGAGCACCCGATCGGGTCGATCGATCGCCATCTGCTGCACGATCATGCCGCCCATGGAGAGCCCGAGAAGGTGTGCCCGGTCGATACCGAGCGCATCGCACAGTCCCCACGCGTCGGCGGCCATGTCGCTCAGCCCATACGGGGCTTCGACTACCTGACCCTGCAGGAGTCCGGTGATCGACGCAAGGACATCGATATGGGTGTCGATCTTCGTCGAAAGCCCGACATCGCGGTTGTCGAAACGGATGACGTGGAAACCCCGGTCGACGAGCGCTTCGCAGAACTCGGGATTCCACCAGACCATCTGGCATCCGAGGCCGGAGACCAGCAGCAACGCCGGATCGGTGGGGTCGCCGAATGTTTCGTATTCGATTTCGATTCCGTTTGAAGATGCGCGCATGGCTCGCATCCTTCTGCCATCCGCCGATCCGGTCAAGCACCGAGGCACCTGCCGACGACTACCGTTCGCGTCGTGAGTACCTCCGGCGTTGACGGAACAGGTTCGGACAACGTCGAGCGAGCTGGTGGCGGCCATCGCATCGACCCGCTGACCGGGTCGCCGACCCACATCGTCGCCCATCGCCAGGACCGACCGAACCTTCCCGACGGGAGTTGCCCCTTCTGTGTCGGAGGCAGC
Source organism: Actinomycetota bacterium (assembly GCA_009703925.1). Taxonomy (GTDB): domain Bacteria; phylum Actinomycetota; class Acidimicrobiia; order Acidimicrobiales; family Acidimicrobilacustridaceae; genus Acidimicrobilacustris. Next base: position 7,449 of record WLFD01000033.1, on the reverse strand, counting down.
GAGGCACCCGATCCGTACGAGGTACGTGCCTTCACCAACCGGTGGCCACCGTTTCCGGATGGACGGGCCGAGATCGTGCTGTACACACCCGATCACGATGCATCCTTCACCGACCTATCAGCGGGGCAGGCACGAAAGGTCGTCGATCTCTGGGCCGAGCGAAGCGCCGCGCTGGGAGCACGCGACGACGTTTCTTACGTGCTCGTGTTCGAGAACCGCGGCCCCGAAGTCGGAGCCACGATCGTCCATCCTCATGGACAGATCTACGCGTTCGCAGACGTGCCTCCGGCAGCGCTCGCCGAATTCGCGACCGGCGGGATGCACCGCGGCTTCGACGCCGACGCGATCGGCGATCGCCTCGTGTCCAACATTGGCGACTGGAGCGCATGGGTTCCTGCTGCTGCCGGTTGGCCTTATGAGGTTCTCCTCGCACCGGGCACTTCCGTTCCCGATCTTCCGTCCCTCGATGACGCGTCGCGGGATTCTCTCGGTGTACTCCTCGTCGACATCGTGTCGAGACTCGACCGTCTCTTCTCCGCTCCGATGCCGTTCATGATGTGGATTCACCAGCGGCCGTTCGACAACCGGACGTGGCCCGACGCGCGCGTTCACATCCACATCGCCCCGTTGTTGCGTTCGCCCGGAACAGCCCGATTCGTCGCCGCCGGCGAACTCGGCAGCGGCGTGTGGTTCAATCCCGTCGAACCCGCGGTTGCGGCCGCGGAATTGCGCGCGCTTTCGTCATGACGGGCGAGTCACCCGACGACATCGTGGTTGCGGCCCGCGCCCCGGGGCGCGTCAACCTGATCGGCGATCACACCGATTACGCCGGTGGGCTGGCGATGCCCATGGCGATCGATCTCGGGACCACCGTGTCGGGCCGGCGCACCGGGCGTCGCATCGAGCTCTCCTCGGATGCCCGCGGTGGTCGCGCGGACATCGATCTCGACGCGTCATTCGAACCCTCCGCCACCGAACCCGAATGGGCCCGCTTTGCCGCAGCAATCGCACATTTCGTCACTCCCGACCGAGGATTCATCGGGCGCGTCGACTCGACCCTTCCTCTCGGGGCGGGCCTCTCCTCGAGTGCATCCCTCGAGCTTGCGCTGGCTCTCGCTCTCGGCTTCGAGGGATCGCCTCTCGAACTTGCGTTGCTCGGTCAGGGGGCCGAACACCTCGCCGTCGGCGTGCCATGCGGCCTCCTCGATCAGTTGTCGATCGCGTTCGCCGAACGCGGCAACGCAATGGTCATCGATTTCTCCGACAACTCGGTCTCACAGGTTCGAGTTCCGAACGGGGTCGACATCATCGTCGTGCATTCGGGCCAGGAGCGGGCGGTCGAAGGTTCCGCATATGCCGATCGCCGAAGCGAATGCGAGCGGGCCGCCCGACAGATCGGACCGCTTCCGACGTGTGGCCCTGCAGCCATCGCGTCACTGGCAGACCCGGTTCTGCGGCGCCGTGCCCGGCACGTGTCGACCGAGTGCGAACGCGTTCGCCTTGCCGCGGACCTGTTCCGGACCGGGGACATCCGATCAGTAGGTCTCCTGATGACCGAGAGCCACCGATCGTTGCGGGACGACTTCGACGTCTCGACACCGGTGCTCGATCAACTTGTCAACAGGCTCGAGGCAACTTCCGGCGTCCTCGGCGCGCGCCTGACCGGCGCCGGATTCGGCGGCTGCGTTGTGGCGCTCTGCGAGAGCGGTGCCGTTGCCGATCCGACGGCGTTCACCGGCCGGGGCTGGAAGGTGGTGCCGGCCGACGGGGCCCGGCTCGTCTCCGTCGACGAGCATCCGGGCGAAACGCGCGGGCCTGCGTAGAACTACATGCGGTCGAGAAGCTCGTTCTTCTTGGCCTGGAACTCGGCCTCGGTGAGCACACCCTGATCCCGCAGAACTCCGAGCTGCGCGATCTGGTCCGGAATCGAGGCGGATGCACCGGCCGAAGTCGCCTGCGCGGCATGCGCCGCGTTGATGCCACCGGAGATGCGGTTGGCGGCCTTGATCTCGTTGGCCTCCATCTGCTGGTAGATCTCGTTCTGGACCGAGCTCGGGTTCTTGATGTCGTCGAACTTCTGGGCCCCGTCCTTCGACGCCGATTCGATCTCCAGATCACCGAGTCCGAGCATGCGCTCGAAGATGCGCTGATGGAAGAAGATCGTGTTGATCCGTTCGAGCGGGATCTCGATGCCGTTCTTGGCCACGATCCCCGTACGGAAGATCACCCGGTCGGACGTGAGGACGAAATGGGTGCTGATCCAGCGCACATAGCGTTCGGCGAACCAGATGAGAGTGACGAACAGGAACGCCGCCACCGGATATTTGGCCCAGGACCAGTTCTGGGCCAGCACGAACAGGGCCACGATCACGGCCAGAGCCAGCACGGCTGCCGACTTCGCGAAGAACCACCAATGGGGATGGAGGTCCAGTACGAGTTCTTCGTTCGGATGCAGTTCGTCCTGCGGATAAGCCATGCGAAACCGTACCCTCGAAGGCACTGTCACCGGAGGTGAGTACGGTCTTGCCCCGTGGATGCCGATGCGTTGCTCGAAGGACTCAACCCGCAGCAGCTCCGCGCCGTCACGGCCACAACCTCTCCCCTGTGCATCCTCGCCGGGGCCGGATCCGGCAAGACCCGTGTCCTGACCCGCCGGATCGCCTGGCGCTCCGCCACGGGCGATCTCGATCCCCGCCACGTCCTCGCCCTCACTTTCACGCGCAAGTCGGCCGGTGAGCTGACCCAGCGTCTCCGTTCGCTGGGCCTGCGCGACTCCGTCGCCGCCGGCACCTTCCATTCCGTGGCCTACGCCCAGCTGCGGGCCCGCTGGGCCGACCGCGGCATCACCCCGCCAACTCTCCTCGATCGCAAGGTGGGATTCGTCCTGCGCCTGCTTTCGGGCGCCGAGAAGAACATCCCCGCCATCGACATCGTGTCCGAGATCGAATGGGCCAAAGCCCGCATGATCGAACCCGAGAAGTATGCAGCCGCCTCGATCGCGGCCGGGCGACGACCACCGATGGACCCCACGGAGATCGCGCGCATCTTCGGTCGCTACGAAGACGCCCGTCGCGATCAGCGCCTCATCGACTTCGACGACATCCTGCGCGTGTGCCGTCGCGATCTGATTTCCGATCCCGAGTTCGCCGCATCGCAACGTTGGCGCTTCCAGCACCTGTTCGTCGACGAGTTCCAGGACGTCAACCCACTGCAGCATGCCCTTCTCAACGCCTGGCGCGGCGACCGCCTCGACCTGTGCGTCGTCGGCGATCCCAATCAGGCCATCTACGCCTGGAACGGTGCCGATCCCGAACTTCTGCGCCGCTTCCCCCGCGACTTCCCGACCGCCGAGGTCGTGCGTCTCACCGAGAACTACCGATCGACGCCGCAGATCCTCGCCGTGGCCAACGCCGTCCTCGCTGGCAGCGGACGCGGCGTCGATCTCGCCGGTTCGCTGACCGCCACCCGCAACGATGGTCCGATCCCCGTTGTGCAGTCCTACGAAACCGATTCCGACGAGGCCAAGGGCATCGCCCGCTCGGTCCGCGATCATCACGGTCCCGGTTCGCGCTGGTCGGGTCAGGCCGTACTGGTGCGCACCAATGCCCAGATCCCCGCGATCGAAGAGGCCTTCACCACCGCCCAGATCCCGTTCCGTGTCCGCGGAGCGGCACCGCTTCTCGAACAACCGGAGATCAAGGCGGCCCTCGCCGAGATGCGCCGCTCCACCGGACCGTTCGAGGATGCACTCGCCGATCTCGCAGTTTCCGTCGACTCCACCGAGGCAGCCGGCGACCGTGCCGAGGAACGCCGGGCCAACGTCGATGCGCTCGTCCAACTCGGGCGCGATTACGTGAGCGTCGAGACCGGGCCGTCCATGCCCGGCTTCTATGCATGGCTCGCGGCCACGACCCGCGCCGATCAACCCGATCGCTGGGGTGATGCCGTCGAGATCACCACGTTCCATGCCGCAAAGGGCCTCGAGTGGCCGATCGTCCACCTCGGTGGGATCGAGCAGGGTCTCGTACCCATCGGTCATGCCAAAACCGGCGAAGCGCTGTCCGAGGAACTTCGCCTCTTCTACGTCGCCATCACCCGCGCCGAGCGCGAGCTCGTGTGCTCGTGGGCCGGTCAGCGTCGATTCGGTACGAAGACCGTCAACCGAAACCGCTCCGCCTATCTCGACACGGTCGTGGCGGCATCGGCTGCGCTGCGGTCGGGCACCGATCCGGCCGAGGTCGGCAAGGGGGTCTCGCTCTCCGCTCCGCCACCTCCTGCCCCGACGCGTCGGTCCAAGACCCGCCCCGATCTCCCCCGACCGGCCAAGACCGATACGCCGGCCGAACTCGACGAAGCCGACAGCAAACTGTTCCTCGCCCTGCGATCGTGGCGATCCGATCGAGCCAAGGCGGCAAGCATGCCGGCCTTCGTCATCTGCAACGACCGCACGCTCACCGAGATCGCCGCGAACCGTCCGAGCAGCACCCAGGAGTTGCTCGGGGTACACGGCTTCGGTGAGATCAAGGCCACTCGATTCGGCGACGAGATCCTCGCCATCGTGGCGCAGGCCGACTGACCCGGCTGCTCAGCCCGCGTCGGCCGCCGCTTCGGCGATCGCCATCAGTTCGGCGACACGTTCCGGGTTGATGGCGATGAAGAGGCCCTCGGCCTCGGCGCACAGGCGTTCTCCCGCCCACAACGTGCCCTTGCAGAGGATCTTGCGACCACTCACCGAAACGAGTTCGGCCTTCAGCGTGAGTTCGGTGTCGAGCGGTGTCGGACTCCGGTAGTGGATCGTGAGCCGCCCGGTCATTCCCGCCTGGCCGGAAAATGTCTGCGCGGCGCCGAGAACCTCGTCGAAGATTCCCGCGATGTACCCGCCGTGAAGGCATCCCGGAGGGCCCTCGTAGAGCGTTCCGAACTCGACCTTTGCCTCAATGCGCCCATCGAGAAATTCCATCACCAGAGGCAACGCCACCGGATTGGCCTGACCGATGAACGGACTGCGCTCGCGCAGTCGATGGGCCTGACGAATCGAAAGGCCCGTGTCACCCTCGTCGGTAGACCGGTCGAGATCGGTCTCGATGCCGGCCGTGATCGAATCGAGAACTTCGACGAGCGCGTCGAGTTCATCGATCGAAGCAGTCGTCGTCTCCAGAGCCCGGATCATGCGGCGAACCGCGTCGGCTGCAGCACGAGCCGAATGCTGCTCCCGGGTCACAGCCCGCAATTCCGCCTCGGTCCACTGTCCACCCCCGACGCCGAACGGATTCACCCCTTCGATGAAAGGTTTGGCGATGAACGGGGTGTCACTCATTCGTCGAAGTCCGCAACGACGGGAGCGTGATCGCTCGGCTTCTCACCCTTGCGCGCATCGCGGTCGACGAAGGATCCTGTCGCCCGCTCGGCGAGCGAAGGTGTCGCCAGAATGAGATCGATCCGCATGCCGCGCCCCTGATGGAAATCGCCACCGCGGTAATCCCACCAGGAGAACAGGCCCGCCTCGTCGTGGAACCGGCGGTACACGTCCTCCATCCCCCAGGCTTCGAGGGCGCGCAACGCAGCCCGTTCCGGCTCGCTGGTGTGGGTCATCCCGGTGAAATGGGCCGGATCCCAGACATCCCGATCCTCGGGGGCGATGTTGTAATCCCCGCACACCGCGAGCGGCGATCCTGCGTCCTCGCGTCGCTCGAGAGTGGCACGCAACCGCTCGAGCCAACCCAGTTTGTAGGTGTAATGGTCGTTGTCGAGGGCGCGGCCGTTGGGCACGTAGGCACTGGCGACCCGGACACCGCCACATGTCGCCCAGATCAACCGGGCATCGCCGTCCTCGGGACCGCCATCGTCCCAACCGGCCACCACGTCGTCGATTCCGACCTTCGACAGGATCGCGACGCCGTTCCACTGGCCCTGACCATGGTGGGCACTCTCGTAGCCCATCTCCCGGAACACCTCGGCCGGGAAGGCCTCGTCCTTCATTTTCGTCTCCTGGAGGCACACCACATCGGGTGCGTTCTCCGTCAGCCATTCCTGCACGCGGGGCAGTCGGGCTTTGAGCGAATTCACGTTCCAGGTCACAAGTCGGAGCATGATCAGGGAATCTACCGGCAGAACTCCGCTCCGGTCTCCAGACCCTCTCCGGGCACCGGTAGGGTGAATGTTCGTGGCTGAAGACTCCTCCCCCCAGATAGCGGGCCCGAACGCGTGGCTCGTTGACGAAATGTACGAGCAGTTCCAACGCGATCCGGCTTCGGTGAGCGAGAGCTGGCAGGAGTTCTTCCACGGGTACAACCCGTCGGTCGCCCCGAGAGTGGTCGTGACGACCGCCGCCGCGCCGACCCCGGCGCCTGCGGCAGCACCTGCGGTAGCACCGGCGACCCCGGCGGCGACAACCGCCCCCGACGCTGTGGCTCCGGGCCAGCCCCTGCGCGGCGCCGCCGCCAAGATCGTCGTCAACATGGAGGCCAGCCTCGGCGTCCCCACCGCCACGAGCTTCCGCGAAGTCCCCGCGAAGTTGCTCGAAGTGAACCGCAAGACGATCAACAGTTATCTCGGCCGCAGTCGAAGCGGCAAGGTCAGCTTCACGCACATCATCGGGTACGCGATCATCCGCGCCATCGTCGAGACCGCTCCCGCCATGAACGCCGCCTTCGTCGAAGGTTCCGACGGCAAGCCGTACATCATTCGTCACGAGCACCTCGGACTCGGCCTCGCCGTCGATCTCGAGAAGTCGGACGGATCCCGCTCGCTTCTCGTTCCGTGCATCAAGGATGCCGACACCCTCGATTTCGCCGGCTTCTTCGCCGCCTACGAGGAACTCATCCGCAAGGTCCGGTCGAACAAACTCACCCCCGACGATTTCGCCGGCGTCACGGTAAGCCTCACGAACCCGGGAACCATCGGCACCGTCCAGTCCGTTCCCCGTCTGATGCCCGGACAGGGCCTCATCGTCGGCGTTGGCTCGCTCGATTTCCCGGCCGCCTACCAGGGCGCCGACCCGAGCACCATGGCCAGCCTCGGTCTCTCGAAGGTCATGACGATCACGTCGACCTACGACCATCGCATCATCCAGGGTGCCGAGTCCGGCATGTTCCTCAAGCGCGTTCACGAGCTGCTCATGGGACGCGACGATTTCTACGAAGGAATCTTCCGGTCACTCGGTGTTCCCTACGAGTCGGTTTCGTGGGCACGCGACACCAACCCGATCGGCCGCGACGAGGCCATGCTCGAGAAGCAGATGCGGGTGCAGACGCTTGTCAACATGCACCGGGTACGCGGCCATCTCATTGCCGATCTCGATCCCCTCGCTGCCGAAGAACCGCATCTTCATGCCGAGCTCGATCCGGCCACGTACGGACTCACCATCTGGGATCTCGACCGCGAGTTCCTCACCGGCGGAATCGCCGGCCGCAGTCGCATGCGCCTCGACGAAATCCTCGACGTGCTGCG
>WLFD01000032.1 GCA_009703925.1 Actinomycetota bacterium | reverse complement strand
GCCGCCGTGTATTCACTCCGTCAGACCTACGCACTTGTTGTTGCCGATGCAGATCCCGAGTTCGAAGGTGAACGCGAGACCGGCTCACTAGATATCGAGGATCGAAATCATCTCGCGCGACACCTCGCGTTCGGTGCCGATCTCGTCGTTGTCACGGGGCGAACCGACATCAACGGATTTTCCCGGATGCTCCGCCTGACAACCGATCTCCTCGATCACGGGGTCGATCCGGAGCGCATCCAACCCGTCGTGATCGGGACATCGCGGGTCCCTCAGTTCGCCCGCGAACTTCGCAGTTCACTTCACGATCTCCTCGCCACGATGAGTCCCGAATCGCAGACGCAGCCCGCACTGCTGATCCCTGCGTCGCGCGAAATGTCCTCCATCCGTCACGACGGATCGGCGCTGCCCAACCGACTCGTGGCGCCACTCACCAGTCGGATGCGCTCGTCGCTCGCGAATGTTCCGATCAAGCGATCCGCGGCCGCCCAACCGGTTCGCATCCCTACAACTCGACTTGGACGGGCGTCATGACACTTCCGGAAATCGAACTCGCAGTACAGCAACGGGCCAAGTCTGTCGATCTCGACATGGCTACCGAAACCGGTCGAACTGCCCTGCGCTCGCTCATCGACGACGAGCTGCACCGCCTCGACGATGACGTCCGCCGCGGCACGCGAACGGAGCCGCTGGCCAACACTCCGCTCCTCGCCGACCGGGCATGGCGCAATCTCGCCCTGTACGGCCCGCTCACCGAGTTGCTCGCCGATCCCGATGTCTGGGAGATCGAGCTCAATGCTCCTGGCGAGATCTTCGTGAAACGCCACCGGGGCATGAGCGGATATCACCACGAGGGATTCCACGACAACGACCATGTGACGCGGACACTCACCAAGCTGCTCGACGACTCCTCGAGCAGCCATCGCAAACTCGATCCGACCGAAGGTCTGCAGGACGCCCAGCTCGATGACGGGTCCCGCCTTCACATCGTGCACGGAGATCTCGCCAGAGGTGGTCACACCATGGTGAACATCCGACGATTCACGGGGGTTCCCTACACGCGCCTCGACGAGCTCGTCGAGCGCGACACCCTCAGTGGAGCGGCCGCCGAGTTCCTTGCTGCTGCCGTCCGCAACGGCGCGACCATCGTGTTCGCCGGCGCTCCCGGATCAGGAAAGACCACGATGCTCTCGTGCTGTCTCGGTGAACTCGACCCATCGAAACGGGTGGTGATCGCCGAGGAGGTCTTCGAGGTCGACGCCCCCCTCTCCAATGTCGCAAGCATGCAGACCCGTGCCGCCCGCAGCGACCGGCCCGGCATTGACCTCAGGCGACTCGTCGCCGGATTCCTGCGGATGGCCCCCGACATCGCTGTCGTTGGCGAAGTCCGCGACCGCGAAGCGCTGCCTCTTCTCCTGACACTGTCATCGGGAGTCAAGGGATTCACCACGATCCACGCTTCCAACGCCCGCGGCGCACTCTCCCGGATCCGCTTCCTGGCCGAACTTTCCGAGGCGGCCCGAAACCTTCCACACTCCGCACTGACGACCCTCGTCTCCGAAGCCGTCGATCTGGTCGTCTTCTCCCGGCGGGGTTCCGAGGGCCCACAGGTCGTGGAGATCATCGCGGTCGAGGACCTCGCCGGGAGCAGCGAGTCGGGGGCGTTCACCACGACTGAATTGTTCAACCGCGACAATCCGGACCACGTGCTCGCCCGAACCGGAAACAGCTCCAGACGACTCGCGTGGATGAACAAGGCCGAGCGATGATCGCGATCCTCGTCGCCGTCGGCGCCGCCTACGGGACCCATCTGCTCTACACCGCACTGACGCTGGGATGGAACGGAGCCCGCCCCGGCCCCCATTTCGTTGTGCCGATTCGGAGCGCCCGACACGAACTCCGCGATCACCTCGCCCAGTCCGGACTCGGAACCACCCGACCGGTCGAAATACTCGCTGCGCTCACCATCGCCTGGTTTCTCGGAGCCGTCGTGTGTTTCGCCCTGTTCGGCACCGCCGTCGCCGCTGCGGTCGGCGGAACCATGGCTGCGACCACACCGATCGCCGCCATTCGTCAACGGCGTCAGAAGAGGCTCGCCATCGCCCGAGGATCGTGGCCCCGGATGATCGAGGAACTTCGTCTTCTCACCGCCTCGGCGGGACGTTCGCTGCCACAGGCTCTACTCGAAGTCGGTCTCGGAGGTCCTCCCGAGTTCCGGGACGCGTTTGCCTCGGCCCAGCGCGAATGGACACTCACCACCGATTTTCCCCGAACGCTCCTCGTGCTCCGCGACGCAATGGCCGATCCCACGTGCGATGCCATCTGCGAAACGCTTCTGATCGCCCACGAGGTCGGCGGATCCGGTGTCGAGCATCGACTCGCCGAACTCGCCATGGATCGCCGCGAGGACGCGAAGTACCGCAACGATGTCAACGCCCGACAGTCAGGCGTCCGTTTCGCCCGGAGATTCGTGCTTCTGGTTCCACTCGGAATGGCGGCAGCGGGTCTCTCGGTCGGCACCGGTCGCAGCGCCTATCAATCACCATTGGGTCAGGCCGCTGTTCTCACCGCCTTGGCCATGATCGCCGTGTGCTGGATCTGGGCCGGCCGGATGCTGCAGTTGCCCGGCGAGGAGCGGGTGTTCGTCCAGTGAACAGGTTCGCGATCCTCCCCGTTCTCCTCGTCGCATATGGATCCTGGCTTCTCCTCCGGGAAGTGCGCTGGTTCCGTCGCGTTGGTCTCACCGATCGGCTTCGCCCCTATCTGGCGGGCGGCCCGATCTCGCCGGGCACACCGATCGACAGGACGATGGCGAGCTTCACTGCAGTTCTCGCTCCGAGCGCCGAGGCAATCGGCGACCGCATCGCATCGCTGCTCGGCGGCACCGAAAGCCTCGGCCGGCAACTCGAACGGGTTCACTCACCGCTCTCGTCGACCGCATTCCGCCTGCGGCAACTCGGATGGGCTGTGATCGGATTCGCTCTCGGATCGCTCATCGCCGCTTCCGTTCGCCCTCCGGTCCCGTTCACCGTGCTCTTCATCCTCGGAGCACCGACGATCGTCTTTCTGCTTCTGGAACTCGAACTCACCCACCAATCCAACGTGTGGCGTCGACAGATCACCCTCGAACTCCCGGTCGTCAGCGAGCAACTCGCGATGCTGCTGTCCAGCGGGTTCTCGCTCGGAGCGGGCCTGAACCGACTGTCGAACCGTTCCACCGGAACGATCGCCAGAGATCTGCGACGCGTCGTGAACAGGATCCAGCAGGGCCTGGACGAAACCCAGGCCCTCAGGGAATGGGCCGACCTCGCCAACGTCCCCGCTCTCGACCGCCTCATCTCGGTTCTCGCCATGAACCGTGCTGCGAGCGACCTCGGGCGCCTCATCACCGACGAGGCCCGGGTCTGCCGAGCCGATGTCCATCGAGAGCTCATCGAACGCATCGAGCGTCGTGGCCAGCAGGTCTGGATCCCGGTCACCGTCGCGACTCTCGTGCCCGGAGTCCTGTTCCTCGCCGTGCCGTTCGCCCAGGCACTCCAGATCTTCGCCAGCGGATGAAGAGCAACAAGCCCGACAGTCAGACCAACAACGGATGGAGAAACCCATGCAGAACGAACACGACAATCCCGGGACCGACGAGCCGACCATGCCCGAGAACAAGCGGCGCCGAGGTGTCGGCGACCGCGGCGAGGGCGTGATCTCCGCAGCCATCGCCGTCCTGATCATGGCCTTCCTCGGAGCCGCCATGTGGGTGGGGTTCCAGCAGATGTGGAAGACGACCGAGTCGACGACCAACGAGAAGATCATGCAGATCGGATCGAGGTGATCGACAACAGCGGAATCGGCGACGACGATTCCGAGGCTCGTGACTGCGGCAGCGGTCTTGTCGGAACCATCGGCGGACTTCTGGTCTTCCTTGCACTCATGCTTTTCGCCGTGCAGTCCCTCATCGGCGTTTATGCGAGGTCGATGGTCACCGATGCCGCCTACGAGGGTGCTCGCCTCGTTGCCGGAGCCCGCGTCGACCAAGGCGATTCGGCCGCGCGTCGGTCAGCACAGCGCGATGCCGAACTCGAGGTCCGATCCCTCCTCGGAGAATTCGGGGAGACGATCGCCCTCGATTGGTCGGAGACGACTCCGGAAACCGTCGCACTGACAGTGAAGGCCCGACCCCCGGGTTTCGCGTTCGCCAGTCTGGGCCCGGGAGCACTGTCCCTCATCGAAAAGACCGTGCGGGTCAGAGTCGAGCAGATGCAATGACGCCCCATGGCCGCATCGACTGGCGCAGCGAAAGCGGACAGGTGGCCGGCATCGAAGTCCTGCCCTTCGGCATCCTCACATTCGTCATCGGGATGCTGCTCGTGGTGAACGCATGGGCGGTTGTAGATGCCGATCTCGCCACCACGAGTGCCGCACGCGAAGCCGTGCGCGCCTACGTCGAAGCACCCGACGGCAATACCGCCCCCTGGCTTGCCGTCGCCGCGGCGACACGGGCCCTCGGCGGTCACGGTCGATCCGTCGACTCAAGCTCGGTTTCGTTCGTGCACGAAGGCGACAGGCCGTGGGGTCGATGTGCCCGCGTCACCGTCACCGTCCGCCATCCCATGCCGGCCCTTCGCCTGCCCGTCATAGGTGGATTCGGTCACGCATTCGACGTCGTCGCCCGGCAGAGCGAGATCATCGACCCCTATCGCAGCGGACTCGTCGGCGAGGCCCGATGTTGAAATGCCCGATGTTCAGTCGTCGGCGCAGCGACGAGCGCGGCAGCGTCCTCATCCTCATGCCGTGCGCCGTCCTCATCGTCATCATCCTCGGTGCCATCGCCGTGGATCTCGCCGCCGTGCGCCTCGGCCAACGCGATCTCCAAGCGGCGGCCACCGACGCGGCCAACGACGCCGTCACCGCCGGACTCGACGAATGGGCGTTCCGCATCGGAGCCGGTTACCGACTCGACCCCGCCCTTGTGAACAATGCAGCCCTCAGGGCCATCGGATCCAAAGGGCTCCTCGGAGTTCTCGACGCCGCCCCCGAAGTCACCATCAATCTCGACGGATCGGTGAGCGTGCGCCTGCGCCAACGGGTTCCCCACATCTTCGGCAGGGCGATACCGGGGACCGCCGACGACACCGTCGTGAATGCGGTGGCCACGGCCCACGTCCGACAACGCTGAGATCCCGGTTCGTGGGCCGGACCCGCCGCGCCGTACTGTCGGATTCCCATGACCGACGCTTCCGAACCAGAGGACTTCGTTCTCGAAGAGGCTGAAGAAGCCCTTGTCGACGGCGACCGCGTCGTCAAACCGGGATCGATCCGTACCGTTCTCGCCAACCGCAACTTCCGCACGATGTGGTTGGCCATGCTCGGTTCCGGCATCGGCACCTGGATGCAGAATGTCATCCTGGCCGCGTACGTCTATTCGGTCACCAGGAGTGCCTGGCTCGTCAGCCTCGTCGGATTCTTCAACCTCATTCCCCAGTTGTTGTTCGCAACCTTCGGCGGCGCCATCGCCGACATGTTCGATCGCAAGAAGCTCATCATCTGGCTGTCGCTCGAGCAGATGATCGCTTCGCTGGCCATCGCATGGATCGTGCGAACGACCGACTTCTCCCGTCCGGCGCTGCTTGCTGCCGTGGGTGCGGTCGGCATCGGCGCCGCGCTGACGGGTCCGGTGTTCCTCGCCGTCACACCGTCGCTCGTTCCCAAAAAGGATTTGGCCGGAGCCATCTCACTCAACTCGGTGAGCATGAACGTGTCGCGGGTGATCGGTCCCGCCATCGGCGGCGTCCTCTACGTGTTCATCGGTGCGTCGTGGGTCTTCGTGCTCAACGCCGCAACGTATGTCTTCATAATGATCGGCATCACGTGGGTGCAGGTCCCGAAAGTCGAGAAGATCCACGGCGAGAGCGGTCTGGAGAAGATCCTCGGAGGATTCCGTTATGTGCGACGCGATCCCGTCGTCTGGCGGGCGGTGTCGACGGTGTTCCTGTTCTCCATGTTCTGCATGCCGTTTGTAGTCGTCTTTCCCGTTCTCGTCTCCGAGCACATGGGAGTCGACACGAAGAGCACTCTCTATGGTCTCCTCTATGCCACGTTCGGACTCGGCGCCGTCGTCGGAGCCCTATCGATCGGCACGTTCTTCTCGGGACGCAACCTGACATCCCTCGTCCGCGTGTCCTTCATCGGTTTCGGCGTGAGCCTCGCTGTTTTCAACTCTGTTGGTGGTCCGATTCCCGCGTTTCCCGTCGGCTTCATCCTCGGCTTCTGCTATTTCGCCACCGTCACCTCGCTCGCGACCGTCTTCCAGTCGAGGCTCGATCACAACATCCGCGGTCGCGTCAGCGCAGTCTGGATGATGAGCTTCGGCGGAACCGTTCCCGTGAGCGGCCTCATCGCCGGATGGGTCGTCACGCGAACATCCGTTGGAGCCGTTGTGTACTTCGGCGCCGCCTTCGCACTGTTTCTCGCGTACTTCGCCGACCTGCGCATGCCTGAGCAGCGCACCGGCATCAGGCAGTTGCTCAGACGCTGAGCAGTGCCGCCGCAAGCCGTTCGAGGCCGGCGACCCGACTGCCCTTCACCAGCACCGCATCGGCGGGCCCCAGTTCACCGAGTGCCGCGAGAGCCCCGTCGATCGAGTTCACGGGTTCCATGCCGTAGGCATCGGTCCCGAAGGCGATCAGGCACACGCCGAGTTCCGCGGCCAACGCCGCAACCTCCCGGTGGGCTCCCTCGCTGTGATCCCCGAGTTCCGCCATCGGGCCAAGGACGGCGAAGTGACGCCCCACCGACAGGTGGGCGACGGATCGCAACGCTGCCGCCATGGATGCCGGACCGGCGTTGTACGAGTCGTTGAGGATGCGGGCGCCCGATGGGGCAACCTGCAGGTCCATACGCCACGGAGAGATGCCCGCTTCGCCAAGCCCGGCGGCCACATCCTCCAACGGGATGTCGCTCACCAGAGCGACAGATGCAGCCGCCAGTGCGTTGCCGATGTGATGGTGGCCGCGGACCGCGAGTCGGACGTCGGTGGTTCCCCAATCGCTTTCGAGGCGGAATGACGGTCGCAATTCCTCATCGATGACGATGTTGCTGGCACGAACCTCGCCCGAACCGATTCCGAAGAACAGCAACCGGGCCGACGTGCGCGACGCCATGGCTGCAACATGGGCATTGTCGCCGTTCAGGATTGCCACCCCCGAACCGGGAAGTGCTTCGACCAGTTCGCCCTTGGCCCGGGCGATGTCCTCGATGCCGCCCATGAATTCCGAGTGCGCCAGTTCGACTGCAGTGACGACAGCGATGGTCGGGCGCGCGATCGCGCACAGGTCCTCGATGTGCCCGTCGCCGCGCGAACCCATCTCGATCACGGCGATCTCGGTGTCGGAGGCCCCGTTCACCAGGGTCAGTGGAACGCCGAGTTCGTTGTTGAAGCTCTTCTCGCTGGCGGTGACGACGAGTCGGCGCGACAGGATTGCTGCCGCGAGGTCCTTCGCCGAGGTCTTCCCCACCGAACCGGTGATGCCGACCACCCGGTCGGGAAGTCGATCACGGGCCGCTGCCCCGAGGGCCGAGA
The DNA here is from genome assembly GCA_009703925.1 of Actinomycetota bacterium. Lineage (GTDB taxonomy): Bacteria > Actinomycetota > Acidimicrobiia > Acidimicrobiales > Acidimicrobilacustridaceae > Acidimicrobilacustris. The sequence goes on along the minus strand of WLFD01000032.1, from coordinate 12,337 downwards.
ACGCAGTTTCCACATCGGCGACGACGATCGAGGTTGCACCCTCGAACGGCCCACGCGAGCTCAGCACAGCGCCCGCTCCGGAGGCGACGGCGGAAGACTGGAACTCGTGCCCATCGCGTTCGCCGCGTACCGGCACGAACAGTTGACCGGGGACGAGGATGCGCGAATCGATCGCGGCACCGTCAACCTCCACGTCCACTCCGACAAGAGTGCCCCCGACGGCAGCGGCGATCTCGGAGGCGAGGAATTTCACTCACCCATCGTACCGGTGTGTGATCGGTTGGACGGGCGCCCCCGACTACGGTCGGTCCATGACCGGTTCCGGACGTTTGCGCCTCGTCGTGCTCTTCGGCGGTCAGTCCGCCGAACACGATGTCTCCCGGGTGACCGCCCGCCACGTTCTCGCCGCCGCCGACCCGAGCCGATACGACCTGCTCCCCATCGGCATCGACCGCGACGGTCGATGGGTCCGCGCCGACGGGGCCCTGGCTGCCCTGGCCAGAGGCACCGAGTTCCTTCCCGAATCGCTCGCGGTCGAAGGACCGATCGTCAATCCGTTCGATGTTCTCGACCAGACCGACGGCCCGATCGTCGTGATGCCCCTGCTTCATGGCCCAATGGGCGAGGACGGAACCGTCCAGGGTCTGCTCGAAGTGGCCGGCGTCGCCTATGTCGGTTCCGGTGTCCTCGGTTCCTCGATGTCGATGGACAAGGTGGCCGCCAAGCATCTCGCTACTGCCCACGGGTTCGCCCAGACGGCATGGCGCGGCCTGCACCGGAGCGAAGTCTCCGACTCACCCGCAGGCGACGAGTTCCTCGACGCGCTGGCAGGGGAACTCGGGTTCCCCATGTTCGTCAAGCCCGCCAACATGGGTTCGTCGATCGGTGTCTCGAAAGTCGATGACCGCGGAGCATTGCGTCCGGCGATCGACGCGGCGCTGCAACACGACGACTGGATCGTCGTCGAAGAAGGCGTCGTCGCACGCGAGATCGAAGTTGCCGTTCTCGGCCACACCACGTCGCCCCGAGCGTCGGTCCCGGGCGAGATCGTCGCCGGCGGCGAGTTCTACGATTACAACGACAAATACACCGACGGCGTGGCGCAACTTCTCATACCTGCACCGCTTGATGTCGACCTCACCGAAAAGGTCCGCGACTTCGCGTGTCGGGTGTTTCGTGCTTACCGCGCCGAAGGCTTCGCCCGTGTCGACTTTCTCTTCGAGGAACATGGCCGCGGCCTGTTGCTCAACGAGATCAACACGATTCCCGGCTTCACGCCGATCTCCATGTACCCGAAGATGTGGCATGCATCGGGTCTGCCCTACCGGGCACTGATCGACGAACTGGTCGGCCTCGCCATCGAGCGGCACGATCTCGCCGCCCGGAGCCGCTCGCACTGAACCGGGTTCTACGGAGCCGCCACCATCGCGGCACGGAGGAAGGCCAGCAGTTCGCGCCGACGGATCACCGTCGAGCGCAGCGTCGGTTCGACCCCGACGGCGCGCAGCACCTCGGCTTCGGTCGCGACGCCGAGCACGGTCGAATAGGCGGACACGAGCAGCAGTCCCGGATCACAGCGCCGGATGCGGCCGGCGTCCATCTCCCGGGAGAAATAGTCGCGGGCCCGTTCCACGAACGGTTCGAGATCGGTCGACACTCGCAGGGCCGCATTGCCGCCCAGGCGACTCACTTCGCGGATCAGGCCGAGCAGCTCCGGGCGACGCAGTGCCACGCGGAAGACGGCCCGCACGAGCGACTCGATGCGCTCCCAACCGGTACCGGCCTCGTTCAGGGCCCCGTCGAAGGCGATGATCAGATCGAGACAGGCCCGGTCGATGACGGCATCGAGCAGGGCGATCTTCGAGGGGTAGTGATAGAGGATCGCCTGCTTGGAGACCCCGAGTTCGGCGGCGATCTGATCGAGCGAGGTTGCATCGAATCCGGCCGTGCCGAAGGAAACGAGGGCTTCGTTCAGGATCCGGTCCTCGGTCGCTCTGGTCCGCTCCGCCCGTTTGCCCGGTTTGCGGGCCTCGGTTCCGATCCCCGCCCGGGGTCGCAACCGCGGCTCCGATGCCATGGGAGGGAGGGAAACAGGGGCCGCCATGGGCATCATGGTAGACGATTCACTTACCAAGTGGTAAACATTCGTCCGTGATTCCTGAATCGCTGGCCGGCAAGCGTCTGTTCATCACCGGCACCACCGGGTTCCTCGGCACCAACCTGCTCGAGCGACTCCTGCGTTCGGTGCCCGAGTGCGAGGTCGTGTTGCTGGTGCGCGCCGGCAAACGCTCGAGCGTCGAGCAGCGCGTCAAACGAGAGATCTTCAAGAACGACGCCTTCGACCGCCTGCGGGCCGATCTCGGCACCGAGGGGTTCGCCGCGATGATCGAGCGCCGCGTCACGTCGGTCGCCGGCGATGTCGGCCGCGACGGTCTCGGTCTCGACGAAGCCGGCCGGGCCGTGCTCGCCAGCTGCGACATCATCATCCACTCCGCCGCAACCGTGAGCTTCGATTCCCCGCTCGATTCCGCCGTCGAGGTCAACCTCCTCGGCCCGTCGCGCATCGCACTCACCTGTCAGGACCTCGGCATCACACCCCACCTCGTCGCCGTCTCGACCTGTTACGTCGCAGGAAATCGGCGCGGTGCCGCTCCCGAACAGCTCGTCGACGAGAGCCCCTTCTTCATCGACGTCCCGTGGCGCGGAGAGGTCGAGGGCGCCCGTCGTGCCCGCCGCGACGCCGATGCCGACAGCCGCACACCCGAGAAGCTGAAGGAGTTCCGCGAGCGGGCCCGGCGCGAACTCGGTGCCGCCGGAACTCCCCTGTTGGCCGACAAGACCGAACAATGGCGCACCCGCTGGGTGGCCGATCGCATGGTCGAGGCCGGCCGCGCCCGCGCCGCATCGCTCGGATGGCCCGATGCGTACGCCTACACAAAGGCTCTCGGCGAACGCGCCCTCGTCGAGAACCGGGGCAACGTGCCCGTCAGCATCGTGCGGCCCTCGATCATCGAGTCGGCACTTGCCGAACCCGTTCCCGGATGGATCCGCGGCTTCCGGATGGCCGAGCCGGTCATCATCAGTTACGCACGCGGTCTGCTCAAGGAATTCCCGGGCATTCCCGAAGGAATCGTCGATGTCATCCCCGTCGATCTCGTGTCGGCCGCCATCATCGCCGTGGCCGCCAAAGGGCCGGAGGAAAAGCCCGAAGTTGTACAGGTCGCATCGGGATCGCAGAATCCCCTGCGCTATCGCCGACTCGTCGATCTCATCAGCGCATGGTTCCAACTGCATCCGCTCTATGACACCAAGGGCCAGCCGATCATGGTCCCCACCTGGTCGTTCCCCGGCCGCGGCAGTGTCCAGACCCAGTTGCAGCGGGCCAAGTCCGGCCTCGAACGGGTCGAGAGCGTGCTCGCCGCCCTGCCATTGCGCGGCACACAGGCCCAGTGGGGCGCATCCGTCGAAGCCAAACGCGAAGAGGCAGAACGAGCCCTCGGATACGTCGAGCTCTACGGCGCATATGCCGAATGTGAGGCTGTTTACGGACTCGACCGTCTCATCGCCATGTGGGAAGCCCAGAGCGCCGAGGACCAACGGGACTTCTGCTTCGATCCCCGGGTCATCGACTGGGATTACTTCGTCGAGGAGATCCATCTCCCCTCGGTCGTGAAGGCTGCCCGTGTCCGCACGACGCCAGGAGGCAAGGTCGGCAAGTCCCGTTCGACCCGCCTGCGCGAGCAGGTACTCGCTCCCGAACGCCAGCTCGCCGCCTTCGATCTCGAGAACACCCTCATCGCGTCGAACGTCGTGTCGAGCTACGCATTCATCGCAACGCGACGCATGCCCCGCGACGAGCGCATCCGTTTCGTCGCGTCACTCCTCGCTGAGGGCCCGTCGCTTCTTTCACTCGACCGCAAGGACCGCAGCGATTTCCTGCGCATGTTCTACCGTCGCTACGACGGTGCGCCCATCGACCAGATCGCCGAGGATTCGGCCGAGATGTTCAGCCGTCTCATCCTCGCAAAGTCGTTCCCCGCAGCCATACGACGCGTCCGTGCGCACAAGGCAGCCGGTCATCGAACGGTGTTGATCACCGGAGCACTGGACTTCGTCGTCAAGCCACTCGAACCCCTCTTCGACGACATCATTGCGACAGAGATGAACACGAGCGGCGGTACGTACAACGGCGAACTCGCAAACGTTCCGCCGACAGGCGAGAGCCGTGCCCAGGTGTTGATGGACTATGCCGCACTCCACGGACTCGATCTCGCCGAAACGGTCGCGTACGCCGACTCCACATCCGATCTGCCGATGCTCGAGGCCGTCGGGTTCCCCGTAGCGGTGAATCCGGAGATGCGACTCGCAGCGCTTGCCCGCAAACGCGGCTGGCTCGTCGAACAGTTCTCCAAGTCGCCGGGTTCGGCCCGCACGCTTGTCCCGATCGGGCCTCGCCGGGGCCGCAACGGCGGTCTTTCCAATCCCCTCGTTCCCGGAGGCACGGCATGAAGGCGCTCCGTTTCGAACGGAACATCCCGCGCTTCGCTGCCGCGACCATCGCCAGTCGCCTCGGCGGCAGCGGCGCCAAGGTCGGCCCGTTGCGTCTGCGATCGATCGATGCCCCGAAACTTCCCGGATCGGATTGGGTCGAGATCCTTCCCCGACTTTCCGGCATCTGCGGTTCCGATCTCGCCACCATCAACGCCCAGAGCACGCGTTACTTCGAGCCCATCGTTTCGTTTCCCTTCGTTCCCGGTCACGAGATCGTCGCCGATCTGCGCGAGCCCGTCGGCGACATCCCCGCCGGTCGCGTTGTTGTCGAACCCGTGCTCGGTTGCATCGCGCGGGGCATCTCCCCCGCCTGTGCGGCGTGCGAACGCGGCGATCTCGGCAACTGCGAGCGCATCGCGTTCGGTTCCCTCGAACCCGGATTGCAGACCGGATTCTGCTGCTCCACCGGTGGCGGCTGGTCCACCCGCATGGTCGCCCATGTCAGCCAACTCCACGCTGTCCCCGAGTCGTGGACCGACGAGGCCGCTGTCATGGTCGAGCCCACCGCATGCGCCGTGCACGGTGCACTCATCGCCGATGTGACCGAGGGAGACCTGGTCGTCGTTCTCGGTTCCGGCACCCTCGGACTGCTCACCATCGCCGCCCTGCGTCGCTTCGGTCGCCCCTGCACGATCCTTGCCGTAGCGAAGCACCCGCATCAACGCGAACTCGCGGTCGAGTTCGGCGCCGACATCGTCGTGTCGCCCAACGAACTCACCCGGGCGGTGCGTCGGGCGAGCAACTCGCTTGCGCTCGGGGACGGCGACATCATCCGCCTCACCGGTGGCGCCGATCACGTGATCGATTGCGTGGGTTCGCAGGACAGCATCACCGAAGCACTCGGCGTCGTGCGTCCGAAGGGTCGCATCACCCTCGTCGGCATGCCGGGCCATGTGTCCGTCGATCTCACCGGCCTCTGGCAGCGCGAGATCACGCTTTCGGGTTCGTACGCCTACGGGACTGAAACACTTCCCGACGGTTCGCGTCGCCGCACCTTCGATCTGGCCTTCGAACTGGTCGAAGCCGCCGATCTCGGTCGTCTCGTGACGGCCGTCTATCCGCTCTCCAGCCATGAACAGGCCATCGCACACGCGTCGGCCTCAGGTGTCCGAGGTGCTGTCCGCATCGCCTTCGACCTCCGTGATGAAAAGGAACGCAATCGTGCCTAGACCAGGGTTCGTCCTCGATGTCGATCGCTCGACACCACCAATTCTCTTTCACCACGGTGAGGGATTCAGGTTGGAGCGCCTGCCCGCAGGCCGCAGCCGCGTGATCTACCCGTCGGAGCCCATCGAGGCACTGAAGAACCCCGACGCCGCTATCCGCGACGCACTCGTCAACCCGATCGGCGACAGCGAGCCGCTCACCGCTCTCCTCAAGCCCGGCATGAAGCTCACCATCGCGTTCGACGACATCTCGCTGCCGTTGCCCCCGATGAAGCGCCCCGACATTCGCCAGCGCGTCATCGAGGCCGTCCTCGACCTCGCTGCCGCCGCCGGTGTCGATGACGTCATGCTCATCGCCGCACTCGCACTGCACCGACGGATGACCGAAGCCGAACTCCGTCACGCCGTCGGCGACCGCGTGTACGACGCATTCGCTCCCGATGGTCGACTGATCAACCACGATGCCGAAGATCCCGACAATCTCCTCTACATCGGTTCGACCGAACAGGGTGAAGAGGTCGAGATCAACAAGCGCGCCGCCGACAGCGATCTCATCATCTACGTAAACATCAACCTCGTGTCGATGGACGGCGGCTGGAAGTCGACCGCCACGGGCCTGGCGAGCTATCGCTCGCTTCGCCATCATCACAACGTGCGCACGATGCAGCACTCGAAGTCGTTCATGGATCAGCACAAGTCCGAGCTCCATTCCGCCAACTGGCGCATGGGCAAGGTCCTGCGCGATTCCGGCATCAAGGTCTTCCAGATCGAAACCACGATGAACAACAACGTGTTCGGCACCGAAGGTCCGATGAGCGTGTTGCAGAAGCGCGAATGGGAATGGTCTCTCAAGGACCGAGTCACGATGGCCGGCATGAAGACCGCCCTCGACCTGATGCCGTCGCGCACGAAGCGCTCCATCTTCCAGGGTTGGCAGGCCCCGCACGCCATGACGTCGGTGCAGGCCGGCGAGGTCGAGGCCGTGCACAAGCTCACCACCGAGAACGTCTACAAACAGCACCTCGTACAGGTCGAGGGCCAGACCGACATCCTCACGATGGGCCTTCCGTACATCAGCCCGTACAACGTCAACTCGATCCTCAATCCGATCCTCGTTGCGTGTCTCGGACTCGGATACTTCTTCAACCTCTACCGCGGCAAGCCCCCGGTACGCGAGGGCGGCGTGGTCATCATGAGCCATCCGACGCCTTGGGAATTCCACCCCGTCCATCACCCGAGCTACATCGATTTCTTCGAACAGGTCCTGTCGGTCACGACCGACCCGCTTCGTATCGAAGCGGAGTTCGAGAAGTCGTTCGCCGAAGACGAGTGGTACCGACACCTGTACCGCACGAGCTACGCCTATCACGGCGTGCATCCGTTCTACATGTGGTACTGGTGCTCGCATGCGCTGCAGCATGTCGGCGAGGTCATCATCGTCGGTGGCGATGTGCGCGCCGTCCGCCGCCTCGGCTTCAAGCCGGCATCCACCTTGCAGGATGCGCTCGAGATGGCCAGTGATGTCGTCGGCCGCGATGCGACGATCACGCATCTGCACAACCCGCCGATCCTCATGGCCGACGTTTCCTGAGGACACTGACATGAGCAACGCAACACCCTCACGAATGCCGATCACCCGCAAGCAGGCGACGAAGCTCATCAGGAAGCTTCCCGTCAACCGCTCCGTGGGTAATTCCGTCGTCCGTCGGGGCGGTTCCATCGGCCGGATCGTGAAGACCCTCCTCACCGAACCCACCGTGCCGAACGGCGTCAAGGTTCTCGCCAAGGAGAGCAAGGTCGGCGCGAATTACGACACCGATTGGGCGCGTTCGTATCCCGCCCGTGCGGCGCGCGTCCTACTCGTCGAGGGACTCGTCCGACCGGTCATCGACATCCTCGCCACACCGACCGTGTACGGCGACGATCGTCTCACCGACATCGAAGGTCCGGTCGTCTTCGCCGCCAACCATCACAGTCACATCGACACGCCGCTGATGCTGTCGGTCATCCCGGAGCCCTGGCGTCATCACCTCTTCATCGGTGCCGCCGCCGATTACTTCTTCGGGAACCAGATCACCTCCACCCTCTCGGCATTGGTGATCGGCGCCATTCCGATCGAACGCACGAAGGTCACCCGCAACTCCGCCGACCAGGCGGCCGTGCTTCTCGATGACGGCTGGAGCATGCTGATCTTCCCCGAAGGCGGTCGCTCCCCCGACGGTTGGGGTCAGCAGTTCCGTGGCGGTGCCGCATACCTCTCGCTTCGCTGCAATGTTCCCGTCGTTCCCGTGCATCTCGAGGGAACCGGCAAGGTGCTCCGCAAGGGAAAGAACGTCCCCCGCCTGCACCCGACGTCGGTGACATTCGGCAAGCCCATCATGCCGAACGAGGGGGAAGATTCGCGCCACCTCGCCATCCGTATCGAGGAAGCGGTCGCCGCTCTCGCCGACGAGTCGGCAACCGATTGGTGGCAGGCCCGTCGCCGGGCCGCCGCCGGCGAGACCCCGTCGCTCCACGGCCCCGAGGCCGGTTCGTGGCGCCGGTCGTGGTCGCTCGACGATCGCAAACGCACCCGCAAGGGCAAGCGCAACTGGCCCGAGGTCTGATTTCGATTCCGGGGTGTTCTCAATCGGTGATGAACGTCAGCGTCGCCACTCCGGGAACGAAATCACCGGATACCGATCCGACCGTGCCCGGAGCACCGTCGAGATAGATGCGCCAGAAATCGGTCGTGGTCGCCGCTGTCACCGCGAATGCCGGCGAAGACCGGACGATGTAGGAATCGTGATCGACTCCGAGGAGGGTGAGAAGCCCTTTCGGGGCAGACGCCGCTGCGAAAATGTCATCACTCAGCATCTTCGGAGCCACGACATCGGCATCTCCGTGGACGACGAGCAACGGTCGATTCTGCGGCCACTCAACCGCGCCGCTCTTGTATTCGTTTGTCCCCAGTGACATGACCGTCAACGCGTCGATTCGCTCATCGAGGCAACACGGATTCGCGAACAACAAGGCAGCCGCGCCCGCACCGTGGCCGGCTATCCCGACAGACGACGAATCGATCATCCCGGCGAGGATTCCGCCATCGTCGGAAGCGGACAACTCGAGTATCCGATCTATCACCGCGCTCACATCCTTCGGATGGTTGGCGGTATCACTTCCGTTGGGGCCTCCCGGCGCGTAGGCATCGCTCAGCGGGAAGCTCGGCGCCGCAACGACGAAGCCGGCACCCGCCCAAGCGGCGGCGAGGTCACCGTAAAGCGCCGGCGTTGACCCGAGATCGTGGGCGAGAACGATCAGAGGAAACGGCCCCGAGGCCGTGGCCGGGCTCTCGTCGAACATCGGGGTTGGACTCGGAATGGAATTGAAGTTGTCGTCAACGGCCTCGGCCAGTGACGGGGCCACGCCCGGATACCACACCCGAACCTGCAGAAACCGCTCCGGGGCGCCGGGTTGTGACGGTGTCGCGGGCACCGATCGCGTGCTGTCCGTGAAGGCAAACGCCGTTATCCCCACCGGGAACATCGCCGCACCCGTCGGAACCGTCGCCACCGATTTCACCGAGTCGGTCGAGGAGCATCCCGAAGCGACGACAAGCATCGCCGCCACGGCCGTCAGGACGATCGCCGCCCTCGCGAACCGTCCGGACTCCACAATGTGCGGGCAGCGTTCACGCATGAGCCGAGACTACGGCGAGAATGTGCCGGTGACCTCAGCCGGCATCGGATACCTCGCAGCGCTCTTCCTCGCCGCCACCTTCCTCGTTGCCGCGGTCTCGAAACTCCGCGACGTCGCTGCGACCGCCGACGAGTTCGACCTTCTCGGCGTGCCGGCACCCGATGCGATGGCCCGGGTCGTCCCCGTGGTCGAACTCGCGATCGCCGCAAGCCTGATCATCGTGCCGTCGATCGGGGGGCTCGCCGCTCTGGTGACTCTCGCCTTCTTCACCACCTTCCTCATCGGCCGTCTCCGCGCCGGCGTAAGGGTTCCGTGTGCCTGCTTCGGGGCAGCGGGATCCGCTCCGCTCTCGGGCATCGAGATCGTCCGGAATCTCGGCCTTCTCGTTCTGGCTGCCGCGGCGATGTTGGCGCAAACGCCGACCGTTCCGTCCATCGCCGACCTCGTTCTGACCGGGGCTGTCATCGGCGCCTCCGTTCTGGGTCTCCGTTCGGCACGGTCCCGGTAGCCTCGGTTTCGACATGAGCGACTCCGGTGACAACAACGTCCCCCTCGACCCCTGGGGCAATCCGATCCGGCCCGGCGTCCGGCCCCCGACACCCCCGACGCCAACGACGCCCGCGGCATCCCCATGGGCACCGGCACCGGCAGCACCCCCGGCAGCACCCCCGGCAACTGCTCCGACGAATCCGGCGTGGCCCGGTTCCGCCCCGACGCCTCCTCCGTTCGTTCCCCCTCCCCCGGTCAGCCCACAGGGCCATCCCGTCGCCCCGCAGTGGTCGGGTCCCAAGACCGACGGGCTGGCGATCGCTTCGCTCGTCGTCGGGATCATCTCGCTCACCTGCGCCGGATACCTCGGAATCGTTCTCGGCCCGATGGCACTCATCTTCGCCACCAAGGCCCGCACCCGCATCGAGCGGTCCGGGGGATGGACCAAGGGAGCCGGTCTCGCCACGGCCGGAATCGTGCTGGGCGTCATCGGCACCATCGTGTCGATCGCGTACCTGATCTTCGTCCTCCAGAACCCCGACTTCCTTCAGGACCTCATCGATCGGCTCTCCACGACGACCACCACCCCTTCGTCGGGTTCGGGCTCGCTGAACAACACCTGACGCCGTCGGCTTAGATCCCTTGCCCTGTCACATTTCGGGGCCATTGCGGTTGCCATAGACTCGGACCCCTACGCCGTTCGGACACCTGTTCGTGTCTGCCGACTTCCGAGAGGTTCCCCCATGGCCGTTTCCGCCACCACCCCGATCGAACTGATCAACACCGTCTACGGCCGCCTCGCCGAGCGTGTCGAGCTGGGCCGCACCCGTCTGGGTCGCCCGCTCACGTTCGCCGAGAAGGTTCTCGTGAACCATCTCCGCGATCCGCAGAATCAGGAGCTCGAGCGCGGTCGCAGCTACTCGGATCTCGATCCCGATCGCGTCGCCATGCAGGACGCCACCGCCCAGATGGCGTTGCTCCAGTTCATGACCGCCGGCCTGCCCGAGGTCGCCGTGCCGTCGACAGTCCACTGCGACCATCTCATCCAGGCCAAGAGTGAAGGTCGCATCGACCTCGCTGTCGCCAACGACGTCAACGCCGAGGTCTACGACTTCCTCGAATCGGTTTCGGCCAAGTACGGCATCGGCTTCTGGAAGCCCGGCTCCGGCATCATCCACCAGGTCGTGCTCGAGCAGTACGCGTTCCCGGGCGGCATGATGATCGGCACCGACAGCCACACCCCCAACGCCGGTGGTCTCGGCATGATCGCCATCGGAGTCGGTGGCGCCGATGCCGTCGACGTCATGACCGGTTACCCGTTCAACGTGCGCTGGCCCAAGCTGATCGGCGTGAAGCTCACCGGCGAACTCGCCGGCTGGTCCGCCCCGAAGGACATCATCCTCGAGGTCGCCCGCATCCTCACCGTCAAGGGCGGCACCGGCGCCATCGTCGAGTACTTCGGACCGGGTGCCAACTCGATCTCCTGCACCGGCAAAGCCACGATCTGCAACATGGGTGCCGAGATCGGCGCCACCACGTCACTCTTCCCGTATGACGAGGCCATGTCGCGCTATCTCAAGTCCACCGACCGCGCTGCCGCCGCCGAGGCCGCCGACGCTGTCGCCGCCGACCTGCGCGCCGATGACGACGTTCTCGCCAATCCCGAGAAGTACTTCGATCAGGTCATCGAGATCGACCTCTCCACGCTCGAGCCCCTCATCAACGGCCCGCACACTCCCGACCGCGCCCGCAAGGTGAGCGAACTCGGCGCCGAAGCCAAGGCCGAAGGCTGGCCAATGGAGATCTCGTCGGCCCTCATCGGCTCCTGCACGAACTCCTCCTACGAGGACATCAGCCGCGCCGCCTCCATCGCCCGCTTCGCATCGGAGAACGGCCTTAGCGCCAAGACTCCGCTTCTCGTGACCCCCGGTTCCGAACAGGTCCGCGCCACCATCGAGCGCGACGGCCTTCTCGCCGATCTCGAACAGATCGGGGCGACCGTTCTCGCCAATGCATGTGGTCCGTGCATCGGCCAGTGGTCGCGCAGCGATGTCAAGGAAGGCGACACCAACATCATCGTCACCTCCTACAACCGCAACTTCCCGAAGCGCAACGACGGACTCGCATCGACCCTCGCGTTCGTCACGTCGCCGGAAACCGTCGTCGCCATGGCGCTGGCCGGACGCGTCGATTTCGATCCCACCACCGACACGCTCACCAACGCCTCCGGCGAACAGGTTTCGATCCCGGTTCCGGTCGGAATGGAACTTCCCGCCAAGGGCTTCACTCCCGGAGAGAGCAGCTTCATCGCTCCCCCGACCGACAACTCCGGCGTTTCGGTCAAGGTCTCCCCGACCTCCGATCGACTGCAATTGCTCGAGCCCTTCGATGCGTGGGACGGCAACGACTTCACCAACCTGCCCATTCTCATGAAGGCCAAGGGCAAGTGCACG
>WLFD01000031.1 GCA_009703925.1 Actinomycetota bacterium | reverse complement strand
GATCTGTTCGTGTTCCAGCGCACCCCCAGCGCCGTCGGTGTCCGCAACAACGGTCCGACCGACGAGGCATGGTTCAAGGGCCTCCAGCCGGGTTGGCAGGAAGAGCGAGTCGTCAACTTCACCCAGTCCGTCACCGGAGCGAAGCCGGCCGTCGATCTCGTCAACGACGGTTGGACCGACGTCATGTGGACGAACACGCAGGCTGCCGCCCAGTCACCCGAGCACCTTGCCGCCATGGAAGTCAGTGATTTCCAGACGATGGAGAAGCTGCGCCGTCGGGTCGATTCGATCATCGAGGATCCCGAGACCGCCGCGAAACTCAAGGCCTATTACGGCAAGAACTGCAAGCGGGTGTGCTTCCACGACGATTACCTGCCGGCGTTCAACAAGCCCAATGTCCATCTGGTCGACACTGAAGGCAAGGGCATCGAGCGCGTCACGGAAACCGGTGTCGTCGTCGACGGTGTCGAGTATCCGATCGACTGCCTGATCTTCGCGTCGGGCTTCGAGGTGCAGACCGATCTCGACTCGCGCGTCGGTTTCGATCCGATCGGCCGCGATGGGGTTTCGCTCAGCGAGTCATGGTCACACGGTGCCCACACGCTGCACGGTGTCCTGTCGGGCGGGTTCCCGAACATGATGGTGATCAGCCTCGTGCAGGCCGGGTTCGGCACGAACTTCGTTCACTTCCTCGGGCGTTCGGCTCGCCACGTCGCCGAACTCATCGGCGCCTGCGAAGCGCAGGGCATTGCCACGATCGAGGCGACACCGGAATCTGAAGAGGGCTGGCTCATGGTCCTGTACGGGGCAATCGGCGGTGGCGCCGACTATGTCGCAACCTGCACGCCCGGTTACTTCAACAGTGAACTCGCGGCGCCGGACGAGAAGGCGGCGAAAGGGCTTGTCTACGCCGGCAGCCTTCTCGACTACCACGCCCATCTCGACGAGTTCCGCGCCGCCGGTGACTTCCCGGGAGCGCTCGTCACGAAGGTCTGATTGCTGACGGTGGTGGGGCGGCAAGCCGGTCGGCCCACCACCGAAGTGTAACATGATGTGCGTAATCAGTAACTAACTGTTACTCTACGGACATGACTCTCACGGCGAACATGCAATTCGGTCGAATCCGTAGAACCTTCGCGGCGGTTCTGGTCGTGCTCGTGGCTGCCCTCGCGCTGCCGATCCTGACGGGCGGCACCGCTGGCGCCGACTCAATCGACACCTCGGGGTTGTTCACCTACACGAGCAACGGAACTCGGATCACCATCACCGGTTGCACGGCGTCGTGTGCAGGTGAGTCGGTAACGATCCCCTCGACCATCGATGGTCTCCCCGTCGAGTGGGTGAGGGGCAATGGGGCAGCCGTGTGGGCCAACGGTGCGGCCATCGCTCAGCTGACGATCCCCAGCAGCGTCACGTGGTTCGGTGTCGAGTCATGGCAAGGCAATGTCGCAAGCGTGGTTTTCGCCCCGAATTCGAAGGTCACGAGCCTCGGGGAATTCCTCTTCGCCAACAACGGCCGTGTCCGCTCGATCACCCTCCCCGACCACCTTGAGTCGATCAGTCAGTACGCGTTCTACAACGCCGGTCTCGATTCGATCACGCTCCCGCCGACCCTTACCTCCATCGGTAGCGATGCGTTCAAGGCGAACAGATTTACAGAGGTGACGATTCCCGCCAGTGTCACTTCGTATGGTGGAGCGTTCTCCGCGAACGTCAACATCACGCTTGCGCCACCGGCGACGTCGTCGGTGACCTACGCACTCGACGGCGGTTCGATGACTAGTGGCGCTTCGGCTCCGACCCAGGCCGACACGGTGCAGAACACGACGTTCACCGTCGGAAACGGAACCGATCCTGTCAAGGAGGGTTTCGAGTTTGGTGGCTGGAATAACGGGTCGTCGACCTACGTCGATGGCGCGACCTACACGATGGGCGGGAACCCGGTGACGTTGACCGCGGTGTGGCTCACGAATGTGTGGACCTACACGGTGAACAACGGGCAGGTTGACGTGACGGGCTGCACACCGAAGTGTGCCGATGCTGCGCTCACGATTCCGTCGGTCATCGAAGGGTTGCCGGTTACGTCGGTGGCGAAGAATGCCAACTTCTCGACCGGTGGTGGACACATCGCTCAGTTGACCATTCCAAACAGCGTCACCCGCTTCGGAGGCGTCTGGCAGGGAAATACGAATATCTCGAAGATCGTTTTCGCACCGAATTCGAAGATCACGAGCATCGACGGATTCCAGTTCGCGAACACCGGGGGCATGCGCTCGATCGTGTTGCCCGATCATCTTGGGTCGATCGGTGAGTACGCGTTCTACAATGCGGGTCTCGATTCGATCACGATCCCGGGGACAGTCACGGGTATCGGTGGTGAGGCGTTCAAGGCGAACAGATTTACGGAGGTGACGATTCCCGCCAGTGTCACTTCGTATGGTGGAGCGTTCTCGCCGGGCGTCAACATCACGCTTGCGCCGCTGGCAACATCGTCGGTGACCTATGCCCTCGCCGGCGGTGCGATGCCGAGTGGCGCTTCGGCGCCCACCCAGGCCGACACATTGCAGAACACGTCGTTCACCGTCGGAAATGGAACCGACCCTGTTCGAATGGGTTATGCGTTCGGTGGATGGTCGGGATACTGGGGAACCGTTTACGCCGATGGCGCTTCGTTCCCGATGGGCGGAGTTCCGGAGACGCTCACCGCAGTCTGGGTCCCGACGTTCGCCATCACCTATGACCTGAACACCGGAACCGGAGCGACACCGACGCAGTTGCCGCTCGTCGCTGGTGGCACCTTCCAGGTTGCGAGTGGTGCAGGGCTGACGCTCGCCGACAACATCTTCGTCGGCTGGGCCGATCAGGCGAAGACCTATGAAGCAGGCGAGACGTACACGGTCGGCTCATCGGCAGTGACGTTGACTGCGGTGTGGGAAGAGGTCTATTCGGTCACCTATGACCTGAATGGTGGCGATGGAACGGTCCCGACGCAGTCGCCCGTTGTCAGTCTCGGCGCGTTCCAGGTTGCGAGTGGTGCGGGGCTGACGCTCGCCGATCACGTCTTCGTCGGTTGGTCCAAGGGTTTGGTGACCTACGAAGCCGGCGAGACGTTCACGGTCGGCATGACCGCGGTGACGTTGACTGCGGTGTGGCAGCGGATCTACTCGGTCACCTACGACCTGAATGGTGGCGCGGGATCGACCCCGACGCAGTCGCCGCTGGCCAGCAGTGGCACGTTCCAGGTTGCGAGTGGTGCGGGGCTGACGCTCGCCGACAACACCTTCGTCGGTTGGTCGGATGGGTCGACGACCTACGAGGCCGGCGAAACGTTCACGGTCGGCATGACCGCGGTGACGTTGACCGCGGTGTGGCAGCGGATCTACTCGGTCACCTACGACCTGAATGGTGGCGCGGGATCGACCCCGACGCAGTCGCCGCTGGCCAGCAGTGGCACGTTCCAGGTCGCCAGTGCTGGTGGCATCTCGCTCGAGGGCTACTCGTTCCTGAACTGGTCCGATGGTTCATCGACCTTTGACGCAGGGGATATCTACACGATCGGTTCGTCGGCCGTGACGTTGCGCGCGGTGTGGGCCATCAATGAGGCGCCCATTCCCGACAATGTGTTGCCGCCAGGTGTCGACGACAGCATGATCGGTGATCCCACGAACATCACCCTCTCGGGATCGACCGACACGACGCTGACACTCGGAGCAGATGGAACCAACGCCTCAATTCTGGTTCCGGCGGGTGCGCTTCCCGCGGGAACAACCCTGAGCGTGTACCCGGTCCTCGTTTCTGCAGGTCTGGCCAACACGTTCCCGTCGGGTGACAACTTCGTCGTCTCGTTGATCGTCACCTGGCGCGCGCCCGACGGCTCTGTGCCGATCGCAGGAGTTCCGGTGACGATGACGATCTCGAACGCGGCCATCAAGGCTGGCGATGAGGTGTACCAGTACTTCGATGGCGTACTGACCCTCATGGGAACGGCGACGCAGGATGGCACGATCTCGTTCACCTTCACCGAGGATCCGGTCTTCACGGTGTCGACGCCCGTGGCGACGGATGACGGCGACGGTGGCACCCCCGGCGACGGTCCCGGCCCCGGTGAGACTCCCGGCGCGGGCGATGGCGTTGTCGAGGATGTTGTCGAGGATGTTGTCGCATCAGGCGCAGCGACCGGGACGGTGCTTCCATACACCGGTTCGAGTACGAGCACGCCGATCGGCATCGCGTTGGTGCTGCTGATTCTCGGTGGCGCAATGGTTCTCGCGACACGTCGCAAGAACGCCGATCTGGTCGGCGGCAGCGACGAAGCGACCGCCATCAACTGAATCTCAAGCGGGAGTCGCCGGGTGAGATCGCCCGGCGACACCCGGTGGTGTCTCAGCCGAAGGTCTCGCCGATGCCGCCACCGGCGGCCTTGCACTGGTTGTACCAGTCCTGCGTCGGTCCGCCCGGAGGAACGTCACCCGGAGGGTAGAGCTCGTCCTGGCTGCCATCCTCCGACAAACAGGCATATCGCAGATTCATGTTGTCGATGAAGAGACTGGCGAGGGCGAACGCTGTGGGCGGCTCGGTGTACTGCTCGGTGCCGAGGCCGATTCCGTCGACCGAGGTCGGGTTCTGCTCGTCGGCGAGGATACGAACGGTGTACGTCATCGTCGTGCCGCTGAACACGGGATCGAAGAGTTCGAGCACGAGTGAATCCGGACCGCTTGTGCGCGAGTGCTCGACGAGTACGGCGTTGGGGGCGGAACTGGCGAACATCGTCGCCCAGGCGTTCGTCATCTGCTGGACACTCAGGGTGGCGGTGTCCCGGTCGGGTCGGTCCGTGAATGCGACGACGGTGGGATCGATTCCCTGCATCACGAGCTGGTAGGTGCCGTCGGCATTGGGGTTGAGAGTGCCGGATCGGGCCGTCTGGCTGAGCAGCCAACTCGGCTCCGGTTCGGCAGCGGAATTACCCGAATCCGAGCGGGTTCCGATGGCGAAACCGAGTCCGCCGATGGCGAGGGCCGCGAGGCAGAGGGCGACGGGAATCCAGCGTTGTTTTGTCATTATTCATGACGATACCAGACTGGTGACATCGCCCATCGGCGGGCTGCCGCTCGGAGGTGACGCAGCACCCACTGCCACTCCCTGCCGTCCACGGCGTTGACTGACGGGTCTAGCATCTCCCGACATGGACACATCGGCAAAGAATCGGGCACGAACAACGGGTCGGGTTCTGGCGATCGCGATGGCTTGCGGAATCCTTTTCGCGGCTTGTGCCGGTGAGACGATCGATCGCTCGGCCTCGGGCGTCACCGACGACACCGAAGTGGTGAACACCTTTGCGCCGGGGGAAACGGTTCTTCCTTCGACAACAACACTTCCCGCCGGCACCACGTTGGTGACGCCCACGACCACGCCGGCCGATTCGACTTCATCGTCGACCACGACGACCACAACAACCATTGACGGTGCCGTCGAATCGACATCGACGACAACAACAACTGTCCCCTCGGGTGCACCCGATGCCGGGATCTCCTGGGCCTGCGCGACCTCGGTCCGGTTGGGGCCGTTCGAGATGTCGGTCTCGGCGCCGGAGAATTGCCTTTCCCGTGCCGGACTGGTCTGGACGTCGACGCAGAAAGTGTTCGTCGGTGGAATGGAGTTCCGCCCTGTCGCTCCGCAGGCGATGGTGACATTCGATCCCCTGAACGCGCACATCCACGCGACGGGCTATCAGGCGGTGGGTTCGATCTTCGGAGGCGATTTGATCGTCGATGAAGGCGTGATCGACTGGTCGTTCCAGTATTCGCCGAGTCAGAGTTCGGCCCCGGGTTGGGCGATGCCGATCAGGAGCGACGTCATCAAGACCTCGACCATCGGCCGCCTCCCGGGTCTGTCCGATGTCGCGTCGTATCCGAAGCAACCCGTGAACGGTTTCCCCGATTACACCGTCGTTACCGAAGGTTCGGTGACGCAACTCGCCGGCTCGGTTCCCTCGTTGGCCACGCCCGGTGTCGTGTTCACGCTCGAACAGGTCGGACTGCAGAAGATCCCCGCCTACACATTGTCGTTGCCGACGCAGTTGATCCAGAAGATCGCAGGGCTCACCGTCGAAGCCGCGCTCACCCTCGAACCGGTCGAGCGCGAAGGCGCGCTGGGGATGGCGGTTTACGGCAAGCTCAAACTTCCGGGTGTCTTCCAGGGCTACGACGGCGAACTCGGGATCTTCTGGCCGGTCAACGGGTCCGTGCGTCTCGAGAAGCTCTTCGTCAAGATTCCCGAGATCGATCTCGCGGTCGTTCGCCTGAAGGGAGTCGACCTCAAATACAGCTTGGGAGAGAACCTCTGGGCAGGCAAGGTCACGGTGCTCTTCGGGCCCGGCGCCGATGCGCTCGGATTTGGTGGAACGGTCGTGATCAAGGATGGCGAGCTCAAGGAGATCGGAGTCGTCGTTCAGGGATTGCCCCTCAACATCTACGGCGTCGCTTCGATCAACTCGCTCGGCGGAACATTGAAACTCGACCCCTTTGGCATCAAGGCGATCTCGACGCTCGGGGTCGGGCCCTTCGTCCCGAACATCGGGAACGTCGCGACGATCGATGGTGTGATCACGATCGACACGGATGAACTGTCGGTGGCCGGCGAGGGAACCGTCGGGAAGATCATGATCGGAAATCTGGAACTCAAGGGAATGCGGGTCGGCGAGATGAAGGTCGCCTACTACTGGGACGGTCTCGCATCGATCTCGGGCAAGGGCGAGCTCTTTCTGGATGACAAGAAGGAATGGGGCGTCGGCGTCAGCCTGCGCGGAGCGGCGAATGCAACCGATCTCAGCCTCGGTGGCGATGCAACCCTGTCGCTCGGATTCGTGAAACTGACAGGAACGTCAGCCGTCTCGACGAAGGGCGTCATCGCCTGCGGAGTGTTCAAGGGCCTGTGGTTCGACGATGTCCGCCTCGGACTCTCGAAGGACTGGGTTGAACCGGTCTGGCGTTTGCGCAACAGCGACTGCAACTCGAAGGAATACGAAGTTCCCGTCAAGGCGGAGAATGGTTCGACGGAGATGGGCGCCGGGCGCAATGCGGCTGGTGCCGATCCCGACGGTTCGACCGGAGCGGGCACTCTCGACGTGTCCGTCGCCGATGGTCAGAAGATGGTGACGTTCGCCATCGACGCCGCCAGTGACTCGGCGACGGTGACAGGTCCCGATGGAACCGTGATCGAAGTGACCGGCCTCGAGCAGTCGAGTACGAGCGATCCGGTCAATCCGCGATGGATGGTTTTCCACGAACCGGGAGACACCATCTCCTATGTCGTGGTGGGCAAGCCTGCTGGCGGAACCTGGCGTGTCGCGACCTCCGGAACGACGGCACCGAACGTGACCGCGTCGGTTGTCGACGCCGCAAGCGCGGCGAAGGACGCAGCGACGCCGGTGCTCGAACCCACACAGGTCGGCGCGCCGCTTACGGCGATTGCCGAGGACACCGCAGGGGCCGGTAATGATTCCCGATCGATCCTCGAGATCGTTCTGGTTCTGGTCGTTCTTCTGGCCGGACTCGGAGTGACACTGTTCATCCTGCAGCGCCGGAACGACGCATCCTGAAACTGAGGTTGGCCGGTGCGGCGTGATCACGCCCCACCGGCTCGACCGAGCCGAAGTGCTCGAAGTCGCTCCCCATCGGGGCTGACGGGTCGCCGTTTCCGATTGTGCGAATTAATGTCGGCTTCGTAGCCGTGAACAGGAACACAGGAGAAATTCGAGTGCGGATTCAGGTTGTTTCGGGGCTGATCGGCATCACCCTGCTCGGCAGCGTGCTGGCGGGATGCTCATCCTCGCTGTCTTCGACCTCGGAGTCCCCAGCGCCGGGATCGATGACTGTTGACGAGGCCAGCGATTGGTTCGGCAAGGCGGCCGAGGTCGTGCACGCTTGCCAGACGGGATCCAAAGCAGTCGGCGATGCAATCCAGACCTTCGCGACATCAGGTGATTCCGGCGAGACCAGCATCCCGGTCGTCCTTGCTGCCGGTCAGGCGGTCGAGGATTGCACCATCGCCACCGATTCAACCGAACAGTTCCAACTCCTGGCGGAGATGGAACCGGTCTTTCCGGCCGCGACAGCACTCCTGCGCCAGTGGATCGACGCCATGGCGTTGACAAATCGCGACGTGCTCGTGGCAGCCGCGACAAACCTCGATTCGCGTACGTTCGTCGGCAAGGCGTTCGACGATCAGCGCGATGCCGATGTGATCGCCGACGAGTTTGAAGATCTGATCGCAGAAGCCTCGACGACGCTGGGCATCGCTGCCCCTGACGGCGAGATCTTCTACCACTGGAACGCTCCGGGACACTGAGGTCACGATGAGAAACCGATTCCACATAGCGGCATTGTTCGTCGCATTCCTTTGTCTTGTCGTCGCAGTTGTCGTCGTCGGGCCCGGCCTGTCGAATTCGGCCGGAGCCTTCGGTTCGGTGGACTCCTCGGTGCTCGGACAAAAGTCGGTGCACGAGAAGATCACCCGGACGCTTGGCTGTACCGCTGAGCAAGCGATGAGCAATTGTCTGCAACCGCTCTCGATCGACGTACTCGCCGGGCGCGACGGAACGTTTGGCGCTGTCGGCGAACCCGATGATCCGCTCGACGGTTTTCCCAACGCGTCGGCTCGTCATTGCGACAACGTCGACTATGGCTACGGAAGTTTCCAGACCCTGGCCGAAGCGCAGGTCTCGTTCGACAATTGTCTCGAATGGTTCCAGTCGTATCTGGACTTCGCGGTCACGAGTGCCGCCAAACTGCTGAAGGCGGACGGCACGATCGATCCCGCGTCCACGGATCTCGTCAATGCGTTCGGTTCGACCTATAACGCGTGCTCGTTCCCGGACCCGAAGAAGGGCAGCACCTCGAACGACTCGGCCAAGTGCAACGTGCTGAACGGACTGGGCCGTGCGCTGCACGCCTACGAGGACGTGTGGTCCCACTCGAACTGGGGCGACTTCGCCGATCCGGCCAAGGCTTCCAATCTGAACAATCCGATCGGACTCGCCAACACCGATCAGCCGTGGTTCATGGCGTATCCGGGGGTGCGCTCGGCACCGGTCCCCCAAGACTTCCTCTCGGGATGCGATGACAGCATTCCGATCAACGACTGCGCGCAGGGCAACTCCAACCCCCAGGGTGAGATCACCTGGAGTTATCGCACGGGTCATTCGGTGGTCAACAAGGACAACGGCGACGTGCAGCCCAATTCGTGTGCTGCGAGCAATCCCATGACCGTCCGAGGGAAAGTCGTCGTTGAGGGGACCACGAACTTCTCGCGGGCCACTACCGGCGCATGTGGCGCTGCGCGTCGCGCGTGGTCCGATCTTCAGGCTGCACTCGTCACCAAGTACGGGTCGGCGACAGCGGCATCGATGATCAGGGCGATCTCGATGGATCATCCGCTCACCGAGTGCTCGGTCAGCGGAACCGCAGCGAAGGCGGACTCTCCTCCAGTCGGTGATCGCAGCAGTTCCCGATCGGTCACGATCGTTGTCGTGAACAACACCTCGGCCCCGTTGACCTGCGGCACCGCCATGCTCGACGGAGGGGAGTGGGCCTCGTATCCGCCTGACTCGATTGCTACGGGGGCGAGTGCGCTCTGGCGCACACAGAGCAACGGGTTCGCAACGGGCACTCAAGGACGAGCCACGCTCGCCATCGGATCGCCATCGTCGACACTCACGATCGACTGGAACAATCCCTACTGGGGATCCAACGCCTACGCCTGCACGACAACTGGTGGGTTCAGGTGTTCCCGTTCGGGTGGCGATGGCAACGATTCGACAATTACGGTGACTCTCTCGCCGGGCTGAGTCTTCGGGCGCAGGATTGGTAGCTTGCCCGTGATGCCCGAGCCCGCTGTGAAGAACTGCGTTGTCTGCGGGCGAACAATGCGCTGGCGCAAGAAGTGGGAGCGCTCGTGGGACGAGGTTCGTCACTGCTCGGATGCCTGCAGGCGCCGCGGGATACGACCGGTCGATTCCGATCTCGAGACGGCCATCATGGGTCTGCTCGCGGGTCAACCGCGGGGCGCCACCATCTGTCCCAGCGAGGCGGCGAAAGCGGTGGGCGGTGACGATTGGGAATCGCTGAGCGAACCGGCGCGTGCAGCGGCCCGTCGGCTGTGCGCCGCTGGCCGGGTCGTGATCACCCAGGGTGGACGCCGGGTCGATCCGTCGACGGCGAAGGGCCCGATCCGGATCGGGCTGTCATGACCGACACGATCCTTCCGCTGCCCGATCCCGGGGACGAGGTGCGCTGGGTGGCGGATCATCTCGGCCATCTCTGCGTCGACGAAGCGCACCGGTCGGATCGTTTCGTCGGCACGCAGGCTGCAGCTGATGCGGCACTCGCTTTGTTCGATCTCACGGGTTACGCCAAGCGACGCAACGAGGTTCTGCCGCTGTCGGCGCGCGGCGCGTCGGGGTTGTCGCCGTGGATCCGTCACGGCCTGCTCACACTGCCGGGTGTACGTGCCGCGGTGGATGGCCCCTCGGCGGATCTCCGGAAGTTCCGCGACGAGCTGCGCTGGCAGGAGTACGGCCGGCATCTTTACGCGCGACTCGGCACGGTCACCGGTGAGCCGTTGCGACGTGCTCTCGTGTCGGAACCGAACGCGGCAGCCGAACCCTGGGATCGCTCGATGCGTTGTATGGAGGTGAACCTCGACGAACTCGAGCGCGACGGTTGGATGGTGAATCAGACCCGCATGTGGCTGGCCTCGCAGTGGTCGGTGCGCCACGGTGCCGACTGGCGCGACGGCGAGCATCACTTCTTCACCCATCTGCTCGACGGCTCGCGTGCCGCGAACCGTCTCGGATGGCAGTGGACCATCGGGACGGGCACCGCAAAGGTCTACGGGTTCTCGCAGTCGCAGGTTCTTCGGCGCGCGCCGGGGCTCTGCGGTGAATGCCCGCACCGGAACTCCTGCCCGATCGGCGACTGGCCGGACGATCCGGAGTTCACCGAGGTCGACGTCGATCCGCGCCTTCGGCACGATCCCGATGTGGAGCGGACGGCCGGACCTCGTCGCGCCGAACGTCATTCGATTCCCGACGCGGTGTGGTTGACGGCCGAGTCGTTGGGCGACGACGACCCGGCGCTGGCGGCACATCCGCAGTTGCCGATCGTGTTCGTCTTCGACGAACCGTTGCTTGCAACGCTCCGGCTGTCCTCGAAGCGGCTGGTGTTTCTCGCCGACCGACTGGCCGAACTCGGGGACCAGCGCGAATTGGAGGTGCACCTCGGCAGTCCGTTCCGGGTGCTTGATGGGCGGGCGCTCGCCACCACGTTCGCTCCGGTTCCGGGTTGGCGGCGGCGGGCAGATTCGTTGAATCTGGCCGAGGTGCACCCGTGGCCCTGGTTGGAGCGCCCGCGGTCCGGGTCGATCGCCAGTTTCAGTGCCTGGTCGAATCGTCGTTGAGGCGACCTCCCATCGGTGCGAGGATGTTCCTAATCGGAATAGGTCAGGGGAGCGGTCATGGGAATCGACGGCAACGACATGGGTGGCAGCGATACCGGTAGCAGCGACGGAGGGCTCGACGCAGATGTGATCGTGGTGGGGGCCGGGATGTCCGGCCTGTACGCGCTGAAGGTGCTGCGCGAACGGGGGTTCCGCGTGATCGTCCTCGACCGGGCACCGGGCGTGGGCGGCACCTGGTACTGGAACCGCTATCCAGGCGCGCGCTGCGATATCCCGAGCTTCGAGTATTCCTTCGGCTTCGATCCCGAACTCGAACAGGAGTGGGAATGGAGCGAGCAGTTCTCGCCCCAGCCCGAGATCGAGCGCTATCTGAACCACATCGCCGATCGCTACGACCTGCGCCGCGACATCCGCCTCGAGACCGGCGTCGCCGCCATGACCTTCGACGAGGCCACCGACACGTGGATCGTCGACACCGAGACCGGCGAGCAACTGCGCGCCCGTTTCTGCGTGATGGGTACCGGTGGATTGTCGGCACCACACCGTCCCGACTGGCCGGGTCTCGACAGCTTCGCTGGTGAGATCGTGCAGACCAGTCTCTGGCCCGAGGGCGGAGTCGAGCTCGAGGGCCGACGCGTCGGCATCGTGGGCAATGGCTCGTCCGGTGTCCAGGCAATTCCGGAACTCGCCAAGATGGCCGGCCATCTCACGGTGTTCCAGCGCACGGCCGCGTTCACCTGGCCGTCGCAGAACCGGCCATTGACCGACGAGGAGCAGACCGAGCTCAAGTCCCGCTATCGCGAGCTGCGAGCCCAGCAGTACGCCTCACCCCTTGCCACCGCAAACACGACAGGCGCAGTGATCTTCACCGTCGCCGACCCGGACAGGCGCATTCTCGAGAGCACCCCTGAGGAGCGTGAGGACGCGCTTGCCGAGCACGGATTCAGTGCGTCGCGCCTGTGGGGCGATGCGGCGAAGGACCTCGATGCCAACGAGATGGCGGTGGAACTGTTCCGCGAGATGGTGCGCCGCACGGTGACTGACCCGGAGGTGGCCGATTCACTCTGCCCGAAGGATTATCCGATCGGGTGCAAGCGTCCGGTGCTCGACAACGGTTACTTCGAGACGTTCAACCGCGACAACGTCACGCTCGTCGATCTCCGCAAGAACCCGATCGTCGAGGTCGTCCCAGAGGGCGTCGTCACTGCCGACGGTCTGCAGGAACTCGATGTGCTGATCTTCGCCACCGGCTTCGACGCTGTGTCCGGAGCGCTCACCCGCATCGATCTGCGCGGGAACAATGGACGTCTGCTGCGTGACGACTGGGCTGACGGCCCCCGTGCGTTCATGGGCTTCGGTGTGGCGGGCTATCCGAACATGTTCATGATCATCGGACCGGGCAGCGTCGGTGTGCTCGCCACCTACCCGCCGCATATCGAACTGCAGGTGGGCTGGATCGCCGACTTCCTCGACCACCTCGCGGCGAACGGCAACACCCATGTGGAGGTCGAACCCGAGGCTCAGGAACAGTGGTGTGCCGAGGTCGAGGCCGCCGCGGTGGGTTCGATGTTCACGGCCCCGACCTGCAACTCCTGGTACAACGGCGGCAACATCGAGGGCAAGGCGCGGGTCCTGCCGATCTACCTCGGTGGTCTTGACCGGTTCATGGCCCGGGCCCGCGATCTGGCTGACAACGACTACGAGGGTTTCGCGATCCGTTAGCGGACCCGAGTCGATCAGCCCCTGTCCGACCGGGACTCGGTGACGCGACGAGCGCCACAGGCACCTGAGGTCAACGATGTTGACTTCAGGTGTACTATCACGTCGCCCAGTTCCACTGATCACCGGAGTGCAGCAATGCGACGTCGTCCCCTCTTGGCCCTGACCGCAATCGGTCTCTCGGTTGCGCTGTTGGCCACTGCGTGTTCCTCGACGTCATCGAAGGATCGAGCGGCCGCGTCGGCGGCCGGCGACCCGACGACCCTGGCCGCGCTTCCTTCGGCTGCGGGCACTGGTGAGAGAACGCCGATGTATTTCGGCTCAGTGATCACGCCATCGTCGTGGGTTTCGACGTCGCTCTCGCCGTCGCTTTCGGTGCCGAACGCGACAGGGGCGTGGACGTTCACGCTTACTGATCTCAGCGACGGCAAATCCGAATTCGGAACCCGCACCTACGCGGAAACGGGGACAACGACACGCGTGCCGATCGGTGCCGGACTGAAACAGGGCGCGACCTACACATGGACCGCGACCAGTGCCGGGCAGGCATCAGTCGGAGGATCGTTCACGGTTGACCTTCAGATGCCCGGTGTTCAGCAGACCGACTCTGTCGGTGGAATCGATGTCGGTCTTTCATCGGGTGAGGCATCGTTCGCCTGGAGTTCGCATTCGGTGGGTGCCGTCCCGGGTCGCATCGGTTTCGGACTCCAATTCCAGACGTCCAACCCCGATGAGGTCGGAATGCCCTCGGGATGGAATCTTCAGGCCGCAACAAGTTTCCCGTATGTGCGGATCGAGGAGTTGTCGGAGAACTCGGTGAGCCTTGTCGGCACCGATGGTCAGGTATCGAATTATCGGGCTGGTCCGGAGGGATCGTTCATCCCGGTGCAGTCGGGCGTCGGGCCCGTTGCCCTCACCGGCTTGGCCCCGGTGCTGGTTCGAAGCGGCGATGGAAACTATGCCGTGACGACGAAAGCCGCCACCGCCGTTTTCTCGGCGGAAGGTGCAAGTGGAATGGCCTACCTCTCATCGATCTCCGGTGGAGCGAGCCCCCAGATCGAGCAGGAATGGACCGGCGGTCGGTTGAAATCGATCACCGATCCCGTGTCGGTCCGAAAGATCGATTTTGTCTATGGCGGCGACAAGTGCCCGAATCCTGTTTCCGGCTTCGTTGGCGCTCCCGACGGGATGCTCTGCAGCGTGAAGTTCTGGGACGGGTCGACGAGTTCGATCTTCTACGTGGATTCCTCTACAGGTCCGACCATCGGACGGATTGTCGACTTCCCCGAAGCGAAGAACGAGGGCGCTCAGGTGACCGATTTCGCCTATGACGAAGTCGGACGGTTGGCCCGCACGAGGTCACCGCTCGTCGCTGCCGTTGCTGCGTCACAGGTCATCGACGTCAACAGCCAGGAGTTCTGGACGCAGGTGGAGTACGCCCCGAATGGCGGCGTTTCTTCGATCACCGCGCCTGCTGCCACCGCCGGGGCAAAGCGGTGTGCGCGCACGTATGCCATCGAGACATCGACTGCGCAGATTGTCGATTCCTGTTTCGGTGGTCCCGTCTATTCACTCGAATTCGATCCGACCACCTTCTTCGCCCTTCGTATGACGAACAGCGCCGGGCTGACCGCCGAGAACCAGTGGGACCTCTCGACAGGGCAGCTGCTCGTGAGCACAGATTTCGGCGGACTCACGACCGCGAACACCTACGAGGGTGGCGAGCTCGTTCGATCGGTTGGCCCGACCAAGGGATCGTTCAGCGATGCACTTGTGACGACCCGCGGGTACGACCAGACGTTCACCGGGGCCCCCGAGGGTGTCGCGATGAAGGGTCTCGATGCCACGTACTGGGCCGGCAGCGATGCATCGGCGACGTCGGTCCAGGAGCTTGGGCCACTGCTCGGTGGAAAACCGGTCGCCGGCCTCACGGTGAACTGGGAATCGTCACCTGCCGGAAACAACGGGCCCTGGACGGGACTGCTGACTGGCGCGGTCGAGGTGGTGACACCGGGTGAGTACAGGTTTGTATCCTCGAATTCGACCGCCAAATTGCGCGTCAACAACGTTCTTTGCATCGACGCCGTCTGCGATCGACTCTCGCTCGGCAAGGGCGCGAATCCGATCCGCATCGATCTTGCGTCCAGCGAGTCCGCCGCATCAATGGACATCTCGTGGTCCGGGCCCGATACCGATGGGATGCTGCAGTCGATTCCATTCGATGTGTTGCAGCCGGGATACGGCTACGTCACAACGACGAAGGCGACCGATCCGACAGTCCGCGATGCCGTGACCACCAACATCTCCCGCTCGTCCTATGACGCGCCGGAAACCGGACGGGTCAGTTCCCGGACGAACCAGGCGGGTACCGCTCTGACGTTCGACTATCAGATGCAAGGGAAGACGAAATGGGAACGGCAGAGTGCCGTGACCGACGCTTCCGGAAATGCGTATCGATACACCTACTGGGGTGACGCCGAATCGGCGAAGTCCCCGTGTCCCGGGGCATCGAGTGCGAACCAGGGTGGCGCGGCAAAAGAGACCATTGCTCCGAGCACCGATGGCGGTGAAGGTCCGATTCTGACCTTTCAATGGGTTGATGCCGCCGGCCGTGCGGTGGCGACACAGTCGGTCGGGGGAGCTACCCAGTGCACTACCTACGGTCCTGCCGGACAGATTCGTTCCGTATCGATCACCGGAATGGGAAGCACACAGACAATCGTCAACAACAACGCGGTCGGCGGCAATCCCCTGATCAAGGAAACAACCGAGACCAACGGAGACTCGGTAGTCGTCACTCGGACCGAGATGGATCTCTTCGGACGACCGCTCAGTGCTGTCGATCGTTGGGGAATCACTTCCTCGATGACCTATGACGAGCGGACTGGCGCTATTGCGACAACAACAACGGCTGCTCCAGGTGCCGCACCTGTCGTGGTGTCGAACGCCTACGACGCACAAGGCCGACTTTCGGTCTCATCAGTGGATGGCAAGGCGGTATCGACGCTCACCTACTCGCCGGATGGCCTCGTTGCTTCAGTCGCGTACGGAAACGGTGTGACGGTCCGGGCGGGCTACAACGAAACAAATGCAATTGAAGAAACTGCGTGGACGACTCCCGCCGGTAGGTTCTCGAACTCGCGCGATGTGTCGGCCGGTGGCACAACGATGTCATCAACTCTCACCTCCCCGAGCGCGTCTTCAACGTTCTCGTACGCTCGAGACGACAACGGTCGTCTGTCTTCGGCGTCGGTGACTGCAGGGCTCGTCCCGACCAACCGGAATTGGAACTGGTCATTCGACGCGTCATCCAATCGGACGAAGCAGACCATCACGGACAATGGGGCTGTTGTCGGCGACTGGGCGTACACCTATAACAGCGCTTCGCAGTTGACGGCAACGACTGATCCCTCCGTGGGAGACGTGATCACCTATGACGCCGCCGGGAACGCGACGACTATCGGAGCCGACACCTTCACCTACGATTTGGCGAATCGATTGATGAAGGCGACCGACGGCATCGTGGCTGTTTCGTACGATCGCAGCGTTGCTGGCGAGATCATCGCGAAGACAACCGAACAGGATGGAAAGGCATCGACGATCCGCTACTCCGAGTCGGGTGTGCTGCTCAATGCCGATGGCGTGGCGTACGCGAAGCAGATAGTCCTCCCGTTCGGAGTCCAATACACCAAGTCGCTCCAAAGTGGCACCGGAAACTGGCAATTCATGGCGATCAATGGTGACCGGTTCATCACGATGACGGACGCCGGCGAGCTCATCGGCACTCCGCAGGTGTTCGACCCGTACGGAAACGTCTTGACTACACCCGATGCTCAAGATCCTTCGCTCCCCTCGACGTCATGGGAGGCCGCAACCGGCAACGAGATGGAAATGCTCCGCACTCCTTACCAACTGATGGGGTCACGCGTGTATCTGCCCGCTCTCGGCCGATTCGTGCAACTCGATCCGAAGGTCGGCGGTTCGGCGAACGGGTATGACTACGTCAACCAGAATCCGGTGGATTTCACCGATCCGACAGGAAACGAGTCGGAGAACTGGCTCGTGACCAGTCTTGCGGCGATTACGGCGACAGCTGCGGGAATGTTGCTGGCGCCGGCCCGCGGCGTACTCGTGGGCCTGGCGGTGGGTGCAGTCGCTGGCGCGGTCGTGGCAGGAGCGGCCACCGCAATCGAATACGCGGCGACCGGCCAAACCCATTTCTCCGTCATGAGACTCGGCATCTCGATCCTCGCCGGGGCAACGGGTGGAGCCATTGGCGGCAGGGTGAAGTGGGTGAAAGCCGAGAATCGACGACTCGCTCCGATCCGGGCCGAGCAGACGGCACGGGAGAACATGGAGTTCCTCGGTGGCAATGCATCGACCATCAATCAGAACGCAGGTTGGATCGCCGACAACGCCGCCGAAATCAATCTGGCGACGAATGGGTACAAGGCGAACAGCGCGTCGTTGAGCGGACTGTCACAAGCGGCAGCAACGAAGATCGTGCGCCAGCAGGTCGGAGGAGTTGGTGCAGCTCAACGTTTGATGTCCGATCCGGCATTCATCGATGTCGGCGGCCGAGAAGCGTACGGACGGTTCTTCCTCTACCTCGACTCCATGAATGACAGTGCCCGCGGGTATGCCGCGTTCGTGGCGAACGGAGCCAAATGAGGTCCTACCGAGACCCAGACCTCGGTCGCCTGACCGACTCCAATGACTACCCGTGTCCACTACCGAGTTGGAGATAGGCGATGCGTTCCCGCAGGTTCATAGGGGTTCTTTCTCTCGGGATTTCGTTTGCTTTGATTGCCTCGTCTTGTTCATCGACGTCATCGAAGGATCGCTCGGCCGCAGCGGCCGTCGGCGACCCGACGACCCTGGCGGCACTACCCGCAGGTGCGGGAACTGGCGAGAGAACGCCGATGTATTTCGGCTCAGTGATCACGCCATCGTCCTGGGTTTCGACGTCGCTTTCGCCGACACTTTCTGTGCCGAACGCGACAGGAGCGTGGACGTTCACGCTGACCGATCTCAGCGACGGCAAATCCGAATTCGGAACCCGCACGTATGCGGAAACGGGTACGTCGGCGCGGGTTCCCCTTGCCGTCGGCCTGAAGCAGGGAAGTGCCTACACCTGGCAGGCCGAGAGCGCCGGCCAGCAAACAGTGGGCGGAACCTTCACCGTCGACACGCAGATGGGTCAGTCCCAGGAGTTCGACTCTGCTGGTGGGATCAGCATCGGGTTGTCATCCGGTGAAGCTTCATTCGCATGGTCGTCGCATGCGGTGGGTTCGTTGCCGGGATCTGTGGGATTCGGTCTCCAGTTTCAGACGTCGAACGACACCGAGGCCGGAGTTCCGGCGGGATGGTCACTCCAGGCCGCGTCGAGCCTCCCGTACGATCGCGTCGTTGCGTGGCCTGATGGCAGCGTCGGTCTGATTGGAACCAATGGTTCCGTCTCGAATTATCGGGAGGCCACCGGCGGGGCGTTCAACCCCGTGCAACTCGGCAACGGAGATCTGAACACGAACGGATTGGCTCCTGTGCTGATCCGCAACGAGGACGGGACATTCTCGGTCACGACCAAGGATGCGACTGCGATCTTCGCCCCCGATGGCGAAACGGGCGTTTCGTATTTGTCGAGCGTGACAGGTTCGGCGAACCCGATGCTCGGCCAGAAGTGGACAGGCGGTCGGATCCAATCCGTCTCCGACCCGGTGTCTGGGCGCGAGATCACGTTCGCGTATGGCGGTGGCGATTGCCCGAAGGCAGCGAGCGGTTTCATGGCTGCTCCGGCCGGGATGTTGTGCCAGGTGAAGTTCTGGGACGGTTCAACCTCGGCGGTTTTCTACGTCGCAATGCCAAATGGTGAACCCTCAATTGGACGAATTGTCGACTATCCCGAAGCCAAAGGCGAGGGCGCGGAAGTTGTCGACCTCGCATACGACGGTGCGGGGCGCATCGCCCGCACTCGTTCATCGCTTGTTGCTGCGGCTGCCGCATCCAATGTGATCAGCGCCGACGATGAGCAGTTCTGGTCCTCGATCAACTACACGCAGGAGGGGAAGGTCGAGACGGTGACCCAGCCGGCATCGGCTTCCGGTGCCAAGCGCTGTGTGCGCGGCTATTCCTATGACTCCGCACAAGCGACCAGCGTGTTTGATTCCTGTTTCGACGCAACGATCCTCTCGGTCATCTTCGACCCCACGACGTTCTTCACAATCTCTGCGACCAATCAGGCAGGAATGACGACGCGAAACAATTGGGATTTCGCGTCGGGCCAGTTGCTCTCGTCAGTGGATTACTCGGGACTTTCGAATGTGTACCGCTACGAGGGCGGTGACTTGGTGCAGTCGTGGGGTCCCACGAAGTCGTCGCCAAACGATGCGATGTCGATGCTGCGCGAATACGACCAGACCTTTGATGGCGCCCCGGAAGGAATCGCCATGAAGGGTCTCGACGTCACCTACTGGCCGAGCGAGACACGAACCGGTGACGGCGGTCTTCAGGAACTCGGACCGCTTGTCGGCGGTGTTCGTGTGCCGTCACTGGCGATCAACTGGGACAAGTCGCCAGCGGGGAACAACGGTGGCTGGTCGGCACTCATGACAGGGGCACTCGCGGTCAAGACCGCTGGTGTCTACAAGTTCACATCGGGAAACAGCAGCGCACAGCTTCGGATCAACAACGTGCTGTGCGTCGACGCTGCATGCGATGCGCTTCCGCTCGGTGCCGGTGAGAATCAGATTCGCGTCGATGTCTCGGCGGCCGGTGAACGGGCGTCGATCGACCTTTCGTGGTCCGGACCGGACACGGGCGGATCTCCGACCGCCATCCCCACGGATGTCCTGAGCCCCGAATACGGCTATGTGACAACCACGAAGGCCGACGATCCGTCAGCTAGGCGTGCGCCAGCGCAGAACGTCTCGCGGTCGTCGTACGAAGCCCCCGCGACCGGACGCCTGACATCACGCGTGAATCAAACTGGCTCGAAGACAGCAGTGAGCTACGAGTCGGGCACGTCGGGCAAGGGCGGTTGGGCGCGGCAGAAGTCGGTGACGGATCCGGCCGGCAACTCGTACACCTATACCTATTGGGGGGACAAGGAATCGGCGAAGTCGTCCTGTCCCGGCGCAAAGAGCGCAAACCAGGGGGGCGCGTCGAAATCGGTTGCTGCACCCGGCCCCGATGGCGGCATCGGGCCAGTGACGACACAGTGGGTTGATGCTGCGGGC
This sequence comes from Actinomycetota bacterium, assembly GCA_009703925.1. GTDB lineage: Bacteria > Actinomycetota > Acidimicrobiia > Acidimicrobiales > Acidimicrobilacustridaceae > Acidimicrobilacustris. The sequence continues at coordinate 224 of WLFD01000031.1, read as the reverse complement.
AACGTAGCGGCGTCGCAGATGGAAGGCGGGGTCGTCTCATGTGCGACCTACAACGCCGGAGGTCGGATCATCTCGGTCGAGCTTCTCGACATGGGATCGGTCCACAAGCAGTCGAACAATTATGGCGTCGATGGCAACCCCCTGATTTCCGAAACGGTGGAAACGATCGGGGACACGAGCGTGACAACCCGCGTGGAAATCGATCTCGCCGGACGGGTCGTGCG
>WLFD01000030.1 GCA_009703925.1 Actinomycetota bacterium | reverse complement strand
CCGATGGCGTTGAGAGTCAGTTGATGGGCCGACGGAAGATCACCACTGCTCACCACCAATGTGGCTGCGAGGTGAGGGTGTTTCAGGAATGCCCGACGGACGGCAAGCGTCTGATCGACGATGCCGTCACGAGGAGAGGCTGGAGGTGACTCGAGGGAGTCGAGCGCCGCAGCAAGCATTGCGTCGACCATGGCCGACAGGAGCTCGTCCTTGCTCGTGAAGTGGCGGTAGCAGGCCGTGGCATCGACACCGAGTTTCTCGCCGAGCGCCCGCATCGTCAGCGCCTGCAGTCCGTGCTCGTCCACGAATTCCGTGCCGGCGCGAATGAAAGCCTGCTGATCGAGGTTTCCCGTTCGTGACGTCATTGCCTGCCCCCTTCCGTAAGACCGGACGCAATCAATCCGACTGGCAGTCCAACTGGCAGTCCGACTGGCAGCGCTGTCAACATAGTTGACAATCCAGTCCGGGACATCGGTTTCCCCTTCGGGATGATACGCCCCGGCCCGGCCACACCCCGGCCAGTCGTTACGATTCCGGGCATCGACTATCGAGGAGCATTCGCATGACCCAAGTTCGATCGCCAGGCCGATCGGGTTTGGCCGTCATCGCCGCAGTGGCACTCCTCTGCTCGCTGACGGTCGGGTGTTCGGACTCGGGTTCGACCTCCTCCAACAGTCTGAAGATTCCCGTGCTCTGGGCGGGGACGGACAGTTCCGGGAAACCGATCGGCGGCATCGAGGATGCAGGAGTCAAGGTCGAGCAGACCGGTGAGCCGGGATTCGGACTCGACCTCACCTCGGTGAAGGCCAAGGCCGCCGGACCTCAATGGCTCGCCGCGTCCGCCTCTGCGGCTGCGGTGGCCACTCTCCTCAGCGCCGCCGATCCCGCCGACCTCGACATCCGCTACACCATCACCGGTTCCATCGACGGTCCGTCGGGCGGTGCCATGCTCACCGTGGGAACACTCGCCGCCATCCGCAAGGAACAACTCGCTCCCGGTGTCACCATGACCGGAACGATCTCCCCGGACGGATCCGTCGGACAGGTTTCCGGCATCCCGTCCAAACTTCGGGGCGCCGCCGAGGCCGGCTACAAAACCGTTCTCCTTCCGGTCAGAAATCTTCAGGCCACCGGAGATTCCCCCACCAGCGACATGGTCGAATTCGGCAAGACGCTTGGCCTGGACGTCCGAGGAGTCCGCGACATCGGCGAGGCCTATGCCGTGTTTGTCGGGCACCCGATCGCACCCCCGTCAACCGGGGTTTACACCAGTTCACCTGCCGTCGAGGCTGCCGCGCGGGCCACAACCGAACGTTTGGTCACGCGCCTGAGTGACTCGCTCAAGTCCGCGCCGACGACGATCGATCCGCTGCTCCGAGGTGAGGTCGTCGTCGAGTCCGATGAAGCCGCAGCTGCGTTGCAGGCCGGCGAAATCGCGAAGGCCTACGGTCTCGCCAACGACGGGTACACGCGCCTGGTGCGCGCCATCGGATTTGCACGTGCGAATGCGCTGTTCGCAGCCGAAGGAGCCAACGCCGTCCGCGACGACCTTCTTGCGCAAGCCGCGGAACTGCGCAAAATCGCTGCTGCCACGATCGCACGCGATTCCCAGGCCGATTCCCTCGATCCGGTCGCGCAGTTGACGGTTCCGTTTGCAATGGGATGGGTCACCTACGGCGATGCTGTTCTTGCCGGAATCGAAAAGTCGTTCGAGCCAGGCAACGCCGTGTCACCCGCTTCGTACACAACAACCGCCGCCACGATCGAAGAGCAGCGGGCCGGCATCGAGGTTTTCCATCCCGATGCGATGGAGGTCGTGCGGGCCACCCCGAACAGCAACCCCGCAACCCGTAAAGCGACGGTCACGTTTCTCTCCAGCTACACCAACTTCCTGGTGCAGGCCGGCGATGCGAGCCTGGCGTACTACGAGACTGTCGTGAAACGGGGAGCCGGATCCTCGGCGAGCGAGCAGGGGATGCCGAACTACGCCTTTCTCGCCAGCTCGGTTCTGAAGGAGACGAACTCGGCCATCAATCCCGACGAGCAGGACCTCGATATCGAAGTCGCTCAATCGGCAGAAGCAATCACGTACTTCGTCGTGGGGTCCGCACTGGTCGCGGGCGCCCAGGCGTTCGGACTCACCGGCCTCGGCATCGGCTCCGATCCCACCCGCGTCGCAGATTCCATCCTCATGGCAAATTCCGTCGCCGTCGCATCGGCCAGCGTCAACGATTACGCACTGTCGCTTTCCGGCAACGGAATCGATCCCGGTTACCCGGCGTGGTCGGCGCAATGGGGAACGTCTCTCGCCCTCGCCACGGCCGGCACGACTCGAACCGGAGCCGGCAGCCTCATTGCGCTCAACGAACTCTGGTACGACTTCATCAACTGCGCTGTGCTCACCGCCGCAAGTACCAATGTGGAGTGAGGCTGCCGCGAGCGGCTCGTTGCCACGAGATCAGTTGGCTTCAGACTGACGAACCACGGCAGCAAGCTCGATCCGCGCCCGGGCAACGCGCGACCGAACGGTGCCGATCGGAACACCGAGAGCCTGCGCAGCTTCTTCGTAGGACAATCCGATCATCTGCGTGAGAACGAACGCATCCCGTCTGTCCCGGCTCAAGCCGTCGATCATCTCGTCGATGAACACCGGCCCGGGAGTGACGGCATCTGCTGCGAGTGGCGTCACCCGCTCGATCAGCCGACGTTGACGCTCGCGGCGGCGGACATGATCGGCGCACACGTTCCGCGACACCGAGAGCAGCCACGTCCGAACCGATGAATCGCCCCTGAACGAATGCAGCGATCTGAGCGCTCTCAGGTAGGTCTCCTGAACGAGATCCTCGGTCTCACCCCGGGAACCCAATGCTGTGCAGAGTTTCCAGACATCCGCTTGTGTGAGGCGGACCAGTTCCGAAAGGGCTCGGTCGTTTCCCTCCACCGCAGCGTCGAGCAACTTCCGCAGAGGGTCGACACGTGTCACGGGAATAGTGTCGCAGCAATGAGTCGGCCATCAGAAATCACCGGGAACTGAACGACCATGTCGGACGACTCGGGATACATGGAATGCGATCGCTGGATGACGGCCATCTCCGCCGAGGTGGACGGTGAGGACCCGGCGGTCGACGCGCGTCTGCTCGACGCCCATCTCGGCTCGTGCCCCGCATGTCGTTCGTTCCGCACCGATCTTCAGTCCCTGCGACGCCGCACGCTTGTCGGTGACGCGCCCGAGATGCCCGATCTGTCCCGCCGGGTGGCAAAACTCAACGCGCTCGCCGAACGGGCATCGCGTTGGGGAGTCGTCCGAGTTCTTCTCGGCCTTGTCGCCGTCGAGGTTCTCTTCCTCGCACTGCCGGACCTCCTCTTCGGCGAAGAGGACCCTGCATACGCCCACACAACTCGACATCTCGGGGCATTCGCCGTTGCGTACGGGGTCGCCCTGCTTGTCGTTGTCGTCCGACCCGCCCGCGCCCGATCGATCTTTCCCGTGACGATGGTTCTCGCCGGCGCGCTCTTCCTCTCTGCCGCATTCGACATCGCGCAGGGGCATGTCCCGCTTCTCCATGAAGCCCTGCATATCCCCGAACTGTTGAGCGTGCTTTTGGTCTGGCTCCTTGCCCGCCCGACTCCCGAGCGCCGGAAGTCTGCTCAAGCCCGGGTTCCCGACCACGCATTCCGCCCGACAATCGTCGACGACGCCGGCGAGACCAGAGTCGGCTGAGAGCGTTCAGGGCCAGGCGAGGGGGAACCGGTCGATGTCGAGAGTGTCACCGTCACTCATGCCGGCATGGCGATCCTTCGTCGGAAAACCCGGGACGATTCGATAAACGGTCCCGTCACCGGCGTATCGGACACTGATGGCCCGGCGCCTGCGATCGGAGCTCGCGTTTCCGCCGGCGCCGTGAATGGTGCGCGCATGGTGAACGGTGATGTCTCCCGGTTCGGTGTCGAAACTGATGATCCGGGCCTCGCCCTTGACGACATCGAAATCGGGGACCACTTCACCCTCGGTTCCCGGCATCGACATCGTCGTGACGAACAGGTTGGGGCGGTACGTCGTTCGATCCCGATGTGAGCCGGCGACGAACTTCACGGCGCCAGTCTCCGCACTCACCGAATCGAGCGGCACCCAGGTCGTGCAGATCCGGTCACCATCGAGATGGAAGTAGGCGAGATCCTGATGGAACGCGGTTTTCTCCTGTGTTCCGGGTTCCTTCACGAGGACACTGTCTTCGTAGAGGTACACATTCCGACTGTCGAGTAACCGGGCAACGATCTCGGGAAGCGGCGAGCGCGTCGCGAAGTCGAGGAAGTCCGGTTGCTCCAGCCAATGATCCGTTCCGGCCTTGAAGTGTCCCCGCGGGATTCCCGACGCGGTCACTGCCGCATCGATCGCACGCTCGGCACCGGCGCCCGCCTCGAGCGCATCGCCCATCCCGGAAAGGTCGGCGGTGGCCGTACCCATGAGCGCCTCCTCGACCGGCCCGACCATGTCCTCGAGGAGATCCGGAGGAATGATCCGGCGGAGGCAGACGACGCCGTCGCGCCAGAACGACTCGACTTCGGCGTCGGTCACTTCTCGCAGGGCCGGGATGCGTTCCATCTCCGCATTCTGCCGCGGATCGCCTGTCATTTCCGAAAGATCCGCGCGATCTCAGGCGATGAAGGCCCGCAGGCTTTCGGCATCGGCCTCGGCCTGACGACGCCCCATCGCGAGTGCATCGGGCACCGCCGTCGGATCCATCAATCTGGTCAGATCGACTGATTCGGGGACACGGAAGTAGACCTCGCTGCCCGATGCCCTCAGGGCGTCGAGTTCGCGTTCGATCGAACCCGGGGCGATCGTCATGCCCCCGAGCGGAGCCGCCGAACCATCCGAGAGGCTCAGCACGACAACGCGCTCGCAACCGGCAAGGAGGTCGGTGTGGACGCCGGAACCACTGACGCCGCCATCCATGCAGCGGCGATCGCCGATCGGTTGGGGGCTGAAGATCCCGGGGACCGCACTGCTCGCTGCCACGGCCCGCGTCAATCGTGCCGAAGCATCTGCGGTGACCACACAGCGCTCGCCGGTGTGTGCATCGACACAGGTCGTGTGCAACGCAGAAGACGGCCATTTCACCGATGCGAGCATGAGGCCCACATTTCTCGACATCACCGATGGTTTGGGAGCGGTGGCGGCAAGTGCAGCGTGCCCGATCGACTTGATCAGATCCGGATCGGCATGGTCGGCGGCGACGAAGATGTCGAGCGCGTGCTGCTGACTGGGCGAGAACTTCGCAGCGGGAGCGAGTGCACCGAGCAGTTTCGGGACCTTGCCCAATACCGACACTTCGCGTTCGAACCGGGTGAGATGTCCGGCCTCGATGATTGCGGCGACAACCGAGCCGGCCGACGTGCCGACCACACGCTGTGCTCCGCCGAGGTCGATTCCCATACTGGCGAGTTTCGAGAGATAGGCGATCTGCCACGCAACGAAGTAGAGGCCGCCGCCACCGAGGGACACCCCGAGATGCAGCCCGGCTCCGTACTTCGCTGCGAAGTCGATGGGCACGGCGAGGCCGTCAGCGGACGACGAGACCCCGCTGAGTGGTCGACGGGGCAGCGCGCTCGCGTGTTTCATCTGCCGAGGCTACCGATGTCTGTGTGTCCGGCGGGCTCGGTGTCCGTGTACGAATCCGAGTTTGGCCCATGCGCCAAGTTCACCTGAGGAACGAGACCATCGCTCCGCCGGCGAGCACCGACAACAGCGCAAGGCCGAGCAGGGCGAAGCGTCGATCGCCGATACGCGCCCAATCGACCGTGAGCCAGGCCACCCTGACGATCGGGGCGCCGATCAGGATGCCGATACAGATGCCGCCGAGAATCGCGCCCGTCCGCCCCGGCAAGAACGCGCCGCCAAGGGCGAGAGCGAAAGCGGCCACCAGAGCGATCTGCATCAGGGAGGCAAGGCGCCGGAGATCGTTCATCGCTGCACCAGAAGGAGAACGCCGATGATGACGAGGACCACGGACAGGGCCTGCCGCACCCGCGGCGGTGGCAGAAACATCTGTAGACGGGCACCGAGGGTTCCGCCGACCAACGCCGCCGCAGCAACGAGGGCGGCGTCGGAGACGACCAGTCGTCCTTGTGCCTGGAACACGAGCAGGGCGATGGCCGAGGTGATCCCGACCGAGAACGTTGTGGTCGCCGCCGCGACCTTGACCGGCACGTGCATGACCTCGGTGGTCGTCGGCGTCTTGATGAATCCGCCGCTGACGCCGGAGAGTCCCGCGATGAGACCGGCAGCGGCCATACCGAGCAGTCCGACGGGAATCCGCGTCGCCTGATAGGGAACGAATTCCGTGGCGGAGAGCGGATACACACCGGAGAGCGAGCCGACGTGTTCGCCGACGTCGTCCGGACCGAGATCCGGATCGGGGAGATTGCGGATGCCTTTTCGTCTGGCCCCCACGAACGCGGCGGCGAGGGCGACGATTCCGAGCATCACCGCGAGAACCGACTGTCCGACGATCCCCGAGACCAGCGCTCCGATGAGTGCTGCGATCGAACTCGCAATTTCGGTCGAGATCCCGAGCCGATGGTTGACGACCTGACCGCGCAGTTGGCGCGGGGCCGCCGCCAGAGATCCGGCGGCGACCGAGATGAGTCCGAGCGGAGCAGCGGTGCGGGCCGACATCCCGGACAGCACGAGGATCGGCACCAGGAGGATCGCTCCACCCAGTCCACCGAGGGCACCGACGGTTGCGGTCAGCAACGCAGCGATGGCCAACTCGACGGGGTTCACGTCCTCCGACGCTACCGGCCCACCACCGGCCCACCCCAAAAACCCCGCTGGCTCGTTTCTGGTTGCTGGAGCAACCAGAAACGAGCCAGCAAGAATCGGTGGGGCCGGGACGGGCTAGTTGGTCTTGACCTGCACCTTGATGTCGGGTTGACCGGCGGCCCAGGCGACCGTGAGCCAGTTCTCGTAGCCGGGCCTGCCCGCGACATACGTCTGGAAGAACGCAACCGAAAGCGTGTTGGTGATTTCCTGCGCACGTTCGATTGGCATGAAGTCTGCGGAGCAGGCTTCGGACGCCTGAAGGTTGATCACGGTGACAACCGGAGCGGGAACGTCAGGGAGCTTCGGGATCTGTTCCTGATACGAGCACACATCGGTGAACGACTGGTGTCCGGCATCGACGAGTTCAACCAGTTCGAGCGGGCGACCGGTGACCAGCGAAAACGGTCGTACGGAATCCGACGCCGAAGGCGTCGTCGTGTCCTTCGTTCCGACGAGGATCAGGGTCGGGACCTTGTCGGCTGCGAGTTCCGCATCAGTCATTCCCCGCGTGTACGGCGACAATGCCACAACAGCCTTGATGCGCGGATCGGGCTTCGACGATCCGAGCGAGTTCGTCATTCCTCCGACGCTGGCGAACGAGGTGTACCCGCCGTAGCTGTGACCGGTGATTCCGATGCGCTCCGGGTCGATCGCTCCCGAGAGGAAGTCGCCGGTGCCGGCGGACTTGGACAGCAGACTGTCGATCTCGAACGAGATGTCACCGGTGCGGTTGATCTCGTTCTGAGCCGGTGACACCGAGGCACCCAACAGTCCATCAGTCGCCGTATTTCCGGTGTGATCGGCAGCAGCCACGACAAATCCCTGACTGGCGAGACGTTCGGTCAGGAACGACGAGACGTAACGGATTCCGCCGCTGCCGTGCGAGTAGATCACGAGGGGGAACGGGCCGTCAGCGGCGATCGGTGCACTGGCGATTGCGGTGGTCGAGTCGATGTATGCCGTCGGCAACAGCGAATAGCGCGCCGGCGTGCCGGTGGTACCGGATGCGATGGGATACCAGACATCCACCGTGAGCGGGCGATTGCGAGCCGTGTCGACGATCTGGATCGTCTGATGGCCGACGCCGAACGCTCCGGCTGCAGATGGATCGGTGAATCCCTCGGGAACGGTGGTCCCCGGGGTCGAAGAGGACGAGCTCCCCCCACAGGCGGAAAGCGTCAATGCAGCAGCGAGCATCAGCCCGACAACCACCGAAAGAGAACGTGATCGAATTGTCATGGGGACACGCTTGCACGCGAACGGTCCCGGCGCCTGCATAAAGCGCCGGGACCGTTCGATTTTTTTCGAATTGTCGAACAGGCTCAGGCGATGAAGACCGGATTGATCGGCGAGCCTGTCGCACCGGTGACCTTGAGGGGCGAAACGGCGATGACCCCTTCGTAGGACCCATCGGCGGCGGCGGCAGCAAGGTCGAGATGCTCGAGCATGTAGATGCCGGCGCGCACGAGGAGGATCTTGTGCACGATCAGGAAATCGTTCTCGTCGAAGGGAATGACCTCGACAGCGGCGTTGTCCGAGCCGACGGCCACGACGTCCATCGATGCGAGCCATTCAGCGGCGTCGGCACCGATGCCGGCCTGGGCGAAGCCTTCGGGCGTTCCCGCCGCATTGTTCGCCCACCACATCTGGAGGTGACCGGTGCGGATGAGAACGACGTCGCCGGCCCGGACCTCGGTGCCCTGTGCAGCCGCCGCACCCTGCAGATCGGCGGCGGTGATCATCGTTCCCGGTTCGAGCCAGCCGTCGGCGCCGAGGTACTTGACGATGTCGAGCAGCACGGCACGGGCGGCGAAGGCGCCGACCTTCTCGATGCCGAGCTTGGCGGCACCACTGAGCGCACGCATCTCGCTGAACGGAACACCGTTGTAATGCTTGTGATCTTCGTAGACGTGGACAAGCGCGTCCATGTGCGAGGTCGTGTGCGAGGCCATGACCAGCACGTCCTCGTGGGCGCCGGTGCCCTCCTTTGCTCCGTAGGCCGCAAAGGCGCCATCATCGGTGCCGTCCTGCAGCGTCAGGCGCATCGGGGTGCCGCGGTAGTCGAGAAGCGGCACGCCCTGGCCCTGGATCGGAATGCCGAGGCTGTAGACCTTGCCGGATGTGATCGACGCAGCTGCCGCCTTGATCACATCGTCGGTGAGCAGGTTGAGCGATCCGCGTTCGTCGTCGGCGCCCCAACGGCCCCAGTTGTTCGTGGTCATGATGTGATCTCCCCAAAGTCGACAGGTGTGTGCCGAAAAGGTACAGCCGTCCGGGGACCTACGCCTGCAAGGCCCAGCTCAGGGTTCGAGGACGACCTTGATCGCGCCGGAGGACCGGTCGGATGCGACGCGGAACGCCTCGACGACATCGTCCAACGGGAAGCGGTGAGTGATCACGGTTGATGCGATTTCGGGGGTTTCGGCCAGCATCAGCGCACCTTCATCAACCTCGCGCACGCCGTCATGCCGTCCGTAAGCCATCGATCCGATCCATGACAGTTCCTTGAGGACCGTGATCGTTCCCGGGGCCGGCAAAAGCCCGTGATACACGCCGAGAAGGATGATCCGTCCGCCGGGTCGGGCCAGTTCGGCACACCGCGCCAGACCCGATTCGGAACCGGCCGCGTCGATCACGACGTCGTAGGTACCGGAAGCCACTTCCGGGACATGTCCTGCGCGCAGACGTTCGCCGGCGCTGCGCTGATGATCATGCCGCGCCTCGAGATCCGCGCTGTGGCCCTGTCGAACAAGCGCCGCGACGACGAGAAGACCGATGGAACCGCCACCGACAACGGCGACGCGCTCGCCCTGCGTTATCGCTGCCGTCCGAACGCCGTGCCAGGCCACCGAGGCCGGCTCGACCAGACATGCATCGGCGACATCGAGTCCCGGCGGCAGGGGAACAAGATGCTCCGGAAGCACACGCGCCCGGTCGGCCAGTCCCCCGTCGACGAGAATTCCGAGGTTCGTGTGCTCGCCGACGCAGCGTTGCGTCTGACCGGCCACACATTGATCGCACGCCCCGCAGAAGTTCGTCGGTTCGACCGCATAGGGGACGCCATTGACGAATCCGGCGAACTCGTGTCCGAGCGTGAAGCCCGACAGGCCCATGGCGGCAAGGCCCACATCGGTCCCACAAATGCTTGAAGCAGCAACACGCATCAGCACACCATCACCGACGGGTTCGTCGACCTCGACGATCGACGGTCCGTCCTCGGTGATGCGTACTGCGCGCATTGCTGCTCCCTGCGTTACCTACTGCGTCGCTCTACCGAGTGATCAGGCGAGTGCGGGAAGGATCTCGGTGCGAAGGAGGTCGATCTGCTTCCAACCTTCCGAAATCGGCATACCACCGCAAAGCGGGTGCATCGCGAAGACGGCGAAATCGCCAGCGGCCTTGGCCTCTTCAACTGCTTCGGCCGGCGAAATGACTTGGTAGAGACCCTCTTCACGAAGTTCGCCGACAGTCGTGGCGTGTGAGTGCGCCGAGGACTTGATGTCGGAGGTCTGCCATCCGGAGTAAGTCGTGGCTTCATGAAGAATGTGCTCGCCCATGGCGGACCATCCGGCGTCGACATCTTCGGCAAAAAACACGTGGTGAAAATCTTCCGGCGGAGCCATGGCGAAACCCTGCGTTCCGTATTCGGCGCACTTTTCGTAATAGAGCGCCTCTATCTCGGGAACCGGAGCCGCCCACATGATGGGAAGTCCGAAGCGAGCGGCACGACGTGCTGCGGGCTTCGACGTGCCACCGAGAAGGAACATCGGGTGAGGCTGAGTGAACGGACGCGGCGTGACGCGCACGGTGGTGCCGCGGTATTCGAACGGTTCGCCTGTCCATGCCTTGAGCATGGTGTCGACGCATTCGTCCATGATCTTGCCGCGATCGGCCCAGGACTTGCCGTGCGCTTCGTACTCGCTGGGTCGGTAACCAAGGCCACCGATAACAGTGAGGCGACCCTTCGACATGAGATCGATGACAGCGATGTCCTCGGCAATGCGCAATGGATCGTGCAGCGGCACCAGAAGTGCGGAGATTGAAACGGAAACGTTCTTGGTACGGCTGAGAATTGCTGCAGCCATCGTGAGCGGGGATGAACTCCAACCGTTCTCGGCGCCGTGATGCTCTTCGAGCGTCACCATGCCGCCACCAAGCTCATCAAGGGCCTGGGCCATGTCGAGCATGGCGTTGTAACGATCGGCCATCTCATTTGGCTCGAGTCCGGGCTGGATGCAGTTGAAACGCATCATTGTCATTGCCATTGCGGTTCCTCCTCAGGTGAAATACGAAAATGTGCCCAATTGTGGGGCAGCTGGATCAAGCCGGGGTAGCCGCGAGAATCGCGATGGCCTGCTTGATGCGTTCGGCGTGCTTGGTTTCTTCGCGACCGTTCAGCAGGAGCAACTTGATGACCTCGGGATCGGTCTCGGCTGCGGCCCACTTCTGATAGCCGATATCGCCCTGCATCTCGCCTTCGACGATCATCGGCAACGCCGATGCATCGACGGAATCGGGAAGGTCGACGGTGAATTTCTCCATCACCTCTGCCGAGGGCACGTATTCCTTGCCCAACTTGAGCGAGAGGATCTTCATCACGCGACGGGCGTGACCGACCTCCTCGCGTCCGTTGCGACGAAGGAGTTCGGCCGCTTCCTCGTTGTCGAGACGGGCAGCGAGTTCGTTGTAGAGAACGTCGCCGCTGTTCTCGACCCGGATCAGCAGTTCCGCCGTTTCCAGATCGAGTGTCTCGGCAGCGCCGATGCGGGCAGTGGCTTCAAAGAAATCCATGGGTCACATCATCGCGAAGTTCTGGTGCCCGTGCCTCGCCGAGCGGTCGAACCACCGGCGCCGCCGCGACCCGAACCCGTGCCGCCTTGGGAACCGCGACCCGAGCCGGCGGCTTTGGGGCCACTCCGGCTCTTGCCTGCCGATGCTCCCGAACCGGCGCCGCCGCCTGCTCCGGAACCCGAACGGGATGCCACACCGGCACGCGAGCCCGGCTTGGCGGTCGACTTGGCCGGGGCCGAGCGGCCGCGGGCACTGCTGTTTCGGCTGCGACCGGGGCGACCATCGCCGGTGCGGTCATCGCCGCGACCGTCGAGCGACCGGGGCTTCGAACGCGAACCGCGTCCCGGGTGACCGCCGCGGGGCGGCTCTTCCGCGATTGCCAGTGCCTTCTCGACTTCGAGTGCACTGCGACGCAGGCGCTGACCCGGCTTGATCTCGGCGAGAATCGCCGATTCGGGGGTGACGACGGTGATGATCGGCTTGATCTTCGCCTTCTGCATCAGTTGCGAAACTTCTTTGCGCTGCGATTCGGTCACGAGGGTCACGACCGTGCCCTCGTTGCCGGCGCGGGCGGTGCGGCCCGAACGGTGGAGATACGCCTTGTGTTCGATGGGCGGATCCGCATGGATCACCAGGGCGATGTCGTCGACGTGGATGCCGCGGGCGGCGATGTCGGTGGCGACCATTGCCGCAGCACGGCCTTCGGAGAAGGCGGCGAGGTTTCGCGTACGGACGTTCTGCGACAGGTTGCCGTGCATCTCGACCGTGGTGATGCCGTGGGCGTTGAGTTGACGCGTCAACTGCTTCGCCCGGTGCTTCGTGCGGGTGAAGACGATGGTGCGACCCGGGGCCGAGGTGAGATCGGCAAGAACCGGGAGACGATCGTTCTGGGTCACGTGGAACACGTGATGCGTCATCGTGCTGACGGGGGACTCCTCCGAGTCGACGCTGTGCGTGACCGGATTCGTGAGGTACCGCTTGACGATGACATCGATGCCGTTGTCGAGCGTGGCGGAGAACAGCAGCCGCTGACCGTCGTCGGGGGTGCGATCGAGCAAGCGCTTGACGCCGGGGAGGAACCCGAGGTCGGCCATGTGATCAGCCTCGTCGAGCACGGTGATCTCGACGCGGTCGAGTTTCACGTGGCCCTGGGTGATGAGGTCCTCGAGACGACCGGGACAGGCGACGACGACGTCGACACCATTGCGAAGCGCGTTGACCTGCGGGTTCTGGCCGACACCACCGAAGATCGTCGTGGTGCGCAATCCGAGTTCACGGGCGAGCGGAGCGATCGTCGCGTCGATCTGGAGCGCGAGTTCGCGGGTCGGCGCAAGGATCAGAGCGCGGGGACGACCCGGCTTGCGATCGCGACGCTCATCCGAGAGTCGGGTCAGCACGGCAAGGCCGAAGGCCAGAGTTTTTCCCGAGCCGGTGCGACCGCGTCCGAGGACGTCGCGACCCTGGAGCGAATCGGGAAGTGTTGCCGACTGGATCGGGAACGGCTCCTTGATGCCATCGCGTGCGAGCATCCCGCACAGCGAGACCGGCACGCCGAGCGCAGCGAAGCCGTTGGTTGAATCGATGCTCGGCAGCGGACCACGGGGTGCTGCAGACGAGCCGGACAACGACCGAGCGCGCGCGCCGGCCGTGGAATTTGAATTTGAGGGGCGGTTGGCCGCCATGGGGTAACTCTCCATACTGAGGTCCGCTGGGAAAGCTTCGACCCGGTGAATGTTGCAACTCGATGGTTGCAAGGGGTCGATGGCGGCTCAGCGGCGACGCTCCCGAAATGGAACGACCCGACCACTGTAGTGGTACCTGCGCCCCTTTCCGCCAATGCCCAGTCGCGCTACACATCACATGGGAGGCTCGTCACATGGCATTCGGACAACAATCAGGCCCACCTGCGTCACATCGTCAGGTCGAAGAAATTGCGTCTCTCCTCGAGGGCGCCGGCTTCTCGTCGTTCAAGGAAGCCCGCCACATCTATGGGCTCACGCAGCGTCAGGCCGGCGGAAAATTCACCCAGGGTGAAGCGACCGAACTCATCGCCCGCCTGCTCGCGGGCGAAGGCGAGCTCGACACCGAACAGGCTGCCGAGGCCGTCGAATCCACCCGGATCAGCGCCGAACGCACTGCCAAACGGGTTGCCAACAAGCAGGCCGAAGCGGTCGCGGCATTTCCCGACGAGTTGCTCGCCGACGAACTCGTTCGCCGCGGCTGGATGTGCATGCCCCCGACCTGAGAGCAGTCGCTCGTCCGCCCGGATTCCCGGTCAGGGCGTTCCTGCGTGTGGCACCAACACTTCGACCATCTCGATCTTTCCGTCGGTCCTGTCGGCAACTTCGTACGATTCCGAAGCCGGCGCCGTCATCATGAACAGATGCCGCCCTTCCGGCCCGCCGAGCATCAGGGCGAAGCAACTCTGCGAAGTCTCGATCGCTTCGAGAACCTCGCCTCCCTCGGCGATCCGCATGGCACGGGGAGTCGAGGCCGCCGCGATCCAGACCGCTCCTTCAGCGTCGAGCGCTATCCCGTCGGGTGCACCCAACTGTTCCGAGAGGTCGGCCCACACGCGTCGGTTGGAAAGGGTTCCGTCGGACGCCACATCGAATGCGGTGAGTCGGAGTGCGAGCGTTTCGGCACAGATGAGGGTCTTGCCGTCCGGCGTCAGAACCATGCCGTTCGGAAAGATCATGTCCTCCGCGACAACGGTGACCGACCGGTCGCGGTCGATCATGCAGATCGCCGCCGGCGTCGGACCGGGTTCACCGAGAAGACCTTCGAAGCCGTGGACCTGGAGAAAGGTCTCGTAGTCGAAACCGAAATTGCCGACATACGCGCGATCGGCGCTGTCAACGAGCATGTCGTTGCCGTGCCACGTGAACCGGTCAGAAAGATCGGCGTACGGCGAAAGGTTCGAGCCGTCCCAACGAAGCACCTTGCGTTCGATCATCGACGAAATCAGCAGATCGCCATTGGCCAGCCAACCCAGACCGGATGGTTGCCCCGCGACCTCGACGATCCGTTCGTCGTTCCCGTCGAGATCGATGGCGTGAACCGCACGGTCGTAGAAATCGGAATACCAGAGACGACCATCGTGCCATCGCGGTCCCTCACCGAACCGCAGGCCGGCGCGCAGGATCTGCGTTGTCACATCGGAACCTTTCGCTCACCGGCCGCTCCGAGATTCGCGTTCTGAACCACCGATCGAAGTCGTTCGGCGTCGGCGGGAAGAATCGCTCCGAAGGTCACCGCTTCGTCCAATGACGAGAGCCACGAGTCGATGAATGGCTGGCGTCCCTGAGGCATGTACGTCTCGACCGCCATGGGGGCCGTCGTTCCGAACAGACCACAGAAATTGTTCCCCGTCTGACCGAGCCCCGAGAGCACCGCCACCGGCACATCGACCTGGGGTGTGCGGATGCCGCCAAGGACCTGACCGTTCGAGGCCAGAGCGAGGCTCGTCGGTGAGGACACGTCGATCCTCGGACGGGTGGAGGGCGCAACCCCGGTGCGGATCCAGTCGTTCAACGCCACGACCGCACTGCGCAGGACGTAGGTGTGGGGACCCGTGTTGATCGGTGACGCGCACGAGATGATTCCGCCGTACACCTCCGCCGAAGGCGTGAGCATCGCTTGGAACAATGCGGCGTCACCGGCTCCGTCGCCGTTGTCCGAATCACCGATGCCGAGGTTGTAGGCGTCGGCATGTGCTGTGCCCGCAACCTCCCAGCCCCTGAACAGATCGGTGTCGGGTTGCCGCGCCCGCTCGTAGCCGAGCCCCCGCCCGACGAGATCGGTCTCGGTCGAGAAGTTCAGGACCGGCACGTTCAGATCGCTGCGGATGAACGTCGGGTCGGCCGGAACAAGACCCTCGGCGAAACGGGCACCGACAGCGCCGCGGCTGTGGATCAGGTATCCGTCATAGATGTCGACGAGCGGTGCGATGCCGTCGACATAGGAGGTCAGTCGGAAGGCCGACTGGGACTCGCCGACCGCCACGACGCGTTCAGGTTCCAGCCCACCGAGGACCGCGTCATTCTGGAACCACACGGCTGCGCCGGTCTGGCTGAACATGTCATAGGAGAAGTCGTCGCCCGGATGGGCCAGCGACGCGTATCGCACGGCATCGGCGTTCTTGAGTGCAAGCGCAGCGCCCAACGCGTTGCCACCGCCGACGATGCCGACCGACTGGGCGGAAACTCCGACCCACGTGTAACCGCTGCGGATCAGTTCGACGTGCGTGTAGGTCCAGTCCGGGCCGGCGTCGAGGCCACCCGAGACATTGAGCCACTCCACCAGAACGGTCCCGTTGAACTTCGAGGGGTCGGTCGGTCGGCGCACGACGATGCGCGTCGTGTACGGCGCCGTTGCGGCTGTCGTCATGTTCCAGACACCGTCGGATCCGAGCGGGACGGCCGAGGTGTACGAGTTCGCGGTTCCCGACTGGAAGAACTCCTCCTCGGTGTACCCGACCGAGGCGAGATCGAATCCGCCCGGCCCGAGTACCGGCTTTCCGTTGCCACCCGTCACCGGTCCCGTGATCACCGGTTTCGACACGGCGTCCTCGCGGGGAGGTGTGACGGGAACGATCGTTGTGGTCGCGGATCCCGAACCGCCCGACGAACCGGACGAACAGGCCGTCAACGAACCTGCCGCCGCAAGCACCACCAACGCAACCGCCGACCAACGACGAACATGACGATTTTTCATTTGCTCTTCCCCCGGGTGATCGACGTCGTACAAAAGCGACGACCGTCATGTTGGCAGGGTCCGGGGAAGGATGTCGGCCCGGACCTACCATCCCGTTCATGCCATTGCGAAGGGTCGTCACCGGTTTCGATCCGGGCGGCAGAGCCGTATTCACCCATGACGGCACGGCACCGAACAGCATCGAGTTCGACTCCGTAGGCGTGAGCGAGGTCCTCTGGGCCGACCGCTGGCCGCTCGAACTCGACCACGATCCCGACCGGACGTCGAAGGGATTCCCTCTCGAACCGCCCCCCGGGGGTGTCAGCGCCCGAATCATCCGCATGCCCGGCGTACCTCCCGGCACCCATCCCGACGAGACCTGGCTTCGGGTCGACGGTGACGATCCCGAGATGCCGGGGATGCACGCGACCGACACGCTCGACTTCATGGTCGTTCTCGAAGGTTCGGTGATCCTCGGACTCGATGACGGGCAGCGAACGATCAACGCCGGCGAATGCGTCATCCAACGCGGCACGCCCCATCGATGGCGAGCTGCCGACGAACACGGCTGGACCTATTTCGTCGCGATGCTCCGCCCGGATCCGTCGCTCCACATCGCCGAGGACCACGGAAACCTCGTTGCCCCGAGACGCGGTGGCCTCCCCGCCCGCCGCGTGGTCACCGGCACTCCCACCATCGACGGCGGCGCCGTCGTCGGCGTCAACGGAGCGATGTCGACCCTCACCGATCTCTGGCTCACCGGCGGACCGGTCCGCGACACGGCCCAGGGCGGAGACGGCCCGGCCGGCTGGCATCTCGAACCTGTCGGCGGCGGCGTCTCGTTCCGACTCATCGAACTGGTTTCGGGCGTTCCGTTGGCCGACGAGGGATGGCACGCCACGAACACGATCGACATCGATGTCATCCTCGGCGGACGGATGCGGCTCGAGTTGCCCGACGGGATCGAAACCGAACTCGGACCAGGCGACGTTGTCGTCCAGCGGGGGACGAACCATCGTTGGAGTGCAGTCGGTGCCGAACCTGTCCGGATGGCCGCGGTGATGATTGCCGCCTCACCGGATCCCCTGGAGAAACGTCGATGAGCGATATCGCGATGCCCAGCGCCTTTCTCGGGCACGGGAGCCCGATGAACGCAGTCGAAACGAATCGTTGGACCGAGTCGTGGCAGACGTTCGGCCTCGACTCCCCGAAA
Source organism: Actinomycetota bacterium (assembly GCA_009703925.1). Taxonomy (GTDB): domain Bacteria; phylum Actinomycetota; class Acidimicrobiia; order Acidimicrobiales; family Acidimicrobilacustridaceae; genus Acidimicrobilacustris. The sequence goes on along the minus strand of WLFD01000030.1, from coordinate 3,293 downwards.
CCGCGGGCCATCCTCGTCATCTCCGCCCACTGGTACATCAACGCGACGGCGGTTACCGCAATGCCGTCACCCCGCACCATCCACGATTTCTACGGGTTCCCGGACGAACTCTTCGCTGTGCAGTATCCCGCTTCTGGTGATCCCGACCTTGCGCAGGAGATCGCCGAGGTGCTCGCTCCGCACAGCGTCGAACTCGATCGCGACAGTTGGGGAATCGACCATGGCGCATGGTCCGTTCTCGTCCATGTGCGCCCCGAAGCCGATGTTCCGGTCATCCAACTTTCGATCGACGCGTCGAAACCGCTTGCCGATCACTTCGCCCTCGGCGTGGCTCTTGAACCGCTGCGCGCGCTCGGGATCATGATCATCGGCAGCGGGAACGTCGTCCACAACCTCGGTCGCATCGACTGGTCCTCACCCGACGGCGGCTACGACTCCACCAGGCGATTCGACGAGCGCGCCCGCGAGATCATGACGTCCGATCCGGCATCCATCGGCCAACTGCTCGATCATCCGGACTGGTCTGCCGCCGTTCCGACTCCCGAGCATTTTCTTCCGCTCGCGTACATCGCCGGGATTGCCGCTGCCGCCGGCACCACTGCACAGACCCTGATCGAGGGCTACGCCTTCGGATCGCTCTCCATGACGTCCTACGTCGTGAACCGCTGACCCGGGAACAGGAATCTCCAGCGGGAAACGGTCGGTCAGGGTGTGACGATCGCGAAATCCGGATCGGGGGCGTCAAGCAGTGCCTGTAGCCGCGCCAACGTTCCGATTTCTCCAGTCGTCGTCGCGGCCCCGGAGGTCACGAGGTCGTCGAGCGCCACGAATCCGAACATCACGAACAGCAGTTGTGACTTGGGGATCGAGACCGAGAGATCGGCCGACTCGTGAAGTCGTCCCTCGACGTGCGAGAGAACCGCATTCTCCAGACGGATGAAATGGCGCTCGTCGGACTCTGCGATCGTCCAGTTGATGACGAGATCGGTCCCGACCGCGCGCGGACCGTCAAGGCGTATTGCGATCGCTTCGAAGATCTGGCTGACCGAAAGATGCGACAGCAACTCGAGCGCACGGGGACGATTGCCGGAGTCGATCGCGTCGGCCTGGAGTTCCATCGCTCCGGTCAGGAAGAAGTTGCGCCAGGTCGCGTTCTCCGAGCCGAATCCGAGCTGAAGATAGGTCTGTGCCAGCAGATCCCGCGCCTGCCGATTCTGTGGCTCGGCGAACACGACATGGTTCACCACCTCGGCGACCCAGCGATAGTCACCTTCGTCGTAGGACTGTTGTGCTTTCGCCAGAACAACTGACGCTCCGCCCATGAAGTCCACGTAACGCTTCGCCGCTTCCTCCGGAGGATGCGGCCAGAGATGGGCGGGATTGCCGTCGAACCAGCCCATATAGCGCTGGTAGACGGCCTTGACGTTGTGATTCAGTGATCCGTAATAACCGCGGCAATGCCACGACTCGGCGAGAGTCGGTGGCAGTTGGACCATCTCGGCGATCTCGACGCCGGTGTGACCCTGATTCAAAAGTCGAAGCGTCTGATCGTGCATGTAGGCGTACAGGTCGCGTTGTTTCGACAGGTACGACACGATGTTTTCGTAACCCCACGTCGGCCAATGATGCGACGCGAACGACACCTCGGATTCGGAGGCGAACATCTCGATCGACTGGTCGAGAAACGACGCCCACGCGTGCGTGTCGCGCACGAGCGCGCCCCGGAGGGTCACGACGTTGTGCATGTTGTGCGTTGCGTTCTCCGCCATGCACAGCGCCCGGAAATCGGGAAAGTGGAAATTCATCTCGGCGGGAGCTTCGGTTCCGGGTGTCATCTGGAACACGATGCGGACACCGTCGAGAACGAGCTCCTGACCCGTCGTCGTGATGTCGATTGTCGGCGGGATCAACGAGAGCGTGCCGATCGATGTGCCCGGACCGAGGCCAACGGTCATCACGCCCTCCGGGCCCTTCGGGAGCATCGCGCCGTACATGTACGTGGCGCGCCGACCCATGGCCGTGCCGGCGTGGAGGTTCTCGCTCACGGCGTGGGTCAGGAAGTGTTCGGGAGCAACGATCGGGATATCGCCCGGATCGCCGTTTTCGAAAATGCCGCGGGCGCCACCGAAGTGGTCGATGTGGCTGTGCGTGTAGATCATTGCGGTGACGGGTCGATCACCACGCACCGAGCGATAGAGCGCAAGGGCTGCCCCAGCCGTCTCGCACGAGACGAGCGGATCGATGACGATCACGCCTTCATCGCCCTCCACCATCGTCATGTTCGAGATGTCGAGTCCGCGCACCTGGTAGATCCCGGGGACGACCTCGAACAACCCGTGGATCAGGTTCAGCTGTGCCTGGCGCCAGAGACTGGGATTCACCGTGTCGGGAGACTCCCCCGATACTTCGCCGTAGGACTCGAGCTCCCACACGACGCGCCCATCCGTGTCACGCACGAGGACCTCGTCGAGTTCGGCAAGAAATCCTCGCCGCGCATCGAGGAAATCCTGCTCGTCGTCGAACGGCAACGCCATCCGCACCGCCTGATTCGATTCCACCACTCGTCGATCGATTGTCATCGCGTGTCGTCCCTCATTCATTACCGTTTTGGCAAGTGCCGTTCTGGCCGGAATCTGCTTCTGTCACCAACGAGACCGGGACTCTTCGGCGAAACCCACGATGTCACGAACTTCGAGAGTTCCGCCCCCATCGTCGGGGATTTCGCCCGACCAACGTCCGAACACCTGATGGACTTCGGTCGAGAGCACCAACAGATTCGTTCGGGCGTGGCGATCGAACAACGGCGTCAGCGTGACATCGAGATTGCAGGCGTCGGAGCGAACCCGCCACGGCTTCAGCGGCTCGTCCCACGAATAGCTCCACTCGAGTTCGGCCCCCAACTTGATGAGCCGACCATCGAGCACGATTGCGTTCTCGGTGAATCCGGTGCCTTCCGTCCATTTCCCGCCGAACTGCAACCCGACCACCCGCCCGTCGGTTGTCCGGCCGGCACCGCCCGCCCAGTTCCACCGTGTCGAGTACGGCCAGCGACCGCGTCCGACATCGAGGACGCCCCAAGCTTCGACCCCGTCGCTGCCGAGCGAACGGACTTCGCCATCGAACTCGACCGTTCCGGCGACCGGCCGGGCCTGGTGTTTCGACGTGTACTGGAAACGCTTGTTGCTCCACGGAATGACGACATTGAGTGATTCCTGTGCGGGGGGATGGGCAACCACCACATCGATCGCGCCTCTTCCATTGCCGGCAGATTCGGCCCATGAGGCAACGATGTG
>WLFD01000003.1 GCA_009703925.1 Actinomycetota bacterium | reverse complement strand
CTCGAGAATGTTCACGCGCCCGACAATGGCATGTCGAGCGAGAGCCTCCTCTTCGACGTTGTCGGTCCGAACGGATCGGAAAGTTTCGTGGCGCGCATGGCGCCGTTGCCGTCGCTGTTTCCCGTCTTCCAGAACTACGACATCGAACTCCAGGCCAACGCCATGAAGTTGGCAGCCGGGCGAACCTCGGTTCCCGTTCCGGCCGTGCCGTTCGTCGAACTCGACGAGTCCTGGCTCGGCGTGCCGTTCCTTGTCATGAACCGACTTCCAGGTGTGGCACCGACCGATGTTCCGCCGTATGTGTTCGGCGGTTGGGTCGCCGACATGACCAAAGCCGAGCGCGACCTCATGGAGCGCAACTCGGTCCGGACCCTTGCCGAGCTCCACACCATCACGACCGAGAATGCCGATCTGTCGTTCCTCGAGCGCCGCAAGTTCGGTGCCGATCCTCTCGACCAGCATCTCGGGCACGAGCGCGAGTACTACGAATGGGCCCGCAACGGAGAGAACTATCCGCTCATCGAGCGCACCTTCGAATGGCTCGAGGCGAACCGACCGACGATCACCGGTCCGACCGTCCTGAACTGGGGCGACGCCCGTCTGGGCAACATGCTCTTCGAGGGTCCCGTGCCGACGGCGGTGCTCGACTGGGAGATGGTGTGCGTCGGGCCGGCCGGCGTCGATCTGGCGTGGATGATCTTCCTGCACCGCTTCTTTCAGAATCTCGCGGAAACCTACGGAATGCCGGGCCTTCCGGATTTCATGGAGCGCGGGAAACTCGCGGCCCTCTACACCGAATACAGCGGCCACCCGGTCGAGGCGCTCGAATGGTTCGAGGTCTTTGCGGCACTCCGCTTCGCCATCGTCTCGGTCCGCACGAGCGTGCGCAGTATCGAATACGGCCAGATGGCCGCTCCGGCGGAACCGGATGATCTGATCATGTTCCGGCCACTGCTCGAGCAGATGCTCGAGGGCACCTACTGGGATTGACGTGTCATCCGTCACATGGCGGTTGAATTCGCGCTACCGTGCGCGGTGTGAGTCGACTTGATGATCTCCGGCGGGTGGAACAGGCGTTGGTCCGGATTTCCCGGATCAGCAACGGTCGCGTTGCCGCTCGCTATCGGACCCAACGAGCCGGTGTCGTGCTCTCGCGTCCGGCCATCACGATCCTGACCGAACTGAGGGAGTCCGGACCCGTCCGGCTCTCGCTGCTGGCCAGGCTGACCGATCTCGAAGCACCGCTCATAAGCAGGGAGGTACGCGAACTCTCCGGTGTCGGGTACGTGCGCCGCACCGCCGACCCGACCGACGGGCGGGCCGGGATCGTGGAACTGACCCCGGAGGGCCGAAGCGCGATCCACAGTTACCGCGAGGCGACCGACGAGATCATCTCGGAGACGTTCGCCGGCTGGGGAGAGAACGATCTCCGCGATCTGAGTGTCCTGCTCGATCGGGTCTCCGAAGATTTCGCTCGCAGCCCCGACCGGGTCGAGCGTGGCCTACATTCGGCTTCATGACCGACGCCTCCAACGATCTCTCGCAGTTGTACCGACCCGTCTTCGCCGCAGATCTCATCATCGATGCACTGGGCAAGAACCCGGACAAGCCGGCGGTGAACATCGGCGATCGCACGATGACCGCCCGCGAGATGAGCGAACAGGTCAGTTGCTACGTGCAGGCGCTGCGCTCGAAGGGCATCAACGCCGGCACGCAGATGTCGGTGCTCGCGCTCAACCGTCCCGAGGTGCTGTTCAACATGGCGGCGAGTCAGGTCAACGCGAACCGCACGACACCGCTGCACCCGATGGGTTCGCTCGAGGATCAGGCCTACGTGCTCGAGGACTGCGGTGCCGAGGTGCTGATCTTCGATCCCGACAACTTCACCGAGCGTGCCGAGGAACTGGCCAAGAGGACACCGGGAATCAAGCACGTGCTGGCGCTTGGGCCGACGACCTTCGGTGAGGACCTGCATGCCCTTGCCAACACCTTCACGCCGGAACGTCTGGTGGCACCGATCGTGAACGGGAGCGATCTCTCGGGTATTGCCTATTCGGGCGGTACGACCGGCAAGCCCAAGGGCATCATGAGCACGTACAGCAGTGGTGCAGCGATGACCACGATCCAGATGGCCGAGTGGCAATGGCCCGACGAGGTCCGCTTCCTCATCTGCACGCCGCTCTCCCATGCCGGTGCCGCGTTCTTCACGCCGACCCTGCTCAAGGGTGGATCACTCACGGTCCTTCCCGGCTTCGATCCCGAGAAGTTCATGCAGACGGTCGAGAGCCATCGCATCACGGCGACGATGCTGGTGCCGACGATGCTCTACGTGTTGTTGGATCATCCGAAGTTCGATCAGTACGACCTCTCGAGTCTCGAGACCATTTTCTACGGCGCCGCTGCCATCTCGCCCACGCGCCTGTCCGAGGCGATCAACCGCATGGGCAAGATCTTCTTCCAGTTCTACGGCCAGGCGGAATGTCCGATGACGATCACCGTCCTGCGCAAGGAGGATCACGATCCGGACAACCTCGAACGGTTGGCCAGCTGTGGCCGTCCGGTTCCGTGGGTCCACGTGGCGCTGCTCGACGACGAGGGCAACGAGGTTCCCCACGGTGAACCCGGCGAGATCTGTGTGCGCGGACCCCTCAACATGAAGGGGTATCTGGGCAAGCCCGAACAGACCGCCGAAGCCTTCGCCCACGGCTGGCTGCACACGGGCGATGTCGCCAGAGCCGACGACGAGGGATTCCTCTACATCGTCGATCGCAAGAAGGACATGATCATCACGGGCGGCTTCAACGTGTATCCCCGCGAGGTCGAAGACGTGATCTCGGCCCATCCCGGGGTGTCGGCGGTGGCGGTCATCGGGGTGCCCGACGAGAAGTGGGGCGAGTCGGTCAAGGCCGTCGTCGTCGTGCGCCCGGGACATGTCGTCGATGCCGACGAACTGGTTGCTCTGGTCAAGGAAGCCAAGGGCACGGTGCAGGCGCCGAAGAGTGTCGATTTCGTCGATGCCATTCCTCTGAGTGCACTCGGAAAGCCCGACAAGAAGACCCTCCGGGCCCGGTATTGGGGCGAGAGCGGCCGGCAGGTGAACTAGTCCCGAATCCGGGATGAATACTTCACTCGGGAAACTTTGTAGTGCCTCGGTTGCGGTGACTAGAGTCACGGTCTCGTGATCGAGGCATCCAGAGGTTCCGGTTCGGAACACTAGGGTGTCGTCCGTCACACGCCTTCAAACCAACGCGTAGGGTCTCTTCACGGAGACAGGGGGAACGAACAGGTGCAGCAGTTCGTGCAGTACACCATCTTGGGTCTTGTCCTCGGTGGCGTGTATTTCATCGCCGCTTCCGGCCTTGTCGTGACCTACACCACCTCGGGAATCTTCAACTTCTCCCAGGGTGCGATCGCCATGTTGGCGGCCTTCACCTACTGGCAACTGCGTTGGGGCTGGGGTTGGCCTGCGCCGATCGCCCTCCTCGTGGTCCTCGGCGTCCTCGCCCCTGCCCTCGGTGCGGTCCTGTATCAGGTCGTGATGAAGAACCTCCGCGGCACCTCGGAGGTCACCAAGATCGTCGTCTCGGTTGGCGTCATGCTCGGATTTCTCGCTCTCGCCACCTGGGTCTGGAACCCGACAGCCAGCTCGCCCCGCAACTTCCAGAAGTTCTTCGGAGCAAACGCGATCGTCGAGATCTTCGGTGTGCGCATCACGTGGCACGAGATCATCTCGTTCGTACTCGCCCTCGGGATCGCCGCCGGAATCCGGTTCCTCTTCGTCCGCACCCGTTCGGGCGTGGCGATGCGCGCCGTCGTGGATGATCCCGAACTCCTCGAGCTGAACGGCGGTCGACCAGAGCGACTCGCAACGATCTCGTGGGCCGGTGGCGCGTTTCTCGCCGCACTGGCCGGCATCCTGATCACGCCGATCACGGGTTCTTCCATGAGCGCCAATGCACTCACGTTGCTGGTCATCGACGCGTTCGCCGCCGCGATGTTCGGACGCCTGAAGTCTCTTCCCCGCACGTTCGTGGGCGCCATCGTCCTCGGTCTCACGAACTACTACGTCGTGGCCTACTTCCCGTCGAGCTGGACCTGGACAAGCGCTTTCCGCCAGTCGATCCCGATGATCATGCTGTTCATCATCCTGATCATCCTCCCGCAGGACCGGCTCCGCGGCACCACGGTGCTCCGCACCCGCGAGCGCTTCCACATGCCGACGATGCGCACGGCATGGATAGCGGCGCTGGTGTTGGTCGTCGTGATGTTCAGCCTGCAGACGATCATGCAGCCGTCGCCCATGAAGACGCTCGCCTACGGCATGACACTCGCCATGATCGCCTTGTCGCTCGTGCTGCTCACCGGTCTCGCCGGCGAGATCAATCTCGCGGCGCTGTCATTCGGTGCCATCGGAACGATCGTCGTCTTCCACTTCGGCACGACCGGCTCCGGTCTCGACGCCCGCATGACGCTGTGGGGGATCGTTCTCGCCTCTCTCGTCTGCGCCGTCGTGGGCGCGGTGGTGGCCTTGCCGGCGCTGCGCCTCCGAGGTCTCTATCTGGCGCTGGCCACGATGGCCTTCGGAGTGTTCGTCTCCAAGATGGTGCTGAGCGAAGGTAATCCCCGCCGACTCTTCGGTCGCGATTTCACGATCTTCCCGGGTGGCACCCTGCGAATTCCCCGTCCGAAGATCGGTCCGGTGGATTTCAATTCCGACAAGGCGTTCCTGACGCTGGTCACGGTCCTGTTCGCCCTCCTCGCCATCGGCCTCGTCGCAATCCGCCACAGTGGATACGGCCGTCGACTTGCAGCAATGAAGGACAGCCCGGCTGCATGCGCAACGCTCGGCATGAGTGTTGTCCGACTCAAGCTCTCTGTCTTCATGTTGTCGGCAGCGGTCGCCGGCCTCGGAGGCGTCCTCATGTCCGCACAACTCGGTGCCGTCAGCGCCGAGCGCTTCGACATCTTCCTCAGCCTGTCGCTGCTCATGGTCACCGTGGTGGGCGGCATCGGGTACGCCTCGGGTGCGCTCCTGGCCGGTCTGTTCCTCGGATGTTCGTTGCTGGCGATGACCAACACGCTCACCAAACTCGGTGCCGATTACGCCAGCATCCAAGCCATTTTCGCCTTCATGATCAGCGCCGTCACCGTGCTTCCAGCCACCATCGGAATCACGATGGGCAAGAACCCGAGTGGTGCGGTCACCGACATCGTCAAGGGGCTGAACGACATCAAGCAGGCCCGGCCGCTGATGTTCACGATCATCGGATTCGAAGTCGGCATCTGGTTGCTCACCGCCACCGATGTCCTCACCAACTGGAATTTCGTGATCCTCACGGCAATCAACCTCCTCGTGGTCCCGCCGCTCGGCGGAGCGATCATGAAGAAGCGTGCCTACGCCAAGGCGGGTGTGGCCCCGCCCACTCCCGCCGAATTCATCGGAATCGATCGGGCGTACACACAGCTCGATCTCGACGAGATGGAATCCGTTCTCGGCTTCGATGCACTCGGCGTCGCTGCACCCGTCCTCCACGAAGGGGAGCCCGCTCATGCCCCTGCTTGAGACTGTCGGAGTCAAGGTCCGCTTCGGCGGAAACGTCGCCCTCGATGACGTGTCGATCAGCATCGAACCCGGAAGCATCACGGGCCTCATCGGCCCGAACGGTGCCGGCAAGACGACGCTGTTCAACGCGATCACCGGTCTTCAGAGCGTCTCGTCCGGTTCGGTCATGCTGAACGGCAAGGACGTCACCAAGTTCGCTCCGCACAAGCGTGCCCGTCTCGGTCTGGCCCGCACGTTCCAGCGACTCGAACTGTTCACCTCGCTCTCGGTCCGTGACAACATCCGCGTCGCCGGCGAGATCCGCAATCGCTGGAAGTCCATCGGTGGCGGGCGGATGGATGCAACGGCGGAAGCCGACCGCATCATCGACCTGGTCGGTCTGCGCGATGTGGCCGACCGCGAGGTCGGGGAGATCCCGACCGGCAATGCGCGCGTCGTCGAACTGGCCCGCGCCCTCATGATCCAGCCGAGTCTGCTGTTGCTCGACGAACCCGCCTCCGGTCAGACCGAAGACGAAACGGAAGCATTCGGCAAACTTCTGCGCAAACTCGCGGCGGAAGACGGACTCGGCATCTGCCTCGTCGAACACGACATGGACCTCGTCATGAATGTCTGCGAAACGATCCATGTGCTCGAGTTCGGGCGCATCATCTCCAGCGGTTCGGCTGAACACGTCCGCACCGATCCTGTCGTCATCGATGCCTATCTCGGAGCACCGGAGAGTGTCGGATGAGCACCAACATTTCCGCTTCGCATTTCTCCAGCCACGACGGCAACGGGCCACTGCTCGAACTCGCCGGTGTGCGGGCGTCGTACGGTCCCATCGAGGTCCTGCACGGCGTCGATCTCGTCGTTCCCCAGGGGTCGGTGGTTGCCCTTCTCGGGCCCAACGGTGCCGGCAAGTCGACGATCCTCAAAGTCTGCTCGGGCCTTCTGCAGCCGACCGCCGGCGAGGTACGTGTCGCCGGTCGCGTGATCAACGGCGCCACCGCCGATCAACTCGCCCGGTTGGGTCTCTGCACCATTCCCGAAGGCAAGGGAGTCTTTCCGAACCTCACGGTTCGGGAAAACCTCTGGATGGCCACCATGGCCGGAGTGTCGCTGTCCGACGTCGAGGAGATCGCCTACGCGCGGTTCCCCCGGCTGGGAGAGCGTCGCAAGCAGTTGGCCGGCACGATGTCGGGCGGAGAGCAGCAGATGCTTTCCATGGCCCGTGCATTGTCGGTCAACCCTGCGCTGTTGCTGCTCGATGAGCTGTCAATGGGATTGGCCCCGCTTGTCGTGGCCAACCTCTACGAGATCGTTGCTCAGGTCTCGGAAGAGGGAGTATCGATCCTGGTGTCCGAGCAATTCGCTCGAACGGTTCTGGGCATTGCCCATTACGCCGCGATCGTGCTTCACGGGAATGTGACCCGCGTGGGAACACCCGCTGAGCTTGAAGATGAACTGTCCGCCGCTTACCTGGGCTCGTGAGGTCATGGAAAACACTGAAGACACAAACAACAATCGCATCGACCAGTTCAAGGCTGATGTGTCCGACATGAATCTGAAGACGGGCAGCGCCAGCCGCGAATCGCTCTTCCAGATCATTGGTTTCCTCCTGATGGTTGGCGGTGTCGTGGGCGCTCTCGTCGCTTACGTCTCGTCGGGGAATCTGGATGACGTTCGCGACGTCCAGTCGATGATCGTGCTGGCCGTCGCACTCGGGGCACTCACCGTGCTCGGCGCTGCGATCTTCCTGCGCTACTCGCTGGCTCGTTTCCTTCGCATGTGGCTGCTTCGTCAGCTCTTCGAGGGTCAGGCCAACACCGATCGAATCGTCGACGCCGTCTCCGGACGCAGCTGACCCCGATGGGAACCATTGCGATCACCGGAGCCGGTTCGGGAATCGGGGCGGCAACTACCACCCGATTGCGCGCCGACGGCCACACAGTCATCGGGGTCGACCTGAAGAATGCCGAGGTCGAAGTCGACCTCGGCACCGAAGCGGGTCGCTCCGAAGCCATCGAACGGATCGCCGAACTCAGTGGTGGCGTACTCAACGGGTTGGTCCCGTGCGCAGGCATCTCGGGACTCCCGGGTCGCCCTGCCTCGCTTCTCGTGTCGGTCAACTACTTCGGCTCGGTGAGGCTCCTCGAGGGCCTGCGGCCACTTCTCGCCGCCGGTGCTCCGTCGGCAGCGGTTGCGATCAGTTCCAATTCGACGACCTGTCAGCCGGGTTACTCGATGGATCTGGTCAATGCGTGTCTGCTGGGTGACGAAGAGGCTGCTCGGGCTGTTGCCGATCAGGGCGACTCGATCAATGCCTATCCGGCCACCAAGAATGCACTGGCCAAGTGGGTCCGTCGCAACGCCATCACCCCGGAGTGGGCCGGCGCGGGCATCACGCTCAACGCCATCGCCCCCGGAATGATCGCCACGCCGATGGTGCAGGAGGGTTACGACGATCCGACCATCCGCCCGGGCATGGAGATGTTCGCATCATCGATCCCGATGGGCGGAGCCGGTGATCCAGAACAGATCGCCGGCCTTCTGGCGTTCCTCCTCGGACCCGACGCCCGCTTCTTCTGCGGTTCGGTCATCTTCTGCGACGGTGGCACCGATGCCACCTTCCGCACGAACGACTGGCCGGCCCTCTGGAACCCGCAGGGCTGATTCATCGATCGGTTCGTCGGGGCGCCATACCGGCCTTCCGACGAACCGATGATCGATCTCACATTCCGCTGAAGACGCCTCGCATGTTCGCGAGCCAGGCATTGACGTCGGCATTGCGATTGGCCGCCGTTGCTTCTTCCCTCGGTGAGGTGAAGGTCATGAAGGCCTCCGTGTCGAGCGAATCGAGAAGGGCGATCGCCACCTCTTCGCTGGTCGACGATGTGGCCGGATCGGACGGGAACGGTTTGTTGTTCCCCGGCTTCTCGGTCGAGAACTCGCTGATGGTCGTGCCGGGGACGAACAGGTGGGCCCGCACGCCGGTCTTGCCGAGCTCGACGTAGAGGCCCTCGGTGAAGAATTCAAGGGCCGCTTTGCTGGCGGAGTACGCACTCACGCCGAACGCCGCCATGTGGACACCCATCGACGACACGTTGACGATGTGCCCGGCATTGCGCTCGAGCATGCCCGGAAGTGCGGCGAGCGTCATCCGTGCCGGCGAGAAATAGTTGATGCGCATGACGCCCTCGAGATCCTCGGGCGACATCTCGTCGGTTCGGCGTCGCTTCGGAACGCCGGCATTGTTGACGAGTACATCGATGCGCCCGTCGAGCGCGGCAGTGAGTCGCTCGACAAGAGGCTCGATCCCGTCGAGATCGGCAAGATCGGCGACCTCGATCACCGAATCGGCCGAATACGCCCGGCACTGCTCGAGCACCTCGGCAAGTCGATCGCCCCGTCGGGCCACAAGTGCAACTCGGGCGCCGCGGCGTACGGCTTCGACGGCGAGTGCTGCGCCGATGCCGGACGAGGCTCCGGTCACGACAATGTTCAGACCGGTGAGATCGCCCATCACCTGTTGCCGTAACGCTGTTCGAACACCGAACGGATGCCTTCCCGCCAACCGACCTTGCACGGCCCCGTGAGGGCAGCGCGACGGGTGTTGTCGGTGACCGAGCCACGGAGGGTGCCGGGCTGTTCCACGACATTGACGACGGGTTCGATGCCGGCGAGTTCGCCGATGAAGGCACACCATTCCTGGACACTGACCGACTCGTCGCCGGCCCAGTTCACGACTGTGGTCTCGTTGGTGGCACCGACGAGCAACGCTTCGGCCTGGCTTGTGATGTCGTCGGTGTGGATGGGGTTGTACATGCACGGATCCCAGCGGGTCGTGACCGGATTGCCGGCCATGAGCGCATCCATCTGCATGATGGGAAGGCCGCCGGTTCCGTCGGGGCCGTAGCTGGCGTTCATGCGGGCGATGGTGACCGGAAGGTCGAACATGCGGGCGCAGGCCCGGGCCACCGCTTCCTGCGAGATCTTCGACATCGAATACGTCGGGGAATGGGCGGCGTTCACCTCGCCCAGTGGATCGGTCTCGTGGAAGACATGCCACGGGTCGCCGTCGGCGGGGGGCCGGTACACGGAATGCGTGGACATGACGAGAGCGGCCTTCGCATTGCGGCAGTGCTGGAGCAACATGCCCGTACCGACAGCGTTGGTGCGGATGGAGTCATCGAAATCGAAACCGGGGACCTGTGCCACCGCGAGGTGCAGGACATAGGTGAAATCGTCGGGCAACTCGGTGAAGTCACATTCGCCCAGATCCACCTTGAGGGTTCTGACGCCGACGTCCTCGACCATCTTCTGCGTCGACGGATCGGAGAAGCGGGCGATACCCCACACCTCGTTGTCCTTGGCGAGATCGCGCGCCATGGGGAACGCGATCTGGCCGGCGGGTCCGGTGATCAGGATCTTCTCGTTGCGCAGCATGTTCAGCCTTTGAAGAGGTCGGGGAACGACGTCTCCGCGTTCTTGCGGAAGCCGTCGCGCCACGAGACCGACGGGGTCCAGCCGAGACCGAGAAGCTTCGACGGGTCGATGGGATTTGGCGGCACGCATGCATCGGTGATGACGAGGGGAATCTCGACGCCGGTGAGGGCAGTGAGTTCCGCGGTCCATTCCTCGATGCTGACGAGTTCCGGTGCACACCAGTTGTAGATGGGCGTGGGGACTGCAGCCTGTTCGAGCAGATACGGGATGCTCGAGAAGATGTCGTCGTCGTGGAGGAAGCAATGCGTATTCGGCGCATCCGGGCTAATCGGGGTGGGAATACCCATCTGGGCGAGAGTGACCATCATCTGCGGCCAGCCGTGATTCGGGCCGTAGGGCACATCGAGGCGGGCGATGACCGACGGGACTCCGAAGCGACGCGATGCGTATTTCACTGCGGTTTCGGCGGCGATCTTCGAGATCGAATACGTCGGCATGAATCCCATCTTGCGATGGTTGTCGCCGAGCGGATCGGTTTCGACGTGGGCGACGTGACCGTTGGGTTCATACACCGCACACGAGGAGCAGTGGAAGAACGCCTTGACTCCGGCGACCTTCTCGATGAGGAAGGCGACACCTTCGGCGTTCGCAGCCAGATCCCGGTCGAAGTCGTTCGACTTCGCAACGGCCATGTTGATCACGTAGTCGATGTCGTCGGGGATGTTGTCGAAATCGGCGGTCTCGAGGTCGATGGCGACGGGGATGACTCCGTCGGCCTCGACCTTGGCCCGCGAGTCGGCATCGGCGAATCGAGCGGTGCCGAAGACGGTGTTGCCGGCGGCGACGAGTTTGCGCGAAAGGGGGCCGGCGACCTGACCGGTGACGCCGGTGAGGAGGATGCGCTGTCCGGTGAGCGGTGCGGGGCTCATCGGAGCTGGTCCGTGAAGTCGTCGGTGCCGAAATTGGTCTGTTGCCACGGAGCGGTCCACACGTGGTGGGCGAGTCCGCTCGCCTCCATCGCTTCACCGATGCGGGCGTAGCCCTCTTCCCAGCCTTCGGCCGAGTCGTGATCGAGGAAGTGAAGCTGCAGGAAACGGTTCGGACCGGCGGCGGCGCGGACCACGTCGGCGGGCGCATCGTCGGACAGCGGAATGACGGTGCCGCTGCCCACGAGCTCGGGGCCCCAGGGCTTCGACATGGCGTCGGGAAGCCAGGTGTCCTTGAACCAAGCCTCGACCTCGGCATGGGTGTGGCCCTCGGCGACATCACCGGCGACGACGACAAGGCCCGGGTAACCGTGATCGAGTGCGAGATCGATGGTGCAACCGGTGGGCTCGCGCTGCACGTTCCACTTCATGTCGTAGAGAAGGGTGTGTACATGGTCGCGTTCGGCGTACATGCGGCCCTGGGTGTGCAGCTTGTTGACGTTCTCGACGTTCCAACGGTTGGTTTCCTCGTCGGTGTTCTCGAGCCACCAGTAGACGGCGAGGTACGAACCGCGGAGGGGATCCGAGGTCATGTCGTTGGTGTCGGTCGAACGCAGGTCCTTGAGACGGCGCGTGGCGACGAAACGATCACCGGCGAACACGTTGGGGCCGACGAGGCAGCCGGAGAAGAAATGATCGTGTTCGTACCAGCGGTTGTACGCGACCTCGTGCCCGGGATGGGGTTCGACCATCGTGAACAGGAAGGTTCCGACCTTGACCGGATAATCCTTCACATCTGAGAGTTCCTGTGCTGCCATTGTTCCCCCTGAAAACGGTATGGAACGAAGACGTTAGCCGCCGCACCTGTGGCGCCGATCGGGACGGGAGTGACCCCCGGACCGCCCCGGCCCTCCGTAAGATCGTGTTCACTTCTTCCGCGCCCGCGGAGGATTCTTCCCCCCTCCGACGGTGATGAGCACGACTTCTTCCGAACCCGAAACGAGTCCGCGGTCATCCGCGTCCGGTTCGGCGATCGGCTACATGCCGGCACTCGACGGATTGCGGGCTCTCGCCGTCATCGCCGTCGTGCTCTATCACGGCGAAGTGGGTGGATTGCCGGGCGGATTTCTGGGTGTCGAGATCTTCTTCGTCATCAGCGGCTACCTGATCACCGCACTGCTCATGTCCGAACGGGAGCGCACCGGAGGGACGGCCTATCTCGCGTTCTGGGCCCGCCGGGCCCGTCGCCTTCTACCTGCGCTGTTCGCTCTTGCTGCTGTCGTCACCGTGGTCTGGGTGATCTTCGTGCCGGGCGAGTTGGCCCGGGTGCGCGGCGACCTCGTCGGTGCGCTTCTGTACGCAACGAACTGGTATCAGATCATCGTTCATCAGTCGTACTTCGAAGCGATCGGGCGTCCGTCGCCGCTTCGTCATCTCTGGTCGCTGGCGGTCGAGGAGCAGTTCTATATCGTCTGGCCGGTTCTTCTCGCTGCGATCTGGCGGGTGACGCGCGGTCGGCGCGACCGGATGCTCATGATCACCGGCGTGCTTGCGATGGCCTCGGCAGTTCTGGCGATCGTGCTCTTCCAACCCGGTGTCGATCCGTCGCGCGTCTATTACGGCACCGACACGCGCGCCGCCGGTGTGCTGCTGGGTGCAGGACTGGCCATGGCCGCGCCCCCATGGCTGATGCGGGCGCAGATAGCGAAGCGTGCGCGGCAGGCGATCACCGCCATCGGCGTTGCCGGCATGCTGGGCATCGTCCTGATGATCATGTGGGTCAACGAATTCGCGCCCTTCATCTATCAGGGCGGATTCGTCCTTCTCGACCTTCTGACGCTTGCGGTCATCGTGGCCTTGGTACACCCGTGTGGCACCTTCCTCTCCAAGGGATTCGCTCTGGCTCCCTTGATCTGGATCGGGCGTCGGTCCTACGGCATCTACCTCTGGCACTGGCCGGTTTTCGTCCTCACGCGACCGGGCATCGACTTTCCCCTGACCGGTTGGACGCTCCTGGCGGTGCGCCTCGCACTCACGATGGCGATCGCCGAAGTGTCCTATCGGTTTGTCGAGATGCCGGTGCGCGACGGCGCGCTCTCGCGTTGGTGGGCCCGTCGCAACGAACCGGGTGGACTCGTACCGCCCCGGGCCCGCCGGCCTGCCGCGGTCGGTGGGATCTTTGCCGTCGTGATGCTCGTGATGCTCGTGATCGCGCAACCCTCGAAGGGATCGCTTCCCGGCGTCGATCTTTCGGGCATCACCACCGACGCCCTCGGCAACGTCATCGACAGGACGACAATCCCCCCGATCACAATCGCTCCCACGACGGTTGCGCCCGTGACCGCCCCCACAACCGCAGTCGCGCCCTCCACGACGGTCGCCCCGCCCGTGACCGTTCCCGCCACGATCGGCGGCTCGGGAAGCACGACGATCGCCATCGGTGACTCGGTGCTCCTTGGTGCACTCAACGCCGTCCGGGCGATCCTTCCCGGGATCACCGTGAACGCCGAGGTCGGTCGGCAGTTCGCCGTCCTGCCGGGCGTCATCCGGTCTCTGGCCAACGGAGGCGCACTCCGGCCGAACGTGGTCATCAATCTGGGCACGAACGGCCCCCCGACCGTGTCGGACCTCACCAGATCCCTCGACGCACTTGCTGGCTCGAAACGGGTCGTTCTGGTGACCACAAGCGAGCCACGTTGGTGGCAGGACGAAACGAACGACCGGTTGCGGTCAGCCGCCGAGGGTCGCCCGAACGTCGTGGTGGCCGATTGGTATGCGATCGCGTCCGGCCGTCCTGACTACTTCGTGAGCGATGGTGTCCACCTCACGCAAGCCGGCGCGGAAGCGTTCGCCGCGACCATTGCGGCTGCTCTGCGCTGAACGGGGATCAGCGGGCGAGCAACGGCCCGACCTGGGTGCCGAAGGCCTCGACCTGCTCGGCATATTCGGCGGCGCTGTCGGTATCGAACTTGACCTGGAGTTGGTTCACGGCGAGGGGGGTCTCGGCGAGGATCGCCTCGGCGATCTGCTCCGGTGAGCCCGAGTAACAGGGCTGACGACGCTCACCCTTCGGGGTTCCGACGTAGATGTACGGGATGACAACGTGGCCGATGGCGATCGGCTCATTGCCCCGACCGACGGCGTCACGCTGTGCGAGGAGATAGTCGATTGACTCCTGCGTGGCCGGACCCTGGGGCAGCCAGCCTTCGTTGCGGGCGGCGCGGCGGATTGCCGGCCGGGACGAGCCGCCGACCCAGATCGGGGGACGCGGCGACTGTGCGGGGCGGGGGAGCGAACCCATGTCGTCGACGTAGGTGTTCTCGAGTGCGTCGGCGAAGGCCAGCAGATCGCGGTCGAGGAGTGCTCCGCGTTCGGCGAACGAAACGCCGAGAGTGTCGAACTCGGCTTCGACGTGACCGGCGCCGATGCCGGCGATCGCACGGCCACCGGAAAGGTGGTCGAGGGTTTCGAATCCCTTGGCCGCGACAAGCGGATGACGGTACGAAAGCACGTAGACATGGCTGAGCAGGTTGACGTTCGTTGTCGCCGAAGCGAGGAACCCGAGTGTGGTCAGACAGTCCTGCCACCACAGGCCCATTGCAGCGGCCTTGTCGCGGGGAATCACGACGTGATCGCACACGGCGACATAGAAGTAGCCGCTTCGATCGGCGGCACGGGCGATCTCGAGAAGGTCCCCCGGCGTGGCCGACGATTCCCAGGCGGCGGCATAGAGCGAGCTCTGGGACTGGATCGGCAACTGCGTGCCGTAGACGATGGAACCTTCGGAGATTTCGAGCATGGATGCGACTTTAGTTTCCGGCGCGGCCGTCACAGACCGAGAAAGGAACCGCCGTCACACACGATGGTCTGGCCACTCACGTAGCCGGCGTCGGGTCCGGCGAGAAAGGCCACGACACCACCGATGTCGGAGACCGGATCGCCGATGCGCCCGAGTGGTGTGCGCGCTTCGATGGCGCCCCGCAATGTGGGGACCTGGGCGAAGGCCCCTGCAAGTGCCGGAGTCTCCGCGACGGGAGCGATGCAGTTGACGGTGATGCCGTGCGGTCCCCATTCGCGGGCGAGGCTCTTCGCCATCGCCCGTTGTGCCGCCTTGGCCGGCGAGTAGAGAGGGATGTTGGCGCTGCCCTCGACCCCTGACGGTGAAGTGACGAGGATCAGGCGGCCGGCATCGCTCGCGTCGAGATGCGGGAACGCCGCCTGTGCACACCAGAAACCGGCCCATGCCGAGGTGTAGGACATCTGGAACCAGGCGTCGGGTGGTGTCTCCTCGAGTCGACTCGCGACGCCACCGGCGAACGCGTTGTGGACCATGACATCGAGTCCCCCATGATGGGCGACGGTGAGCGCGACGCACTCCTCGATGGATGCGCGGGTCGTGACGTCGGTGACGATGCATTCGGCGACGCCGCCGAAATCGCGGATCGCCTGAGCCACGGGTTCACCGGTGGCGGCGCGTCGGGCGGCGATCACGACGGATGCTCCCTCGGCGGCGAGTTTCCTCGCGATTCCTTCGCCCACACCTTGGCCGGCGCCGGTGACGATGGCGACGCGTCCCGCGAGTCGTTGCGACGGATTCGTGTTCACATCCATGATCCACCATCCACGGTGAGGGCCTGACCGGCAAGATTGTGTGCCGCTTCGCTGCACAGGAACGCAAGCACCGGACCCGCCGATGCTTCGGGACGTGCCGGCGTCGCGATCGAAACCGGACCGGCGGCAACAGGATCGGCGAGGACGAGTTCGGGGGCGACGGCGAGCGAGTTCACGGCGATGCCGTCCGGGCCCCATTGGCGCGCAGCCGACTTGGCAAGGACGTGAACGCCCTCGGCCGCGGCGGCCCAATGCGCGTAACCGGCGCCGCCGGCGAACGCGGTGGTCGGAAACGTCAGCACGATGCACCCCCGGCCATTGCGGAACGACGATCGGGCGTCGATGCACGCGGCAACTGCAGTGTCCATCGTCTGCTGCCAGGCCTCGTCGAACTCGTCGTCCCCGAGGTCGGCCATCGCAACGGGTTTCATGATTGCGGGGTCCCACGGGGCGAAGACCAAGGCATCGAGATCCCGGATGGGAGTGCCGGGACCGGAATCGACGAGCTCGGCCCCGTAGCCGGTGAGATCGTCGGCGAATGTCCGGGCCAACGGGCCGGATCCGACGATCCGTATCCGCCGACCGGCGATCCCGGGATCGTTGGCCTGCGTTGGGGGAGTGCTCATGAATGCCACCTCGGGTGGGGTCCGGAATCGGTCGTGGGAAACATCTTGGCCCGGCTTGTGTGACTTCGATCACCTGTTGCTACTGTCGGCGGCATGGAGATCGGGTACACACCAGAACAGGAAGCCCTTCGCGAAGAGCTTCGCACCTATTACAGCAATCTTCTCGATGATCAGACCGTGGATGACATATCCCGCGCTCATGGCATCGGCGAAGCCACCAAGCGTGTCTGGAAGCAGATGTGCACCGACGGTTGGGCCGGCATCGGCTGGCCGAAGGAGTACGGCGGTCAGGCCCGTGGCCCGATCGACCAGTTCATCTTCTTCGACGAGTCCATGCGTGCGGGCGCCCCGGTGCCGATGCTCACGCTGAACACCGTCGGCCCGACGATCATGAACTACGGCACCGACTGGCAGAAAGAGGAGTTCCTCGGCCCGATCCTCGCCGGTGACCTTCACTTCTGCATCGGTTACTCCGAGCCGCAGGCCGGAACCGATCTCGCCGCCCTTCAGACCCGTGCGGTCCGCGACGGCGACGAGTACGTCATCAACGGCCAGAAGATGTGGACCAGCCTCGCCGGCGGCGCCGACTACTGCTGGCTCGCCGTCCGCACCGATCCCGAAGCCAAGAAGCACAAGGGCATCTCGGTGATCATCGTCCCGATGGACACGCCGGGCATCACGATCCAGCCCCTTCACCTCATGGGCGAGCACGACATCAACGCCACGTTCTTCGACGATGTGCGCGTTCCGGTCAAGTACCTCGTCGGTGAAGAGAACGGTGGTTGGGGTCTCATCACCAACCAGCTCAACCACGAGCGCGTCACCCTCTGCTCGAGCGGCATGCCCGAGCGTCACCTCACCGACGTGCGCGAATGGGCCCAGAACACCCTGCTTCCCGATGGCCGTCGCGTCATCGACCAGGAATGGGTCCAGATGAACCTTGCCAAGGTTCACGCAAAGCTCGAATACCTGCGCCTCGCCAACTGGAAGGTCGCGTGGTCGGCAAGCACCGAGAAGCTGCACCCGGCTGACGCCTCCAGCGTCAAGGTGTTCGGCACCGAGTTCTATCTCGACTCGTACGAACTTCTCATGGAGATCATCGGACCGCGTGCCTACGTCGATTCCGATTCCCCGGAGTCGATTCTGCGCAGCCGACTCGAAGCCGGCATCCGCGGCACCATCATCCTCACCTTCGGTGGCGGAACCAACGAACTGCAGCGAGATCTCATCGCGATGTTCGGTCTCGGGTTCCCCCGGTCGGCTCGATAAGTACAAAGGACGACGAACATGGATTTCTCTTTCACTTCAGATCAGGAAGAACTGCGGACGCTTGCGAACCGCGTGCTGACCGATCGCTGCACCATGGAACGCCTCAAGGAGATCGAGGCGGGCTCCGGCGTCGATCTCGAACTCTGGCGTGAACTCGCCGAACTCGGCATCGTCGGAATCGGCATGCCCGAGTCCGAGGGTGGCGCCGGTCTCGGTTTCACCGAAGTGGCGATCGTTCTCGAAGAGGTCGGTCGGACCGTCGCTCCGATCCCGGCCCTTCCCGTCATGGGAATGGCGGCACCGTTCCTCGCCGAGCATGCGCCGCAGCACCTTGCCGGTCTTGCGTCGGGCGAGCGCATAGTCACCGTTGCCCTTCACGAACTCGTCGGCGAGATTCATCAGCCGGCGCTCGTGGCGACCGGTGAGGTTCTCGATGGCGTCAAGGTGTGCGTGCCCTTCGGTACGGTTGCCGATGCGTTCATCGTTTCCGCCGCCGACGGCATGTATTTCATCGCCGCCGACGCCCCCGGCGTCACCGTCGAACGTCAGGACGCCACCGATGGCATCCCGGACGCGATGGTCACCTTCAAGGGTGCAGCGGCACAGCGAGTGGCCGGGCGCGATGCGCTCGATCGCCTCATCGAATACGGACAGGCCTCGCAGTCACTGCTCATGTCGGGTGTGACCGCAAAGGCCCTCGAGATGACCGCCGAATACGTCAAGGAGCGCGTGCAGTTCGATCGTCAGATCGCCACGTTCCAGGCCGTTGCTCAGCGTGCCGCCGATGCCCGCATCGATTCCGATGCGATCAAGCTCACCGCTTGGTCGGCGGCGATCCGCCTCGAGGACGGACTGCCCGCCGGCGAGCATGCGGCGTCGGCCAAGTACTGGGCCTCCGAAGGTGGTCAGCGCGTCGTTCGTGCCTGTGTGCATCTCCACGGTGGTGTCGGTGTCGATCGCGACTACCCGCTGCACCGTTACTACCTGTGGGCCAAGAAGCAGGAACTGTTCCTCGGCGGAACATCCGAAAGCCTTCTCCACCTCGGCCGTCTTCTGGCCGACACGCCGGTCAACGCCTGACATTCGTCGGGTAAGCAGCACTGAACAACGAAGAAGGGCCCGGGCTTGTGCCCGGGCCCTTCTTTCTGTTGCTGTCCGAATCGAATGAAGGTGTCAGGCCGAGCGGAGGTACTCGTCGGCCCGCAGCAGCGCCTCGTTCGCTCCCTCGGGGAGCGAGGTGAGCGGAACCTGCAGTTCGTCGACGGTGGGGCCGTACTGCGCTGCCAGAGGCGCAAGTGCGTCGAGATCGAAGCCGTAGAGCTTGGCCGCGTTCTCTCCGAGGATCTTCCGCATCTCGGGAACGTCGACGCCGGGGAAGACCTGACGAAGGTGCTCGCGGGTGAACGGGGGAGTGCCCTCGTCATGCGGGTAATCGCTTCCCCACATGAATCGGTCTTCGCCCATGCGCTTGCGGGCGTCGGCATCCGGAATGTTCGGAAAGCTCGACCCGATCCAGCAGTTCTGGGCGAAGTATTCGCTGGCGAGTTTCGGGAGGCCGTTCTCCTTCGTGTATTTCAGTTCGCCGATCTCGCCTTCGTTCACGCGCCGGATGGTGGCGTCCATCTGGTCGACCAGCGGGATGATCGCCGCGGCCGATCCTTCGGTCATGACGAACTTGAGTCGCGGGAAGCGCTCGAAGACTCCGGACAGGAGAAGGTGCACGAACGCACGCTGGCCGTAGAAACCGACCTCGGTGATCATGAGCAGGGGCGAGACGTCGTACTTGCCGTAGTTGGGTGAACCGGTTCCGGAGTGGAGATTCACGACGAGGTCGAGGTCCTGACAGGCCGCCCAGATCGGGTCGTAGACGGAGTCGTAGAGCGGAGCGACCCACTTGACGTCGGGGGCCACGCTCGGAAGGAGCACGCCGCCGCGCAGACCCTGATCGGCGATCCACCTGATGTCCTCGAGGGCATCGTCGATGTCGTTGAGGAAGAACTGTCCGATGCCGGCGCGACGCTCGGGTTGGCGTGCACAGAAGTCCACCATCCAGCGGTTGTGGGCATGGATGCCGGCACGACGCTTCGCATAGTCATCGGACGTCGGGGGACCGGCAAAGAGGACGAAGCCGGGATAGAACGGCGGCACGGTGTTGGGATAGACGACCTCGGCGACGACTCCGTCGCTCAGCTGGTCGGCGTCGCGACGTTCGTCGTCCCAGTTCCGGACGCGCAGGTCGGTGTCGCGCAGATCCTTCCAGGGGTTCTTGTACTGGCCGCGCCACGCATCGAATTCATCGCGCCATTCAGCGTCGAGGTACTCGCGGTACTGCTGATGGCTGCCGCCGGCATGGGTATCGGCAGAGATGATGGTGTACCTGTCGCTCGACATGATCGCTCCTGAGGATCTCGTCCGAAAGCGTCCCCCGAGGACGCGTTCGAATCATCACATGGGCGACAGCCGGCGAGAAGGGGTTCGGGGCAGGAAGTGACGAAGGTCCCCACATGGAGGACCTTCGTCAACTGAAGGGCAGAACCCGTATGTGAGGCGTCCGAAAGGGACGGTTTTCGTTACGGAAGAACCGTGTAGGTGTCGACGCCGGACTTGAGCAATGTTCCGGGAACGTTGCCGGTGGCGTCGCCATGTTCGATCACGACGGTGCCGTTGACGAGCACGCGCTCGACGCCGAACGACCCGGCGGTGAGTCGCTCGCAGCCGCCGGGAAGGTCGGCAACCATGTGGGCGTTCTCGGAACCGACGGTCTCGGGATCGATCACGGCGATGTCGGCGAACTTGCCGACCTCGAGAGTGCCGCGGTCGACGAGACCGAAGAGCAGCGCCGGAACCTGCGTGATGAGTTGCACGGCACGCTCGACCGGAACGAGCTTGCGGCCGCGGATCATGTCACCGAGGAAACGGGTGGGATACGTAGCGCCACACATGCGATCGAGATGGGCGCCGGCGTCGGAGCCGCCGATCATTGCGCGCGGGTCATTCCAGGCTTCGGCCCGCATGGCCCAGCTGGCGGGATCCTTGTCCTTGGGTGCCGGCCACAGGATGGTGCGCAGTCCGTCGGCGACGACGATGTCGAGCAGCGTGTCGAACGGTTCGGTGCCGCGCTCTGCGGCGATCGCCGAAACGGTCCGGTTCGAGCAGCCCGCGTTCTCCGGTGAGAACGTGTCACCGACGACGTAGTCCTCCCAGTCGGCGAGACGGCGGTAGATACCGGCTTCTTCCGAATGCGATGCAGCGAGAAGGCGGGCCCGAGCTTCCGGATCCTGCAGGAGAGCGAGACGCTCCTCGACCGAGACCGAGAGCGCTTCCTGCCAACCGGGAATGAGCCAGATGCCGCAGAAGGTCATGAAGTTCATGTTCATGGGAACAAGGACGGGCATGGTGAGGGCGACGACGCGGCCACCGATCTCGGCGGCGCGG
Source organism: Actinomycetota bacterium (assembly GCA_009703925.1). Lineage (GTDB taxonomy): Bacteria > Actinomycetota > Acidimicrobiia > Acidimicrobiales > Acidimicrobilacustridaceae > Acidimicrobilacustris. The sequence goes on along the minus strand of WLFD01000003.1, from coordinate 24,995 downwards.
TCACCGGCGGAGAGTTGGCGGGCCACCCGGTCGGGCTCGCGGCTGTCGATGGTGAGCACGTTCCAGTTCATGACGCGTTTTGCGGCGGCACTCAACTGGGCGAGGAGTTCGATCTCGTCGTCGGCGAAGCGGTCGAGACAACCGGGCACGATGCCCTCGAGGGTCGTGCCCTCGTGCTGGCCGGTCTCGACGCACAGGGCCATCAGTTCTTCTTCGGTGGCCCAACGGCTGGGGACAGGCTGTCCGTCGCCATCGCTGTGACTGCCGGAACGGGTGAAGGAGAAACCGAGGGCACCGACCTCGATGGCCTTGCGGACCTCGGCGACCATGGCGTCGATCTGCTCCGGAGTGGCTTCATTGCCGACCGAATCGGGGCCCATGACATAGCGGCGAACAGCACAGTGGCCGACGAGGAATCCGGCGTTGACCGAGATTCTGCCTTCGAAGCGGGCGAGATACTGCTCGAAGGTTTCCCAGTTCCAGTCGATCTGCTGCAGTGCGGGGAGAGGCATGCCTTCGACCCGGGACATCATGTTCTGCAGATAGTCGGCTTCGGCAGCGGTGGGGCGAAGCGGTGCGAGGGTGAAGCCACAGTTGCCGCCGATGACGGTGGTGACGCCGTGGTTCGCGGACGGCGAGGCGCCCGGATCCCACAGGAGTTGTGCGTCGTAATGGGTGTGGGCATCGATGACGCCCGGCATCACGATGCGGCCCGAGGCATCGGTGGTGACCGTTGCGGGCTCGTCGATATCGCCGATGGCCACGATGCGACCGTCGCGGATGCCGACATCGGCAATGCGGCCGGCCGATCCGGTACCGTCGATGACTGTTCCGCCCTTGATGACCTCGTCGAGCATGACCCCTCCAACAGAGTTTCCGGACCCACCGGCGAGCCGGACAGGTTTCTGACGAACCGTCAGATTACACCTCCGGTCGGATTCGATCCACCGCTGGCTGAAACCGATCCCGGGCGGCGGAGAGGTGGGCGAACCGCTGCCGACGGCCGTCGGTGTGACGCACGGCGCCGTCTGACATAACGTCAGACCCATGGCAACCAAGAACGCTGAATATCGTCAACTCATCGGTGGCGAGTGGGTCTCCGGTGGAGACGGCACCTACGACATCATCAACCCTGCAAACGAAAAGGTTGTGGCCCAGGCGCCCGAGGCTTCGGCCGGCGATGTCGCCGCTGCCGCTGCCGCTGCCGCCGAGGCCTTTCCGGCCTGGAGCCGCACGACCCCGCAGGAACGGGCCGAACTCCTTGCCGCCGCCGGCCGGGAACTCGCCAAGCGCACGCCCGACCTGATCCCCCTCGTGATCAGCGAGACCGGCGCCACCTCGTCGGTCGGCTCGCTCATGCAGATCCCCGTTGCGATCTCGCGCTTCGAGCGTTACGCCCGTGGCGCGATGGAGGATCTCAGCCGTCCGCTGCCTCCGCAGCCGATCGGCTCGACGCCCCTCGCCGCCGGTGCCCTCATGGGTGGCCTTGCCCGCAAGGTCCCCGTCGGTGTGGTCGCCTGTATCGCTCCCTACAACTTCCCGACGACCTCGATGGTTGGCAAGATCGCTCCGGCACTCGCCGTCGGCTGCACGGTCGTCATGAAGCCGGCCCCGCAGGATCCGCTGTGCGTGATCGAGCTTGCGAAGATTCTCGAGGACGTGGGTTTCCCCAAGGGTGTCGTCAACATCGTCACCGGTGGTCAGGCCAGCGTCGGCGCCAACCTCGTGTCCGATCCCAACGTCGACATGGTCAGCTTCACCGGTTCGTCGGCCGTCGGCTCGATGATCGTCGCCGCCGGTGCACCCACGATGAAGCGTCAGCTTCATGAACTCGGTGGCAAGGGCGCCTGCATCGTCGCCGAGGACGCCGACATAGACAAGGCCGTCGCCGGGATCGCCAGCGTTTGGGCATTCCACTCGGGTCAGATCTGCACCGCCCCCACCCGCGTCATCGTTCACCGCAGCCGCTACGACGAACTCGTGACCCGACTCGCCGGTGCCGCACGCGCCCTCAAGGTCGGCGATCCGCTCGATGCATCGACTCAGGTCGGTCCGGTCATCTCGGCACTGCAGAAGTCGCGCATCCTCGGCCACATCGAGAATGGTGTTGCCGAAGGCGCCGAGCTTGTCGTCGACGGTCGCGACACCGGTATGGATTCCGGTTTCTACGTCGGTCCGACACTTCTCGCCGGTTGCAACAACACCATGTCGCCTGTCCGCGAAGAGATCTTCGGCCCGGTTGTGGTCGTGGTTCCGTTCGACACCGAAGAAGAGGGCATCGCAATCGCGAATGACAGCGATTACGGCCTGTTCTCCTACGTCTTCAGTCAGGACACGCCCCGCGCATTCGAGATCGCCAAGCAGATCCGCTCGGGTCGCGTCGGTATCAACAGCGTGCAGACCCACCACGAAACACCGTTCGGTGGCTTCAAGCTTTCCGGCATCGGCCGCGACGGTGGCAGCTGGGGCCTCGACGCCTACACCGAATGGCAGTCGATCATCTGGCCGAGCTGATCCGTCAGCTTGACCAAGTAGTCATCGTCATAATCAACAACAACTCATTCAGGGGGCAGTCATGAAGGGCATCGTGTTCACCGGCGAAGGCGCCGAAGTTCTCACCGGTCTCGAAGTTCGCGATCCGGGTCCGGGCGAAGTCATCGTGCGCATCGTCGCCGCCGGCGTATGCCACAGCGATGTCACCGCCGCCGCAGGTGCGTTCGGCTGGCCCGCTCCGGCGGTGCTCGGCCACGAAGGTGCCGGCGTCGTCGATCAGATCGGCATCGGTGTCACCAACGTCGAAGTCGGCGACCACGTGATCATCTCGACCCTCGCCGCATGCGGAATGTGCAAGGCCTGTGCCGCCGGCAAGCCGACGCGTTGTCGTCAGACCCTCGGCAACATGGCCCAGCCGTTCACCCTGAACGGTGATCCCTGCTGGAACTTTGCAGCCGCATCGGTCTTCACCGAGCGCACGATCGTCAAGGCGATCCAGGCCGTCAAGATCCCGAAGGACGTTCCGCTCACGTCCGCATGCCTCGTCGGTTGCGGCGTGATGACCGGCGCCGGATCCGTTCTCTATCGGTCGAATGTCCAGGTGGGAGACACCGCGGTCGTCTACGGCTGCGGCGGCGTCGGACTCAACGCCATTCAGGCTCTCCGCGTGCGTCGTGCCAGTCGCATCATCGCCATCGACACCGAACCGCAGAAAGAGGCACTCGCTCGTGCCTTCGGCGCCACCGATTACATCGACGGACGTTCGGACGATGTTGTCGAGCAGGTACGCACGCTTGTTCCCTATTCGGACACCGAACTCTCCGGTCCGTTCAACGCCGGCGGCGTCGACTGGGTCTACGACGTCGTCGGTCATCCGACGGTCACCTCCAACGCGCTCGAGATGCTCGACTGGGGCGGCACCGTCGTCATCATCGGAACTCCGGGTGGCGATGCCAAGTTCGAACTGCCCTATCAGCGGTTCACGCAGAACGAGCGTGGCGTGATCGGCTCCCGCGCCGGCTCGTACAGCCCGCACCGCGACATCCCGCAGATCATCGATCTCTACCGTCGCGGCGAGTTCATGCTCGACGAACTCGTCTCGGCCACGTACCCGATGGAGAAGTTCGCCGACGTGGTGCACGACATGCACTCGGGCAGCATCGCCCGCGGCGTGCTCACCTTCGACTGAGTCAGCGCTCACTCACTCACGTATCTCACTCACCAAATCGCTCTATTTTTTCAGGGGAATCATGGAACAGCGTTATGTAGGCAAGGCCGCCGTCGTCACCGGCACCGGCTCGGGAATCGGCCGTGCGGTTGCACAGCGTCTTGCTGCGGAAGGTGCCAAGGTCGCCTGTCTCGACGTCAACGGTGACAGTGCGAAGGCCACCGCCGATGGCATCGGGGCGAATGCGATTTCGTTCGCATGTGATGTCAGTGACTGGGCGCAGGTCGAGGCGACCATCGCCGAAGCCACCAAGGCTTTCGGTCAGATCGACGTGCTGTGCAACGTCGCCGGCATCGGCGGCTTCGCCAACAGCCACGAGGTCGATCCCGGCCTGTACGCAAAGATGATCGCCGTGAACCTCACCGGCACATTCCTCATGTGCCGCGGCGTACTTCCGCAGATGGTCGAGCGCGGCGTCGGTGTCATCATCAACACCGCATCGACAGCCGGCATCATGGGACAGCCGTGGAGCGCCGGTTACTGCTCGTCGAAGGGTGGCGTCGTTGCGCTCACCAAGGCCCTTGCGACGGAATACGACACGCCCATCCGCGTCAATGCGGTCGCACCGGGTGGCGTCGAGACCAACATGTACTCCGCATTCATCCCTCCGGATGGTGCCGATTGGGGCCGCATGAAGAAGATGTCCCGAGACAACGTCGAAGTTGCTGCGCCGGAAGAATTGGCCAGCCTCTTCGCCTATCTCGGTTCCGATGAAGCTCGTTACATCACCGGCTCGATCATGGTGATGGACGGCGGAATCACCAGCTGATCTTTCAGCTGACAGTGCCCGGATCCAGGGGGACCGGGCACTGCGGAAGCCGGGTGAACTCCCACGTGTGGCAATCGTCACACATGGGACGCTGAACTCGGTTATCCTCACCAATGCAGTTACCAAACCCAGGGGGGACAAAAGTGAAGCGTTACCGTCTAGTACTGCTTTCTGCGGTGCTCAGCGTTGGTCTTGTGGCCGGCGCTTGTGGCCGCAGTGGCTCCGATTCATCGCCCACGACAACGGATCCGGCCAAGGCCGCAGATGCCGCTTGTTCGAAAACCACACTCGAAGCGACCGATATCGGCGTCAGTGCCGACACGATCACTGTCGAGGTCATGGCCGACACCGGCTCGGCACTTGCTCCCGGATTGTTCCAGGGCAACGTCGACGCAATGAACGCCTATGCCAAGTACGTCAATGCCAACGGCGGCATCGGCTGCCGTCAGCTCAAGGTCGTGGCATGGGATTCCAAGCTCGATCCGACCGAGTCGAAGAACGGCATCATCAACGCCTGCCAGAACGCAGTTGCGATGGTGGGCGGCAACGCACTGTTCAATCCGGACACGTCGGTCCTGAACACCTGCGCCGACAAGGCCGGTGTGGCAACGGGACTTCCCGACTACGCCGCCTTGGCCAACGACATCAACGAGCAGTGTGCGCCGACCGCCTTCATCATCCAGGCCGTTGCCGAGTCCTGCAAGACCCTGACCGGTAGCCGCGAGCTGAAGGCCTTCACCGGCACGTTCGACTTCTTCAAGACCCTGGCTCCGAGCCTGACGGCCTTGTGGCTCGTCCCCGGTGATCTCCCGACGACCATCCAGTCTTCGACCTACCAGATCGCCGCCGCCAAGCAGTCCGGCATCAATGTCACGGACGCGATGAAGGTCTCGGGTCGCACCGAGCAGTCGGGCTTCACGACCTACGTTCAGGCCATCAAGGCCGGTAACGACAACATGGTCTACAACGGCTCGAACGACGTCGTCATGACCAAGATGCGCAAGGAAGCTGCGGCACAGGGCCTCGACTCGGTGAAGGTTTGGGGCTGCTCGTTGGCCTGCTACACCGACAACTTCAAGGCACAGGGCACAGCTGTCGAGGGCACCTATGTCTGGATGCAGTTCCTTCCGTTCGAAGAAGCTTCGAGCAACAGCGCCGATCAGGCGTACGTGACGGCTTCGAACGGCAAGCCGGATTCCTTCGGTGCGCAGGCATGGCAGGCCGGTATGGCCTTCAAGGCAACGATCGATTCGATCGTCGCCGCCAAGGGAGCGAACGGGATCACCCGTGCCGCGATCCTCGAGACCATGAAGACGCTGCAGTTCGATGCTGACGGATGGATCGGTCCCCGTACGGGCCCGAAGGTCTTCTCCGACTGCATGGTCATGATGCAGATGCAGGGCGGCAAGTTCGTCCGTGTCGCTCCGGCCAAGGTCGGCACGCTCGACTGCAACCCGAAGTACGTCTCGACCGTGACGCTCGATCCGCAGGAAGCGGCGAAGTCCGTCAACTAGCGGTCCAGTAGTGCAGTAGTGCCGGGAGGGGCCAGTTCGACTGGACCGGCCCCTCCCTCCACATTCATGCAGCCGCACCAGCAGGGGGAAAAATGCGGTTCAAGCTCAATTCCAGGTTGATTTCCGCGGCCGTGGTCGGGTTGATCCTCGCCTTCGTGATCAACAAGAACTGGGGATCGGCGTCGTTCCTCGACTCCAAGAACATCTCGACGTTCCTGGTAATGGGTGTCGCCCTCGGTGGCATCTACGCGATCACCGCAGGCGGGCTCGTCGTCACCTATGCGACAACCGGCATCTTCAACTTCGCTCATGCCGCGATCGGTTGTTTCCTGGCGTTCTTCTACTGGCAGGTGACCGTGCAGTGGCACGTGCCGACCCTGCTCGGCATCTTCATCACGCTCGGCATCGTGGCGCCTCTGATCGGCATCGGCCTCGATCGACTGATCATGCGCCGTCTGCGCGACGCCGCACTTGTCGTCCAGTTGATGGTGACCGTGGGCCTGATGCTCACGTTCATGGGCATCACTCTCACCATCTGGAGCCCGAAGACGGGCCGGACGCTCGACCACTTCTACCAGCAGTCGAAGGGCGTCGAACTCGGTTCGGTTATCGCCACCTGGCACCGGATCATCACCGTGATCATCGCTCTCGTCGTGGCCGTCGCCCTTCGCTGGCTCCTGTACCGGACCCGTCTCGGTATCTCGATGCGCGCCGTCGTCGACAGCCGCAGCCTCGCCGGACTCACCGGCGCCAAGCCCTCGATCATCAGTGGCGCTTCCTGGGCGCTCGGCTGCATGACCGCCGGTCTTGCCGGCATCCTCATCGCTCCCGAGACCGGTCTCGTTGTCGAGAACCTCGCTCTGATCATCATCGTGGCGGCTGCTGCGGCGGCGATCGCCCAGTTGAAGAGCATCCCGATGGCGTTCATCGGTGGTCTGATCATCGGGCTCGCCACATCGTTCTCCACGACGTTCCTGTCGTTCGGCACGGACTGGAGCTACGCCGGTGAAGCGATTCCCTGCGTGATCCTCTTCATCGCCCTGCTCTTCCTTCCGCAGGCTCGACTCGAGACCGGCAAGGTGCGGCTGACCAAGCGCACCGAGCGGCTCACGAAGCCGTGGGAGGCGGGTCTTGGTGGCGTGGTCCTGATCGTCATCGTCGGGGCCTGGGCCAACGGATGGATCCCGTGGTTCTCGGGCACGACATTCGGCGAACGATCGTCGGTGTGGCTCGGTCGCGGTGCCGGCTTCCTCGTCTTCGGTCTCATCATGTTGTCGTTGGTGCCACTGATCGGCTGGGCCGGTCAGGTGAGCTTCGCCAACTTCGCCATCGCCGGAATCGGTGCGGTGCTGTTCTCGCACTTCGGCGGCCAGAACGGCGATCCCATCGGAATCGTCCTTGTGATGTTGGTCTGCGCTCCGCTCGGGCTGGCGATCGCACTACCGGCGCTTCGACTCAAGGGCCTGTATCTGGCGCTTGCCACGATGGCGTTCGCCGAGTTCACCGACAAGATCATCATCCGGCATCCGTCGATGCTCGATCCCTCGAACTCGGGAATCCTCTACAAACCTCTGAAGATCTTCGGATTCTCGATCTCCACCGACACGGTGGATCGCAAAGCCTTCGTGATGTTCCTGATCATCACGTTCGCATTGCTGTTCTTCATGCTCGAGATGCTGCGTCGTAGTCGCTGGGCGCGCCGCTGGATCGCCATGTCCGACAGTCCGGCAGCATCGGCCACGATCGGCGTGAACCTCACGACGACAAAGATGGTCGTGTTCATGTTGTCCGGAGCAATGGCCGGTTTCGCCGGCTGCATGCTCGGTCTGCAAACAGGAGCGCTGCGGGTCGACTCGTTCCCGATGTTCGTCGGCTTGCCGATCGTGTTGCTACTCGCCGTGCAGGGAGTCCGCTATCCCATCGCCGCCTTCATGGGGGCTCTCGGGTTGGCGTCGTTCCCGGCCATCAGCGAACTGTTCGGCAACCCGGCTTGGCTCACCCAGCTCGCACTCATCGGTCCCGGTATCGCCGCCATCGCGATGGCCTACCGTCCCGAAGGCGCCGTGTTCTACACCGGACGCGATCTTGCCGGGATGCTTCCGTGGCGACAGGACGCACGCGAGGAGAAGGCCCTGCTCGAGGCGAAAGTCCGTGCCGAGAACATCGACAAGGACGAGATCAACGATCTCGGGCTCACCCGACCCTTCACCGCTGACAAGGTTTCGCAGCTCGATCGAATACTCGATGTGACCGACGATCTTGATGAGCACCCGATGGTGCCGAGGGAGGTGATGTCATGACGCCGATTCTCGAAACGAAGGACGTCGTCGTCCGCTTCGGTGTGTTGCAGGCCGTTTCGCGGGCCAGCATCGAAGTGATCGAAGGACGCGTCACGGGTCTCATCGGTCCGAACGGTGCCGGCAAGACAACGTGCTTCAACGTGATCACGGGTCTGCAGGAGCCGACAAGCGGCAAGGTGTTGTTCGAAGGCAAGGACATCACCGGCAAGAACCCGTACAAGCGGGCCCGTCTCGGCATCGCCCGCACCTTCCAGAAACTCGAAGTGTTCGGCAGCCTGTCGGCGCGCGAGAACATTCTCGTGGCTGCCGAGCAGCGCAAGACATGGGATCGGTCGGGCTTCAGTCCGGCGGCCGTGTGCGACGAAATCCTGGAGAAGACGGGATTGTCGGATGTGTCGGAGTTCATGGTCGGCACGTTGCCGACCGGTACGGCCCGACTCGTGGAACTGGCCAGAGCGCTGGCGAGCAATCCTCGTGTTCTGCTGCTCGACGAACCGTCCTCCGGTCTGAACGAGGAGGAAACGGCCGAAATGGCTACCTTGCTCCGCACGTTCGTCGCCGAAGGTCTGGCCGTTCTGCTCGTCGAACACGACATGTCGTTCGTGATGGGCACGTGCGAGTACATCCACGTGCTCGATTTCGGCACGATCATCGCTTCAGGAACGCCGTCCGAAGTGCAGGCGAACAGCGCTGTCCAGGCTGCCTACCTCGGAACCGAAACGGTCGAGGAGGCCTCATGACACCGATTCTCGAACTGCGAAACCTCCGGGGCGGCTACGGCACGATCGATGTGCTCCACGGCGTGAACCTGAAACTCGAAGCCGGCCAGGTGCATGCGCTGCTGGGGCCGAACGGCGCCGGCAAGACGACAACGCTTGCCGTCTGCAGTGGGCAGATCATCCCGAGTGCCGGTCAATTGTTGATCAGCGGTCGCGAAGTCAATGGTGTCAGCAGCGATTCGCTGGCCCGTGCCGGTGTGTGCCTTGTTCCCGAAGGACGGGGCATCTTCCCGAACCTCTCCGTCACCGAGAACCTCCGCATGTTCACCCATGCGGGGACGTCATTCTCCGACATCCAGGATCGGTCCTTCGCACAGTTCCCGAGGTTGAAGGAGCGCCGCAAGCAGATCGCCGGCACGATGTCCGGTGGTGAACAGCAGATGCTCGCAATGGCGCGTGCACTCGCCGTCAACCCGGCGCTGCTCCTGCTCGACGAACTCTCGATGGGTCTCGCGCCACTGATCGTCGAGGAACTGTACGAGCGCGTTGCCGAACTCGCATCGCAGGGAATCTCGATCCTCGTGGTGGAGCAGTTCGCGCAGGCGGTGCTCGGTATCTCCGATATCGCGTCGATCATGCTGCACGGTCGGATCACCCGGACCGGACCACCTGCCGAAATCGCGGAGGAACTCACCGAGGCGTACCTCGGCGGCACCACCGAAACATCCCACGCCTAAGTCAATCCAAGTCACCCACATACATGTCCAGAAAAAGTTGGAGGAGCAAATGAGCACCATCGAAAGCCCCAATGAATTGTCACCCCGCCTCCAGGAGTTCCAAGGTGAGGTCGATTCCCTGAAAGTCGACGGAGGGAAGTCCAATCCCGAGCGGATCTGGTTGATCCTCGCCCGCCTCGGACTTCTGGCCGGGATCATCCTGTCGCTCGTGAGCTGGTTGTCCATCCAGGGCAGTACCCGCGGCGCATGGACTGCCGATTACGCGGCCATGGGCACCTTCGGTCTCACCCTCGCGGTCGCTTCCGGTGCCGTGTTCATCGTGATGTCGCTGCGTCGGTACTTCCGGTACTGGCTGGTGCGTCTGATCTTCGAACAGCGCGAGCAGACCGACCGCATTCTCGGGAAGTAGACCCTCGGGTTCCGGAGTCGGAACCGCACGAATCGATGTCGACAGATAAGGCCCAGGGGAGCGATCCTCTGGGCCTTTCGTCCCTAGTTGCCGATGACCCCGAAACCTACGGTCGCCTTTTCCGACCGAAGTGTGAGGGGTACGCAATGGCGATCATCGAGGATCAGACCGTCGACGGCGAGCAGATCGATGTGCTCGACCCGGCCTTGTACCAAGGCGATCCCTACCCGACCTACGCATGGTTGCGGGCAAACGACCCGGTTCACTGGGATGCGAAGAACCAGTTGTGGGTCATCTCGCGTTACGCCGATGTCGTCAAGGTTTCGCTCAACAACAAGATCTTCTGTTCTGGTGAGGGAATCCGACCGGAGCAGTCCTACGACCTCTCGTTGATCGGTCTCGACGAGCCGCGCCATCTGCAGCAGCGTCGCCTGATCAACCGCGGGTTCACCCCGAGGGCGATCCGGGCCCTCGAGCAACACATCCGTGAGATCGTGAGCGAATCCCTCGACAGAATCGCGTCGCTCGGATCCTGTGATTTCGCCACCGACGTAGCGGTACCGGTGCCGATCACGATCATCGCCGAGCTGATGGGTCTCCCGGTCGAGGACCGCGAACGGTTCTGGCACTGGTCCGACGACATGATGAATGCGGCGGTGGCGACCGATCCCGAGGATCCCCGAGCGGTTGCGGGCGCAACGGCGTTCGTCGAGTACACGACGTACCTCTCGGTCATGCTCGAAGCTCGCCGCAACCTGTACCGCGATCACAAGGCTGCGCTCGAAGCGGGTACGACACCTCCCGAACTTCCCGATGATCTCGTCATGAAACTGGTGGCCGCCGCCGAGGACGGAGTGCTCACCGAGGATCAGGACATCCATCAGGACGAGCTGCTGGGATTCCTCGTGCTCGTGGTGGTGGCGGGAAACGAGACGACCCGCAACGCGATGAGCGGTGCCATGGTCGTGCTGTCCGAGAACCCCGACCAGTGGCGGAGGCTCGTCGAGGACCCGACACTGTTCGAGACCGGTGTCGACGAGATGATCCGATGGGTGACCCCGGTGATGAACTTCGCCCGGACCGCGACATGCGACACCGATCTGCTCGGCCCGATGATCAGGAAGGGCGAGAAGGTCCTGATGCTGTACCAATCGGCCAACCGGGATGCCGATCACTTCGCCGATCCCGATGCCTTCCGCGTGGATCGTTCACCGAATGATCATCTCGCCTTCGGGATCGGGAACCACTTCTGTCTCGGGATCCATCTCGCCCGCCTCGAGGTGCGGGTCGTGTTCGAGGAGATCGCCCGCCGCTTCCCCGACATGAGGATCGCTCCGGGGGCCGGACCGGTGTACGCGAAGGCCAATTTCGTCCGGGGAATCGAGTCGCTTCCCGTGGTCTTCACCCCGGAATCCTGACGTTCCCGGGTGCGGCGATCCTGACGTAGATTGCTTAGGTCAATCAACGTTTCAGGGGGATGCAATGGGGATGCCGACAGATATTTCCGTCATCGACACGATGATCGGATTTCCGGCACGCGATCTGAAGGCGCAGTACGCCTTCATCACGAGGCAGACGAAGGACGCGGAGTCGAAGGAAGATTTCGAGTTCCCGGCCGAGTACATGTTCAAGGCTCCGCCGGACAAGGAGAAGGAACTCCGCGAGACCACCGATCCGGTCGGTTACACCCTCGACCAGATGGACAAGTGGGGTGTCGGCGTGGGCATGGTCGGGGTCGGCCATCGCGAAGAAGGCGGCGAAGCCACCGGTGAAGAAGCGATCAAGCGCTTCCCGGATCGGTTCGTCGCTTCGGTGGGTGCCGATCCGAACGACGGCATGAAGGGCATCGAAGCCATCGTGCGCGCCTATGAAACCTGGGGCGCCCGCTCGATCTCGATGTTCCCCGCCGGTTGCTTCCCGCAGGTGCCGATCAACGACAAGAAGATGTACCCGATCTATGCGAAGGCCTGCGAACTCGACATTCCGGTGTTCGTCTGCACCGGTATCCCGGGTCCGCGTCTGAAGTTCGCGTGCCAGCACGTGGAACTGATCGACGAAGTCATGTACGACTTCCCGGAGCTCACCTATGTCTCGCGTCACGGCTGCCAGCCCTGGACCGAACTCATGGTCAAGCTCATGCTCAAGTGGCCCGGTCTGCACTACTCGACCTCGGCATTCGCTCCGAAGCATTATGACCAGCGCATCATCGACTACGCGAACACCCGCGGCGCCGACAAGGTGCTGTACGCCGGTTATTTCCCGATGGGCCTGTCGCTCGAGCGGATCATGACCGAGATGAAGGACGTCCCGTTCAAGGACGAGGTGTGGCCGAAGTTCCTGCGTGGCAACGCCGCTCGCCTCCTGAAACTGGACGCCTGACCCGACTGCTGATCACCCGGGGAACTCGGCCTACGATTGGCACCTTGTTGAAGGTGTCCGATGGAGTGTCGGACGCCGAGTTCCCCCGATCACGGTAGGTGGATGATGGGTCTTCCCCTCGATATTGCGACAGTCCCGGACGAGGAGTTCCGCACCGAAGCCAGAGACTGGCTCCTTGCGAATCTTGTGGGCGAGTACGCGTCCCTCAAGGGTCGCGGCGGCCCCGGCGACGAGGAGATCGGTTTCGAGATCCGCGAGCGCTGGGAGCTCGTGCTCGGTGAAGCCGGTTGGATCGGTCTCGGCTGGCCGACGGAGTTCGGCGGGCGCAACGCGACTGTCGCCCAGCAGATCATCTGGGCCGAGGAATACGCCCGGGCCCAGGCGCCCGGCCGTGTCAATCACATGGGCGAGAACCTTCTCGGTCCGACGCTTATCGAACACGGCACTCCTGAACAGTGCGAGCGTTTCTTGCCGCCGATCCTTCGGGGCGAAGAGCGTTGGTGCCAGGGCTACAGCGAACCGAACGCCGGTTCCGATCTCGCCAACGTGCAGACCAAAGCGGTTCTCGATGGTGACCAGTGGATCATCAACGGGCAGAAGGTCTGGACCTCGCTTGCGCACGTTTCGCACTGGTGTTTCGTTGTCGCCCGAACCGAAGCCGGATCAGTCCGCCACAAGGGGCTTTCGTTCCTGCTCGTGCCGATGGATCAACCCGGAGTCGAGTCGCGCGCGATCGTCCAAATCACCGGCGGGGGCGAGTTCAACGAGGTCTTCTTCTCCGACGCCGTGACCGACGCCAGCCTCATCATCGGTGAACCCGGCAAGGGTTGGGGCGTCGCGATGGATCTTCTCGCCCTCGAGCGCGGCATCTCCACGTTGGCCCAGCAGGTCGGTTTCGAACGCGAGATGGACCAGCTCCTGGCCATGGCCAAGGAGCGCGGATCCTCGTCCGATCCGATCATGCGTCAACGTCTCGCGAGCGCATGGATCGGTCTCAAGCTCATGCAATGGAACGCTCTTCGTTCCATGGGAACCGGTGTCCCCGGTCCCGAGGCTTCGATCTCCAAGTTGTTCTGGGGTACGTGGCACCGCGACCTCGGCGAACTGGCCATGGACATCGGGGGCATCGAGAGCCAGATCGCCGAAGGCTTCCCCTACGAGCTCACGCTCGATCAGAAACTGTTCCTCTTCACCCGTTCCGAAACCATCTACGGCGGAAGCAACGAGATCCAACGCAATGTGTTGGGTGAGCGTGTGCTCGGTCTGCCCAAGGAGCCCAACCCGTCATGAGCACTTCTTCACCCGTTTACGTTCCCGGTCACGGCCTGTTGGCGGGCAAGAAGGTCCTGGTCACCGCGGCCGCCGGTACGGGCATCGGGTTCTCGGCCGCCAAGCGCTGTCTCGAAGAAGGCGCCACCGTCGTCATCTCCGACAAGCACGAGCGTCGTTGTGCCGAATCCGCTGCCGAACTCGGCGTCGTCGGCATTCCCTGTGACGTGACTGTCGAAGCCGACGTGCAGGCGCTCATCGCCGGTGCCGCGGCGTCACTCGGTGGAATCGACATCGTCATCAACAATGCCGGTCTGGGCGGCGAGGTCCCGATCGTCGACATGACCGACGACCAGTGGAATCTGGTTCTCGACGTCACCCTGAACGGAACGTTCCGTTGCATGCGCGCCGAGCTGAAGTACCTCTACGAGAACGGCGGCGGTGTCATCGTGAACAATGCATCCGTTCTCGGATGGCGGGCCCAGGAAGGTCAGGCTCATTACGCCGCAGCCAAGGCGGGCGTCATGGCGCTCACCCGCTGTGCGGCGATCGAGGCGGCACCGCACAACGTGCGCGTCAATGCGGTTGCCCCGAGTCTCGCCATGCACCCGTTCCTCGCCAAGGTCACCAGTGATGAACTCCTGGCGCAGCTCGAACAGCGCGAGGCCTTCGGCCGCGGCGCCGAGCCGTGGGAGATCGCCAACGTGATGGTGTTCCTTGCTTCCGACTACAGCTCCTACATGACCGGTGAGGTCGTGTCGGTCAGCAGTCAGCACCCGTAACTAGCGAAACGTCTGGATCGGCAGATGGGTGGCCATCGCCGATCCGGCCGGCCCGAGCAGTTGGTGGGCCCGAAGGTTCCGCTTGTGGAACAGGATCAACAGGGTCTCGTCGAATGCGCCGGTGGCGGCGTCGGCGAGTACGAAGCGTTCCAGATCGGTCTCGCCGTCGAACCAGTTGTCGGGGCGATGGCCGAGCAGTTCCTCGAGATCGTCGAGATCGTCGGTACTCACCGACTCGCCGACTTCGATCGCCCGCGCGGCATGACGGGCCTCGCGGAACAGCGCGCGCAGGCGGTAGCGGAGGAACTCGTCGTCGACGGCACCATCACCCACGGAGAGCGAGCGCAGAACGGTGGCCATGTGCTCGACCGGTGTGGAAGCCCGGCCTTTGTTCGCGTCGGGTTGTTCGATGGTGGGTAGCTCGACATCGAGGATCTCGGCGAGTGCCTCTGTCGCGAACAGGTTGGTCTCGTAGCACCACTGCATGTTCGTCATGAGGTCGGTGTCGGCGTTGGGCTGGCGTACGGCCTGCCCGAGGGCGAGTTGGTTCGTGAGTGTGAATGCGAAATGGTGGCGCATGAGGGCATCGACGTCGACCGACGTGCCGGTGAGTTCCTCGTAGCGGGCGTAGAGCGTGGGGAAATCGCCGTATCCGACGATGGTGTCGCGCATCCGCCATGCCGCGAGGTCCATCATCGGATCGCCGATGTGGCCGATTTCGAGATCGAGGACAGCGACGATGCGTCCGTCGGCCTGATGGAACTGACCCGAATCCCAGGCGATGACCGATTCGCGACCGAGCGAAAGCGGGGGATTGCGGCGCAACCAACCGAGGCAGAACTCCATGAACGGGTCCGGCCCGTTCTTGGTGGACCGGAAAACCTCTTCGTAGCGGGCGAGGCCGAGCGACGCGGACTGCTCCGGGGTCGCGGCCCGCATGATGCCTGCGGCGGCGAAGGATTCGACATCGAGAGTGTGCATGCGGGCGAGGATCTGCAGGTAGTCGTCGACCGCGGATGCCCTCTGGTCGTCGGTGCACCCGGTGAAATCCTGTTGCCCGCCGACGCGGTCCATGACGTAGGCCATCGGCTCGTCGATCCAGCCGCGCACTGCCGGTGTCGGGATGCCTCGTTCGTGGAGCAACGACTGCAGGGTCATCTCGTGCTCGAGCGGGAAGATCAGGGGCATGTCGGTGCGATCGCCACGGATGACGAGCTCGTGCACTTCGCCATCGACGGTGACATCCGCGAACCACACCGGTCGCCAGCGCGGCTGCCGGTGGATCGAGGTCACGGTTCCGCCGATGTTGGTCTCCAACCATCTGCGGACGAGTTCGGTGTCGGCGGCGCGTTGATCGATCATGGGTTCAGGAGGCGCCTTCGTCGACGACGGTGGGACGGTCACCGCCGCCATGGGCGGCGATGTCGGCCCCGGTGACGTAACTGGCGAGGTCCGAGGCCAGCCAGACGGAAATGTCGCCGATGTCGGTCGGCATGGCGAAGCGGTTCATCGGGATGAGTGCTTCGATTCGCTGACGGGTATCGCCTTCGCCGTAGAAGAGCTCGGCCTGTTCGGTGAGGATGTAGCCGACGGTGATGGAGTTCACACGGACGCTCGGGGCCCACTCCATGGCGAGGGTGGTGGTGAGTTGCTTCAGGCCCGCTTTGGCCGCGCCGTACGCGGCGGTGGTCGGCGAGGGACGCTGGGCCACGATCGAGCCGATGTTGATGATCGAACCGCCGGCGGGTTGATCCTTCATGTGGTGATAGGCGCGCTGGGCCACGAACATCGGAGCGAGAAGGTTGAGGGCCACGATGCGCTCGGAGAAACGGGGCGAGGCCTCGGCCGAGTCGGCGGGGGGCGAACCGCCGGCATTGTTGACGACGCAGTCGAGATGCCCGGTGACGGCGGCGGCGGCATCGACGGCAGCCCAGGCGGCTTCGCCGTCGCGGAGATCGGCGGCGATGAAGTGCCAATCGGCGGGCAGGGGGTTGTCGGCCTCTTTGCGGGCACACACGATGACGGTCGCCCCGGCATCGGCGAAGCGCTGGGCGATTCCCCGGCCGACGCCCTTGGTGCCGCCGGTGATGAACACCGATTTGCCGGTCATGTCGATCTCGAGAGCCACGTCAACCATCCCCTCATGCTGCGGTCAGGAGCGAACCCTATGCGCCCCCGCCGCATCTGACGAGCCGTCAGATCACCTAGTAGCGTCGCCCCCTATGGGTATCGAAGTCAGCGTCGGCGCCGACGGCATTGCCGAGGTCGTCCAGAACTGTCCGCCGGTCAATGCGCTCACGGTCGCCGAGTGGTTCCAACTCGCCGACGAGGTGCAGAAACTGGGTCAGGACTCCACCGTCAGGGTCGTCATCCTGCGTGCCGAGGGCCGGGGCTTCAACGCCGGCGTCGACATCAAGGAGATGCAGAACACCGAAGGATTCGGGGCGCTCATCGGGGCGAACAAGGGCTGCTTCGCCGCCTTCGCCGCCGTGTACGACTGCCCGGTCCCGGTGATCTCGGCCGTCAACGGCTTTTGCGTCGGCGGTGGCATCGGCCTCGTCGGCAACTCCGATGTGATCGTCGCCTCCGATGACGCGTTCTTCGGACTCCCCGAGGTGGATCGAGGCGCGTTGGGTGCCGCCACCCACCTGTCCCGACTGGTCCCGCAGCACAAGATGCGCGAGATGGTCTACACCTCGGCAAATGTCACGGCGCAACAACTCCACTCGTGGGGTTCCGTGTCGCAGGTGGTCCCCCGCGACGAACTTCTCGCCACCGCACGCGGCATCGCGGAGAGCATCGCCGCCAAGTCGCCGACGGTCATCCGTGCGGCGAAGGAAAGCCTCAACGGCATTGATCTCTGGGACGTCAAGCGCAGCTATCGCTTCGAGCAGGGATTCACGTTCGAACTCAATCTGTCTGGTGTGTCCGACGAACTCCGCGATGATTTCGTCGAACACGGGAAAGGGAAATGAATGGCTGACAAGCGCATGACCGAGGACGAGGCTGTCGCCACGCTCTCCGATGGCATGACGATCGGTATCGGCGGTTGGGGCAGTCGCCGCAAGCCGATGTCGCTGGTTCGGGCGCTGCTGCGCACCGACCTCAAGGATCTGACCATCGTTTCCTACGGTGGACCCGATGTCGGATTGCTCTGTGCAGCCGGCAAGGTTCGCAAGCTCGTGTACGGCTTCGTGTCGCTCGATTCGATCGCGCTCGAACCCCACTTCCGTCTCGCCCGTCAGGCCGGATCCATCCCCGAGGTCGTCGAATACGACGAAGGCATGCTGCAGTGGGGGCTCTATGCCGCTTCCTTGCGCCTTCCGTTCCTTCCGACCCGGGCCGGTCTGGGTTCCGACGTCGTGAAGAACTCGCCGGACCTGCGCACGGTCACCTCGCCCTACGCCGATGGTGAGGAACTCCTCGCCGTTCCCGCGCTGACCCTCGACGCGGCCTTCGTGCATCTCAATCGGGCCGACGAACGCGGCAACGCCCAGTTCCTCGGACCGGATCTCTACTTCGACGATCTGTTCCTCAATGCGGCGGCTGTCGGCCGCCGGTTCCTCTCGGCCGAGAAGATCGTTCCCACCGCCGAACTCGTTTCGGGTGGTTCGTTCCACACGATGAAGATCAACCGCTCCATGGTCGACGGTGTGATCGAAGCGCCCAATGGCGCACACTTCACGAACTGCCAGCCCGATTACGAGCGCGATGAGGCCTTCCAGAAGGAATATGCCAAAGCCGCCGGTGATCCGGAAACCTGGAAAGCATTCGTGGACACCTATCTCTCCGGCAGCGAAGCCGACTACCAGAAGGCGGTGGCTGCACGATGAGTGACGCAACCCTCGGCGAGATCTGCGTTGTCGCAGTGGCCGACACGTTCCGCGGCGACGGCGAGATCTTCGCTTCCGGCATGGGAACCATTCCGATGCTGGGTGCCCGCCTCGCCCGTGCCACCTTCGAGCCGGATCTTCTGGTCAGCGATGGCGAAGCATTCTTCGTTGCCAACAACCTTCCGGTTGGTGGCACCGACAAGGAAGTCGAAGGCTGGGTTCCGTTCCGTTCGGTGTTCGACACGCTCTGGGGTGGTCGTCGTCACGTCGTGATGGGTGCCAGTCAGATCGATTCGTTCGGCAACCAGAACATCGCCAACATCGGTGCATGGGAGAAGCCGAAGGCGCAGCTGCTCGGTGTACGCGGTGCCCCGGGCAACACGATCAACCACACGACCTCGTACTTCATCGGCAACCAGACCAACCGGGTGTTCGTCGAGAAGGTCGACACGGTTTCGGGTATCGGTTACGACCGTGCCGCGAAACTGGGTGACTGGGTCAAGGCTCATCACGAGCTGCGACGCGTCGTGACCAACCTGGCCGTGTACGACTTCAACACGCCGGACCATCACATGAGGGTGGCCTCGCTGCACCCGGGAGTCTCGATCGACGATGTCGTTGCCGCAACCGGTTTCGAACTCGTGATCCCCGCCGACATCCCCACCACCCGTCTTCCGACTGATGAGGAACTCACCGTGCTGCGCGAAGTTCTCGATCCCCGTTCGTTCCGCGACCGCGAGTTGCCGGCCTGATGCATCCGGCGCTGAACACCTCGCTCGTCGAACTTCTGGGTTCGCGTTACCCGATCGTCCAGACCGGTATGGGCTGGGTCGCCGGCCCGAAGCTGGTGTCGGCCACGTCCAACGCAGGAGCCTTCGGGATCATCGCGTCGGCAACGATGACGTACGACGAACTCGTCGTTGCCATCGCCGAGACGAAGCGCCGCACAACCGCACCCTTCGGCGTCAATCTGCGCGCCGATGCCGACGATGTCCGTCAGCGACTCGAACTGCTCGTGCGCGAGGGAATTCCGGTGGCCTCGTTCGCTCAGGCGCCGAAGAAGGACCTCATCGATTACCTGCACGATCACGGCGTCAAGGTGATGCCTTCGATCGGTGCCAAGCGCCATGCCGAGAAGGTCATGGAATGGGGAGTGGATGCGATCCTCGTCCAGGGCGGCGAGGGTGGCGGCCACACGGGTTCGGTTCCCACGTCCCTCCTTCTTCCCGAGGTCGTCGACGTCGTCGGCGGTCGCGTTCCCGTTGTCGCTGCCGGTGGCTACTTCGATGGCCGCGGTCTCGTCAGTGCCCTTGCCTACGGGGCCAGTGGCATCGCCATGGGAACCCGTTTCCTGCTCACCTCCGATTCCGCGGTTCCGGCCGACGTGAAGAAGGCCTACCTCGGTACCGGTGTGACCGGAACGGTCGTCACCACGAAGATCGATGGTGCGCCGCACCGCGTCATCCGCACCGACCTCGTCGAGCAGATGGATGGCGCCTCGCCGATCACCGCTGTTCCCAAGGCGGTCTTCAACGCCGCGAAGTTCCGCAAATACACGGGGCTTTCATGGATACAGATGGCACGCGAAGGCTTGGCCATGAAGAAGCGCATGGATCTTCCGTGGGCCGAGGTCATCATGGCGGGCAACACGCCCATCCTCACCAAGGTCACCTTGTGCGATGGCGATCTCGAAGCGGGCATTCTCCCGACCGGACAGGTCGTCGGCGTCATCGGCGATCTCCCGACCGCCGATGAACTCGTGAGCCGCATCATCGCCGAAGCGGAAGCAACACTCGATCGTCTGGCCGGTCGTACGCCGGGCTCGTCAATCCAGGAGTCCTGATGACAACGATTCTCGACGGCGTCGACGGTGTGAAGGCTGCACTCGGGACCCATCTCGGATACAGCGACTGGCTTCTCATCGAACAGGACCGTGTGAATCTGTTTGCCGAAGCAACCGGGGATCACCAGTGGATCCACGTCGACCCGGAACGGGCCAAGGACGGCCCGTTCGGCGCAGCGATCGCCCATGGCTATCTCACGATGTCGCTCTCGAATTATTTCCTGCCCCAGATCGTCGAAGCACAGGGCTTTTCGGCCGGCGTGAACTACGGCGTCGACAAGGTCCGGTTCCCGTCGCCCGTGAAGGTGGGGGAGCGGATCCGCGCTGGTGCCGAACTGGTCGAGGTCACCGAAGTGAACGGTGGCCTCCAGACCATCATGCGCGTCACCATCGAGATCGAGGGTGGCACCAAGCCGGCCTGCGTGATCGATGCAATCTCGCGCTGGCTCGTCTGAGCCTGCGCATCCGCACAATCGAGTTGGGGGAAACATCATGGCGAATCCGATCGGCCCGCTGAGCGCGGGTGACGAACTGTTCAACCACCAGATCATCGACACAGTGGCAGTGGTCGGAACCAGTGACCTGGCCTGGACGGAAAAGGTCTGCGCCCAGGCGATGGCGAAGGACGGCAGCCTGCAATTGGGCTTCGGCCTCGGCAAGTACACCAACCGGAACGTCATGGACGCGTACGGGGGTGTGTCGCGCGGTCGCGAACAGCTCGCCGTCCGGATGAGCCGTCGCCTGTCGGACGATCCCCAGCTTCTTGGTGGTGGCCCGATCCGCTACGAGATCGTCGAACCCCTGAAGAAGATCCGGTTCGTGCTCGAACCGAACGACACGCAGCCGATCGCCTTCGACTGGTTGTTCGAATCGGTTCTCGAGCCCATGGTCGAGGAGCGCACCCACAACCGCGCCACGTTCCGCGTCGCCTCCGAACTCGTCCGCTATCACCAGATCGGTACCTGCTCCGGGTGGGTCGAGGTCGACGGAGTCCGGACCGAGATGAACCCCGACACCTGGGTGTCGACGAGGGATCACTCCTGGGGTGTCCGTTACGACGTCGGTGAACCACCGACCGACATGGAACCGCAGCGCGGTCTTGACGGAGCGCAGTTCCAGTTCTTCTGGAGTCCGATCCTCATGGAACGTCCCGACGGCAGCCGCTATGGACTCTTCTTCAACGTCGCCAAGACCGTCTTCCCGGGGTTCATGCAGAAGAGCGTCACGGCACTGATCGAGGAGACCGACGGTTCGGTCACCCACATGGCCGACGTCGAGCAGGACTTCACTTACGACCCGTCGAATCGCCGCCTCAAGGGCGGGAAGATCCTCGCGACCATGGCTGACGGATCGGCCCGCACGTTCGGTGTCGAAGTACTCGGCGACACGGGCTTCCATCTCGGAGCCGGCCTGTACTTCGGCTGGAACGGACATCACCACGGTGAGTGGCGCGGCCCGCTCGTGGTCGAAGGCGAGCGCATCGCCGACTGCACGACCCCGGAGAACGCACGACTGCTGCACCAGATCCGGGACACGACGGTTCGCATCACCGATTCGGTCGGTGGTGGCGTGGGCTACGGCAACATGCAGCCCATCGTGGTCGGAGCGTTCCCCGAACTCGGCCTCGATGCCGAGTCGTCGTTCATGTGACGCGAAATCGGTCGACTTTCTAAGACGAATGGCTTAGCCTCTCCCTCGAAGCCATCGGCATTCAGGGGGAAGCAATGTTGACCTATCGCGGGGATGAAAAGTTCTCGGGCTCGATCGGCCGGTCCCTCGAGGACTCGGTTCAGGCCTATCCCGATGTGACCCGGGCCGAGCCGGGAACACCGAACGTCGTGTTCGTCGTGCTCGACGATGTCGGTTATGCGCAGATCGGATGCTTCGGCTCCGACATCGAGACACCCAACTTCGATCGTCTCGCCGCATCGGGACTGCGCTATCGCAGTTTCCACACGACGGCGATGTGTTCGCCCACCCGTGCCTGTCTGCTGACCGGTCGCAACCAGCACACCACCGGGATGGGCGGAATCGCGGACAACGCGACCGGCTTCCCCGGGTTCGACGGGCGAATCGACAAGGACACCGGTTTCCTCTCCGAAGTGCTGCGCGACAGCGGATTTGCGACCATGGCGGTCGGCAAGTGGCATCTCGCTCCGCGCGAGGAAACCGATCTGGCTGCATCGCGCAAGCGCTGGCCGTTGGGGCGTGGATTCGAGCGCTATTACGGATTCCTGGGAGCAGAAGCCAACCAGTACGCGCCGGATCTGGTGAGCGACAACCATTTCGTGGACCAGCCATACTCGGCTGAGGAGGGATATCACCTCACCGAGGATCTGGCCGACAAGGCGATCGAGATGATCAACGATCTGCGCAACGTCACCGTCGAGAAGCCGTTCTTCCTCTATCTGGCCCCCGGCGCCTGCCACGCACCCCATCAGGCTCCGAAGGACTTCATCGATGCCTACACCGGGCGTTTCGACGCCGGCTGGGATGCGTGGCGGGAGGCGACACATCAGCGTCAGCTCGACCTCGGAATCCTTCCCGCCGGAACGGAACTCACCGAGCGGCCCGAGTGGATCCAGGAATGGGCCACGCTCCCCGAGGTCGAGAAGCGGGCGTATTCGCGGATGATGGAGGTCTATGCCGGCTTCCTGACGCATACGGATCACCACGTCGGTCGCGTCATCGATCACATCGAAGCTCTCGGTGAACTCGACAACACGATCATCGTTCTCCTGTCCGACAACGGAGCATCGCCCGAGGGCGACAGGCACGGAGCCTTCAACTCCATCGCCTGGTACAACGGCGTTCCGCTGTCGCTCGAAGCGGTTTTGCCGCATGTCGACATCCTCGGTTCACCGGAATCCCATGGTCATTATCCCTATGGCTGGGCCCATGCCGGCAATACGCCTTTCCAACGTTGGAAGCGCGAGTGCCACGAAGGCGGTGTTGCCGATCCGCTCATCGTCCACTGGCCGGCCGGAACCGCCGGGCGCGGGGAGGTTCGGACGCAGTATCTGCATGTCAGCGACATCATGCCGACGATCCTCGATGCGTTGGACATAACCATGCCGGATTCGATCGACGGTGTCGCTCAGGTTCCCGTCGAGGGAGAGACGCTGCTCGAGTCGTTCACGGTGCCCACCGCCGATGTCGCCCGTGAGACGCAGTACTACGAGCTGCTCGGCTGTCGGGCGATCTACCACGAGGGCTGGAAAGCCGTCGCCTACCATCCCATGAAGGGTCAGCTCTATGTGCCGGGGCTCGATCCCGACGCGCCGTTCGACGAGGATCGCTGGGAGCTGTACCACGTCGCCGAGGACTTCTCCGAGAGTCACGACCTGGCGGCGGTTCATCCCGGGAAGCTCGAGGAACTCATCACCCTCTGGTGGGTCGAAGCTGAATCGCACGGGGCGCTTCCGCTGCATTCCAGTCGGCCCGTCGAGGCAGTGCGGCCGTCGCATTTCTCGCCGCGCCCTCGGTACATCTACCGACCCGGAGGCCCCGTGGCTACGGCTGCAGCCGTCGATGTGCGTCATCGCCCCCATGTCACCATCGCCGATGTCGAGTTCCGGGTCGGCGATGAAGGCGTTCTAGTCGCCCACGGGGGCCGCTTTGGCGGCTACTCGCTCTATGTGCAGGACGGTTCGCTTCATTACGTCCACAACGTTCTCGGCACAGAGCGCAATCGGGTCTCGTCGCCGCCATTGCCCGAGGGGCGCCATCACATCGGCTACGCGTTCACGCCAACCGAACGATTCGCCGGCACCGTGGATCTCCTCGTCGACGGCGAGATCGTCGCATCGGGCCCGATTCCGCGCACGACGATCTACTCCTATGCCCTTTTCGGCGAGTACATGTGCATCGGTTTCGACGACGGGACTCCTGTCGACGACACCTATGACGCACCGTTCCGGTACACAGGCGAACTCGCCACCGTGGTCGTCGATGTCTCGGGAGAGCCGTTCCGCGATCTCGCCCTCGAACTCGAGGCGTTCTTTGCTTCCCAATAAGGTCATCGAAAGTTCTGTTCTGCGATGAGCGAGCCGGTGGTCTTTCGGAGGCGGAACGAACCGTCCCTGCCGCCTTCGTGGCCGGTCGGAGCTCCGGCTGCCTTCCACGTTCTGGCCAAGCCGGGTGGTGCCATCTGCAACCTCGACTGCACGTATTGCTTCTTCCTCTCGAAGGAGCAGTTGTACCCGGGCGATCGCTTTCGCATGGACGACGATCTCGCCCGCTCATACATCACCCAACTGATCGAAGCCCATCAGACTCGCGAGATCACCATTGCCTTCCAAGGAGGTGAGCCGACGCTCCTCGGGGTGGATTTCTACCGACGACTTGTTGCCCATGCCCGATCCATCGCCGGGCCCGGCAGGATCCTCGAGTTCACTCTGCAGACGAACGGCACGCTTCTCGACGAGGAATGGGCGCGTTTCCTCGCCGATGAAGGGTTCCTCGTCGGTCTCTCACTTGACGGAACCGCGGCCATGCACGACGCGTATCGTGTCGACAAGAAAGGTCGCCCGACGCATGCCCGGGTGATCGAGGCATGGAACCTTCTGCAAGCCAACGGAGTGGCCACCAACATCCTGTGCACTGTTCATTCGGCGAACGCCGATCACGGCATCGAGTTGTACCGCTATTTTCGTGACCAACTCGGCGTGCGCTTCATCCAGTTGATACCGATCGTCGAGCGGGCCACACCGGAAACCAT
>WLFD01000029.1 GCA_009703925.1 Actinomycetota bacterium | reverse complement strand
GGGTGCGCCACCATCGGCGCCCGATTCCTGCACGAACGCGAAGCCGTGGCCCTCACCTCGGGGCTTGGGCACGACGAACATGGTGAGGCCGCGGTGGGTGAGCGACTTGTCCGGGTTCGTGCGGGCGAGGAGCATCAGCACATCGGCACGGGCTCCGAACGTGCACCAGGTCTTGACGCCGTTGATCAACCAGCCACCCTCGGTGGGTGTGGCGGTGACCTTGACGCCGGCCACATCGGATCCGTAATCGGGTTCGGTCACGGCGACAGCCGCCATGACTTCGGCGGACGCAAGCTTCGGCAGCCACTCGCGCTTCTGTTCCTCGGTGCCACCGGCGAGCAGGGCGCGGGTCAGGATCTCCGGACGGGTGATGAGCGAACCGCCGGCGCCGAGCGAGGCCTTGGCGAGTTCTTCGGTGGCCACGACCATCCCGATGTATTCGCTGATTCCACCTTCCGAGTACCCGTCGTACTCGACCGGCACGGACAGGCCGAATCCACCGAGTTCGGCGAGTCCCTCGATGAGGTCCTCGGGGATGTCGGCGTTGGTGCGATGGATGTGCTCGGCGATCGGAACGATCTTGTCGTTGGCGAATCGGCGGAACGTGTCCTGCACGAGTTCGAAGTCACCCTCGAGATGGCGCGGGCCGGGTGTGCTCGCGAGCGATGCCAGGAACTCCGGAGCGCGGTAGACGGCGACGAACGAGCGAGCGTTGTCGAGTACGCCGGGTTCGACGCCCCACTCCGGCTCGCGGCCGAACAGTTTCGCCACGAGTTCACCCACGGCGTCGGCAACGTAGGCGCACGCGATGCGACCCTCGAGGTCGCCCTTGGCTCCGTAGGTGAGCATGGCGCGGGCGGTTTCCACGGTGGCGGCAGCATGGGCCACGTCGTAGGCGAGAACCTGATTCTCGTCAGGACCGCCGTTCACGAGGAGCAAGCGGGTCGCCGTGTCGACGACGCTGTGGGCGTTGTCGACAACTGTGGCAGCGGCGGTGAGGTCCGGTGCAATCATGGGACAATGTTACCCATGGGTAGCTCGGACGCTCCCATCAAGGACAATCAGATCCTGACGGGGCGCAACACCCCTCCGGGACGTGCTCCGGTGGGTCCGCCATTCAGCCATGTGGGGGTTCCTGCGGTGATGGTGGCGCGGAATCCGGCGGGACCCCGGGTGAAGCGCCATGTGCCGTGGGGAACGTCGTAGGTCCGTTCCTCGTCGCGGAGCTCGAGCTCGTCGAGGGCGAACACGATGAGATCTCCCGCCTTGCCGACGGCGATGGTGCCGCGATCGTTGAGACCGAAGAAATCGGCCGTACGCCCGGTGAGGGCATGGATGCCTTCCTCGATGCTGATGAGTCCGGCGTCGCGCACGTAATGCGTGAGCAGATAGATGTGCTCACCTGCGCCGGCGAACAACTGCAGATGGGCGCCACTGTCGTTGATGTTCGCGAGCGTGCGCGGCTCGCGCAGAGCACGGACGATGTCGGCCTCGCTCAACTTCTCGGGGGTACCGACCATCAGCGAGGCGATGCCGTTGGCGAGCACCCAATCGGCAAGTGCGTCGGAGATGTGCTTGCCGGATTGTTCGGCGTACTCGGCGAGGGTGATGTCGATGGGTCCGGCGCCGGTCTCGGACATGGCGAGGATGATCTCGTTCGGACGATCGAGGCGCGACAGGCTCGAACGCGTCCTGTTGTCCCAGTCCGTCCGTGCCTGTTCGCGCCAGACCGGATCGGCCAGCGTCGGCAACTTGTCTGCGGCCGGGCCGTTGAGGACTTCGTTCCACGCCGGGACGCGCTGGAAGACGATCGACCGCTCGAACCCGAAGAACGGGGCAATGGGCTTGAACGCGACGTTCGGCCAGAAGTCGCTGCCGCCTTCCTGCAGGCTGGTGTGGAGGTCCCACACGGCGGGGCGACGTTCGTCGTCGCGGACATTCATGGGGATGCCCGGCCATTGGGCGCGGACGCCGGCTTCCTTCGCGAGACCGGCGAATCGCTGCGCATCGAGTCGGTCGTTCTCGGGATCGTTGAAGCGCGTGATCATCTGGACCGTTGCGGGCTTGTGTCGCGCCACGGTCTTGAAGAGAGCGAGGTACTCGTCGTCGCCGGCGAAGAAGCCGGGAACGGGACGCAGCGTGCGGTCGCGGTCGAAGTGGTTGACGCTGAGGCCGAGCGCTCCGGAAGCGAGACCCTCGTCGAGGATCGTGCACATCGAGTCGATCTCGTCAGCGGTGGCGGCACGGGTCCAGGCGTCGGGGCCCATGACCCAGGTGCGCAGCGCGAGGTGCCCGAGGTAACCGCCGAGGTTCACCGTCGTCGGTTGGGTGCGAAGCGCGTCCATGTACTCGGGCCAGGTCTTCCAGGACCACGGAACTTCCTTGTGGAATGCCTCGAGCGGAAGGTCCTCGAGGAAACACAGAAGATCGACGATCTCGTCGCGCTGGGCGCCTTCGAGGGGAGCGATCGAGTTTCCGCAGTTCCCGAAGACCATCGAGGTGTTGCCGTAGGCGGGCAGCGGATCGAGTTCCGGATTCCACCACATCGCCCCATCGAGATGGGTGTGCGTGTCGATGATTCCGGGAGCGACGAATGCTCCGGTGGCATCGATGATCGTCTCGCCGTCAGCGACGAGGTCGACGCCGATCTCGACGATGATGCCGTCTCGAACCCTGACGTCTCCGACATAGGCCGCAGCGCCGGTTCCGTCGACGATCGTTCCACCCTGAATCAGCACGTTGCCCATGATTCCCCCTAGTTCCGTGTCGGCAATGTAACCGCCCCACACCTAGGCTCTCCAAGACAAGCCCGTCCGATGCTTCAGGAGAAAACCCGTGACCGTGCATGACCGCCCGTTCGGCCGCCAGTTCGAGGACTTCGAGATCGACGACGTCTATCGCCACTGGCCCGGCAAGACGATCACCGAAGCCGACGACCACCTCTTCTGCATGATCACCATGAACCATCATCCGACGCACACCAACAACTGGTTCGCGGAGAACGAATCCCCGATGGGTCAGGCCCTTGTGGTCGGAAACCTCGTGTACTCGCTGGTCCTCGGCATGAGCGTTCCCGATGTCAGCGGTGCCGCGATCGCCAATCTCGAGGTCGAGACGCTCAAACATGCGAAGCCGACGTTCCACGGCGACACGATCTATGCCGTCACCAAAGTGCTGGCCAAGAAGGAGACCTCCGACGGCAAGCGCGGCATCGTGACCGTCGAGACAAAGGGGATCAACCAGCGTTCGGAAGAGGTCTGTTACTTCCGCCGCCGGATCATGGTCTGGAAGAGCGAGTTCGCTCCGCAGCGCGGTCTGCCGTACGCCGCCGATGTCTTCTCCGAGGAGTAACGGCTCCGGACATCGGGAACTGGATGTTGCCGCCGTCCTCCATTGGGCGGCGGGTCGTCGGGATGATCTTCCGTGGCGGCACACACGCGATCCCTGGGCTGTTCTCGTTTCCGAACTGATGTTGCAGCAGACGCAGGTCGCCCGCGTCGTCGATCGCTATCACCGGTTTCTCGAACGATTCCCGGAAGCGTCGGTGTGTGCCGCCGCCGGTCCGGGTGCGGTGGTGGAGGAGTGGGCCGGCCTCGGGTACAACCGTCGTGCCGTGAATCTGCACCGGACCGCGGTCATCGTCACCGAGCAGCACGGAGGCCATCTACCCGATGACCTTGCGGCGCTGCTCGCCCTTCCGGGGGTTGGCCCCTACACGGCGCGGGCGGTTCTGGCTTTCGCCTTCGAGCGCGACGTGGCGGTTCTCGACACCAATGTGGGGAGGGTCCTCGCCCGACAGGGAGGATCTCCGCTGTCGGCCGGAAGCGCCCAACGCAGGGCCGACGATCTCGTTCCGGTCGGAGCGGGTTGGGTCTGGAATCAGGCGATGCTCGATCTCGGGGCACTCGCCTGCACGAAGCGTCGGCCCGATTGCGCGGGATGCCCCGTCAGTGCGAGCTGCCATTGGTTCGCGTCGGGCTGCAACGAGCCGGATCCGGCCACGGGCTCGGCAGGCGTGAGCGTGCCCCAATCGCGTTTCGAGGGTTCGTTCCGACAGGGGAGGGCGCGTCTGCTCGATGCATTGCGTACCGGAGCGGTTGTCGAGCCGTCTCGGTTCGCTTCGATCTGCGGATGGGAATCCGGAGAACTCGGGCACGACGCTGCGGCCGCCGCGGAATCGTTGGTGCGCGACGGTCTGGCCGTCGACGTCGGAACCGGATCGCTCAGATTGCCCTGAGCGCAGATCAGGCGAGGAAATCGAGAACAAGACGGTTGAATTCGTCCGGTCGCTCGACCTGCAGGAAATGTCCACAATCGTCGAGGATCACGGATGACGAACCGGCGGGAAGTTCATCGGCGACGTTCTCGGCATAGGCCGAACCTACACACCCGTCGTTGCGGCCGTGGAGGTACAGGGTCGGTTGCGTGTGCGGGGAAGCCATGGCGTCCTGTACCGCCTGATAGCGAGGCTGCACCGGGACGGTTCCCCAGGTGGCGCGGTAATAGCCGAGGGCGGCAGCGAGGTTGGCGGGATCAGTGAGTGCGGCACGAACTTGGGTCATGTCGATCTCGGCGTCGTACCCGGGCGACCAGTCGGCCCAGAGTGACGCGATGAACTCGAGTTCGTTCATGCCGACGACGAAGTCCGCCAGTCCGACCTGGAAGAAGAACATGTACCAGGACCGCTTCAGTTGTTCGTAGGTCGTCATGGCATTCGCCATTGCTCCGGCGGGAGGAACCGCCGCAGTGACGATCTTGCTCCAACGATCGGGAGCGAATGCCGCCGCACCGTAGGTTGCGAGAGCTCCCCAATCGTGACCGATGAGGACGGCGTCGGGGCCGCCTCCGAGCGCGTCGTGGAGCGCGATCGCATCGTGGGCGAGTGCGGCCACGTGGTACTCGCCGTCGGCCGGAACGTCGGTGGGTGCGTAGCCGCGCATGAACGGAGCTACCGCCCGGTAACCGGCGTCGGCGAGCGCGGGCAGGAGGTGACGCCAGCCGTGGGCGGAATCGGGGAATCCGTGCAGGCACAGGGCAAGCGGTCCCTCGGTACCTGCGGTGAGGTATGCGATATCGAGACCGTCGGCAGGGATGACTGAGGTTTTGAGTTCCATGGCTGCAACGTAGCGGGACAAGTGCGGCACGGCCCTTGAAGGTGTGAGAGATGTCACTCCCTGTTCACGTGGGGAATTCCATGCCTTACGCTCCGCCTCTGCTCGAAGTTGGAGGGGGTGAGCACATGGAGATCACGTTTTATGGCGTCCGCGGCTCGACTCCGTGCGCCGGAGAGTCAACCGCCCGATACGGGGGGAACACCGCGAGCGTTGCGATCACGTCCGAAGGCGCGGATCCGATCCTTCTCGATCTGGGCACCGGCTTGCGATACTTCGGCAAATCCTTCGGTACCGACGCGTTGCATGCGCATGCGCTGGTCACCCATCTGCACTGGGATCACGTCCAGGGGCTCCCGTTCTGTCAGCCCCTGCTCGTCGATGGCGCGTCGCTCCATGTGTACGGCCCTTCGCATGAAGGTGTTCCCTTCGGCGAGGCGTTCGATCAACTGATGCGCCCTCCGTTCTTTCCGGTGCGCATCAGCGAACTTCCGGCGAGCATCGAACTCACCACGCTCGCCGAAGGAACTTTCGACATCGCCGGCGCCAGAGTCACGGCCCTGTATGTCCCGCACACCGACACGACCTTCGGGTACCGCATCGAACGAGATGGATGGTCTGTCGCCTATGTGAGCGATCACCAACAACCGGAAGATGCGATGACCGTCGAAGACGCGGTCGTCGAACTGTGTCGCGGGGTGGATGTCCTCATCCACGATGCGCAATTCACGCCGGCCGAATACGAGTGCAAGAAGAGTTGGGGTCACTGCACGATCGACTTCGCTATTCGGGTTGCCGCAGTCGCCGGCGCCAAGAAACTCGTTCTGTTCCATCACGATCCGTCCCACGACGACGACATGCTCGACGAACTGGCCAGAGACGCGAGTGCTGAGGGTCGGCGTCAAGGGGTCGACGATGTCGTTGCCGCCTTCGAGGGTTTGCGCATCTCGCTCGTCTAGGCTCGTTTTTGTGAGCGAACCAACCGAATTTCCTGTGATCGACGCCGCAAAATACCGTCAGGTGCTCGGGCATTTCCCCACGGGCGTCACCGTCATCACCGCAATGACCGCCGACGGCCCGGCCGGGATGGCGATCGGATCGTTCTCCTCGCTGTCACTCGATCCGGCACAGGTTCTCTTCTGCCCGGGGAAGACCTCCGGCAGTTGGGCGAAGTTGAAGAGCGTCGACACGTTCTGCGTGAACATCCTCGCCGAGGACCAGGAAGATGTATGCCGGATCTTCGCCTCGCGGTCCGAAGACAAATTCGCCGAGATCGGCTGGAAACGCTCCGCCAACGGCTCGCCGCTGATCAACGGCGCACTCGCCTACATCGATTGCACGACATTCGGGATCCTCGAGGGCGGCGACCACGACATCGTCGTCGGATCGGTGACCGATCTCGAGGTGATGCACGAAGGTGCGCCATTGATCTTCTTCCGCGGCGGCTACGGCCGGGTCACGTTCTAGACGCCATGGCGATCTATGCGCTTGGAGACATTGAACCGCGGATCCACCCCGGTGCTTGGGTACATCCCGATGCAGTGGTGATCGGTGATGTCGAGATCGGTGAGGGTTCGACCATCTGGCCGTGCGCGGTCCTGCGCGGCGACCCGGGTGGCATTCGCATCGGGAAGAACACATCGATCCAGGACGGTTCCGTTCTGCATTGCGTCAACGTCTACCCGACGATCGTCGGCGACGATTGCGTGATCGGGCACATGGTTCATCTCGAGGGGTGCACGATCGAGGATCGTTCGCTGGTCGGCAACGGGTCGGTGGTCCTGCATCAGGCGATCGTCCGCACCGGCTCGATCGTCGGATCGAATGCCGTCGTGCCGGACCGTATGGAAGTGCCGACGGGAATGATGGCGCTGGGAGTTCCGGCCAAACTGCGCGAAGCCTCGAGCAAGCTCGACGTGATCGCCATCGCCGCTCGGGACTACGCCGAGAAGGGTCGCTTCTACCGCGACAACCTCCGCCGCATCGACTGACCGCCGCAACGCTCCCTCTTTCCAAGCTGGCTCGTTTCTGGTTGCCAGGGCAACCGAAATCGAGCCAGCTTGGTGGGGAGGTCCGAAGCTGGCTCGCTATCGGCCGCCGGAGGCGCCGGAAGCGAGCCACGACAGCGGTTCCCATGGCATGTTCCTCGCGAACCAGAACGTGCATGCGAGCAGTCCGAGAGCGATGGCGCCGCTGGTCGGCAATCTCAACGCGATGGCCGGTCTTCCCATCCGCCGGCGCACCTTTGCAACAGCGAAGCCGACGACACCGAGAACGACCGCGATGGTGAGGAACGCATTGTGATCGAGCGCCTGCAGCGGATGTCCCGTGATTGCCGAGTGCAGGGCCCTCGTTGCGCCACAGCCCGGACAATCGAAACCGGTCATCGCCCTGAACGGACAGCCGGGATAGAACGACGAGGTGTTCGGATCGACAATGCCGACGTAGACGCATCCGGCGGCAGCGAGACCGGCAAGGCCCCAATTGATCGACCGCGACGAGAGGGTGGGTCCGGTCGGTGCCGCCAGCGGGGCCGGAGGCGACGAAACCTCGATTGGAGACGATGGAACCGCGTTCGCCTGATCCATGGACAAAGTCTACGGGTATGGGTGTGCCGTGGGACCGTCGCTGTCTAGGGTTCAGGTCATGAATCTCGGACGCGTAGGAATTTGGGCATATCAGCTGGACCTCGTTCCATCGGCTCTGGCTCAGGAGACAGCCGCCGAGATCGAGGAGATGGGCTACGGGGCCCTGTGGATTCCCGAAATGATCGGACGCGAGTCGTTCGTGAGCTCGACCCTCCTTTTGGCGGGAACCCGCAAGATGGTCATTGCCACCGGGATCGCGTCGATCTATGCGCGCGACGCTCTATGCGCCAACTCGGCATGGAACACGGTGTCCGAAGCATTCCCGGACCGGTTCCTGCTCGGCCTCGGCGTCAGCCACGAGGTGATGGTCTCGGGCCTGCGCGGCCACGATTACTCGAAGCCGTATTCGGCGATGAGGAACTATCTGGACGCGATGGACAACGGCCTGTTCACCGCCGCGGCACCGACCGCAGCCCCGAAGAAGGTGCTTGCGGCCCTCGGTCCGAAAATGCTCGAGTTGGCAGCGGAGCGCACGGATGGGGCGCATCCGTATTTCGTTCCGCCGGAGCACACGGCATTCGCCCGCGAAACGATGGGTGCGGGGCCGTTGCTGTGTGTCGAGCAGGCCGCCGTCCTCGAAGCCGATCCGGTCAAGGCACGCGAAATCGCACGCGGACACATGTCGATGTATCTGACGTTGCCCAATTACACGAACAATCTCAAGCGGTTCGGGTTCACCGACGAAGACTTCGCCGACGGTGGATCGGATCGCGTTGTGGACGCCATCGTGGCGTGGGGCGACGAGGCCGCGATCGCGGACCGGGTCAAGGCCCATCACGATGCCGGCGCCGACCACGTATGTGTTCAGGTGCTGCCGGCCGACGGGGTCAGCATCCCCACCGAACAGTGGCGTCGACTGGCTCCCGCCCTGCTCTAAGGGAAATTGCCGCTCCGGTGGTTGGCAACGACTCCGGCAATTGTTACTATCGCCATAGGAGTAATTCGGCCGGTCCGGTCGAACCTCTGCCACCCCTCACATTTCGGGAGCCCCCATGGCGACAACTGATCTCGGACTCGACCTCGGCAAGTACAAGCTGGGCTGGAGTGACGCCGAGGATTACGTCTTCAAGCCGAAGCGTGGTCTCACCGAAGACATCATCAAGGAAATGTCCTGGATGAAGGGTGAGCCGAACTGGATGCGCGATCTGCGGCTCAAGTCCTACCAGCAGTTCCTCAAGCGCCCGATGCCCAATTGGGGCGGCGACATGTCGGAGATCTTCTTCGACGACATCTTCTATTACATCAAGCCGACACACGGGCAGGTCGATGCGTGGGACGAGCTTCCCGATTCGGTCAAGGAGACCTACGAGAAGCTCGGCATCCCCGAAGCTGAACGCAAGTATCTCGCCGGCGTGACCGCCCAGTACGAATCCGAAGTCGTGTACCACAAGAACCGCGAGGATCTCGAGGAGCAGGGCGTCATCTTCACCGATATGGATACTGCGCTGCGCGAGTATCCCGAGATCGTCCGCGCCTATTTCGGTACGGTCATTCCGCCGAATGACAACAAGTTCTCATCCCTCAACACCGCGGTGTGGTCGGGCGGATCCTTCATCTATGTGCCTCCGGGCGTGTCGGTCGAAATGCCGCTGCAGGCGTACTTCCGGATCAACGCCGAGAACATGGGTCAGTTCGAGCGCACGCTGATCATCGCCGACGAAGGCTCGTCAGTGCATTACATCGAAGGCTGCTCGGCTCCGGTGTACACGACCGATTCGCTGCATTCCGCAGTGGTCGAGATCATCGTGAAGCCGAGTGCCCGCGTGACGTACACGACGATCCAGAACTGGTCGAACAACGTGTTCAACCTGGTCACGAAGCGCGCCCGCGTCGAGGCCGAAGGCCACATGGAGTGGATCGACGGAAACATCGGTTCGCGCCTCACGATGAAGTACCCATCTGTCGTGATGGTGGGCCCCAAGGCCTCGGGCGAGGTGCTTTCCGTCGCCTACGCCGGTGCGGGTCAGCATCAGGACGCCGGCGCCAAGATGGTGCACGCCGCTCCCGAGACCACGTCGAAGATCGTGTCCAAGTCGATCTCCAAAGATGGTGGCCGCACTTCCTACCGCGGCCTCGTCCGTGTCGAGGACGGCGCCTACGGCTGCAAGAGCCACGTGCAATGTGATGCTCTCATCCTCGACGACGAGTCGATCTCCGACACATTCCCGTACATGGAAGTCGGTTCGGGCGACGCGGTGATCGGGCACGAGGCAACCGTTTCGAAGGTGGCCGACGAACAGCTCTTCTATCTGATGAGCCGCGGTCTCACTTCCGAACAGGCGATGGGCATGGTCGTGAACGGGTTCATCGAACCCGTCACCCGCACACTCCCGATGGAGTACGCCGTGGAGTGGAGCCGTCTGATCGAACTGCAGATGGAGGGCTCGGTCGGCTAGACCGGGTCTTCCATGACGAGCGCTCTCGCAGTTTCCGGGGACGCTCTGGAGCGCCGACAAAAACGTGCGGTGACCGATGTTCTGGTCGCGGCGGTTCTGTTCGCCGGGTGCAACGTGGCCTGGCGCTACGGGGCCGGTCCGGCGATCGGGATCGTCGGTATCCGTGTGGCTCTCGGTGCGGTCGTCGCCGGCGGGATCGGCAAGCGGCAGAGGGCGGGATCGTGGCGAACTCCGTTGCGGATCCGCTCTGGTCGGACCGCGGTCCTCATCTCGGTCCTTGGATTGATCGCGGCCGGGACGATGTTCCGGTCCCTCGATGGCCCACTTGCCGGTCTTGCCGTTGCGTGTGTTCCGGCCGTCGCTCTGCTCGTCCGCGACCGGAGTGGCCCTCTGGCCACGGCGGCAGCGCTCGGTTCCTCGCTCATCGCCATCGTCGGGCTGACTGCCGCCGCCGGGGGAGTGGGGCCCGACTCGGTTTCCTGGGCCGCAGCGGCAAGCGCCGTGATATTTGTCGGTCTGGAGGTGGCGAGTCTGCGGACAAGCGAGATCGCGGTGGAGGACGGACTCAATCCGACGGCGATCGTCACGGCCTCCATGGTCGTGGGAGCGATCTTCCTCTTTCCCGTCTCGATCGTCATGGGTCTGCTCCGCGATCCCTCGACTCTCTGGTCAGCGGCGGCTGCTGCACTTGCCGTTGCCCTGTTCGGAACGATCGGTCGGGTTCTGCGCACGGCAGCGCTTCCGGCAGCGGGTGTACCCGCCGTCGCCGCGAGTTCACAGGTGAACGCCCTGTTCACCGCAATCGGCGGCGTACTCATTGTGGGTGACGATGCGAGCATCCCCAGCCTCGTGTGCACTGCGATGGCAGCCGTGCTCGGAGCGACGGCGGTGGTTTCCGCCACTCGATGGAGACTTCGTCGGGATCCGGAACTCGGCGACGCTCTTGACGTCGTGGCGGCGCATCCGGATGGCAGAATCGGCTGATGGGGATGCGCGAGGAATGCAAACAGTTCGAGAGTCGGAGCTACGCGAACGGGGAGACCGTGCGAAAGTGCAATCTCGATCTCGCCCCGGAAGCACCGTGGCGGTGCCCCGAGAATTGCGTCGGTTATGAACGTCGGCTCGCCGATGTCGACTGGGCGCATGGTTCGTTGGTGACGCCGCCGGCCCCGCCCGAACCCGAGGGCCAGGACATCGGCGCACTCCTCGACGCGGCCGAGGACATCGTGAATGCGGCGGGGCCGTCGATCCTCGCCGAGTTGGCCGCCGAGCAGAAGAAGGCGCGCAGGCCGCTCGGACGTCTGCGCTCGCGTTTCGGCCGCAAGCCGGACTAGCCGTAATTTCTCCTATGGCGGTAGAGTTAATTCCATGACCTCGCCTGACGCGCCCACGGCGTCGCCCACGTGGCTGGACGATCGCCGTCAAGCCGTTTCCCGCCGCATCGGTGACCCTGTCCTTCCTTCGACCGAAGAAGAGGTCTGGCGATACAGCCGGATCGGGGAACTCGATCTTGCCGACTGGTCCACAGTCGCGGAACCGGCCGAGCGCGGGTTGCCCGCGGGTATCGAGGCGATCCTTGCAGCAGTACCCGAACGGGCGGCCACAGTTGTTGTCCGCAACGGTTTCATCGTGCACTCCGAAGTGGAACTGACCTGGTCCGAACGCGGGCTCTATGTCGGGGCGCTCGTCTCCGGCCCGGAAGCGGAGACGGCTCTCGGCTCGGTATCGGGTGACGGCATCGATGTGTTTTCGCAGTTGAACGACGTCAACAGCGCCGATCCGATCCTCATCTCCGTTCCCCGCGGACTCACTGTCGATGCACCGGTCGTCCTCATCGACTGGATCGACATCGAAGGTTGCGCCGTCTACCCGCGCCTCGTGATCCGTGTCGGGGCGAATGCCGATGTCAAGGTGCTCGACTGGCACGGTTCCGCCGATGTCTCGGCATTCGTGGCCCCGGTTGTCGAACTCGATCTGGCCCACGCCGCGAGGCTGGGTTACGGCTCTGTGCAGATGCGCGGGCCCCGCATCTGGCAGGTGGCGTCGCAGGTGAGTCACGTGATGGCCGATGCCACTCTGACCTCGTCGCACGTCGCTCTTGGCGGTGATTACGCTCGGGCCCGCACGGACTGCCGCCTGATCGGCAAGGGTGCCACCGGAAACCTCCAGGCGATCTACTTCGGCGAGAACGAACAGACCCTCGACTTCCGAACGTTCCAGAAGCACGATGCACCGAAGACGACGTCGAACCTTCTTTTCAAAGGCGCCGTCGACGATCATTCGCGTTCGGTCTACACGGGCCTCATCAAGGTCGAGAAGGTTGCGACAGGTACGAACGCCTTCCAGACGAATCGCAATCTCAAGCTCTCGGAACACGCATGGGCCGAATCGGTTCCCAATCTGGAGATCGAGACCAACGACGTGAAATGCAGCCATGCCTCGACCGTCGGTCCCGTCGATCTCGAACAGCTCTTCTACCTTGAAAGCCGCGGAGTCCCCACCGATGTGGCCGAGCGACTGGTCGTTGCCGGCTTCTTCCAGGAAGTGCTCGAGGCCTTTCCGGTTCCCGGAGTCGTCGGCCTCGTGAACGACGCGATCGAACAGCGTCTCGATCGACGGAGCGAACGATGATGCTCGAACGCCTCTGTTCGGTTTCGGATGTCCCGGAGGGCGAAGCCCGTCGGTTCGATCTGGGCAAACTCCGTTTCGCGGTCGTTCACATTGGAACCGATTGGTACGCGATCGGCGACAAGTGCACCCATCAGGATGTTTCTCTCGCCGACGGTGAAGTGAATTCCGCCAAACTCGAAATCGAATGCGCGAAGCACGGAAGTTGCTTCTCGCTCACCTCGGGTGAACCGAACTCGATGCCGGCCACGAGGGCCACTCCCGTTTACACGGTGAGGATCGATGATGACGCCGTCTACGTGGAGATCGACTGACATGGGTGAATTGCGGATACAGGGTCTGAAGGCCGAAGTTGTCGGTCGCGAAATTCTTCACGGAATCGACCTCGTCGTCGGTTCCGGTGAGGTTCACGCCGTCATGGGTCCCAACGGTTCGGGCAAGTCGACGCTTTCGCATGTGTTGATGGGCAAGCCCGGCTACACGGTCACCGCAGGTTCCGTGACTCTCGACGGGGTCGAGATCCTCGGAATGCCGACTTGGCAGCGCGCGCAGGCCGGTCTCTTTCTCGCCATGCAGTACCCGGTTGAAGTACCCGGGGTGAGTCTCGACGATCTCCTGAGCGAGGCGCTTTCGGCAACAGGACGCGATGCGTCGATCGTTCACGCCGCAGTGGCAGCCGAAGCCGAACGCATCGGCCTGGCCACGCGCCTGCTCGATCGTCCCGTCAATGTCGACCTTTCGGGCGGCGAGAAGAAGCGGAATGAAACGATGCAACTCGCAGTCCTGCGTCCTCGTTTCGCCATTCTCGACGAACTCGATTCCGGGCTCGATGTCGACGCGCTTCGTGCGTGTTCCCGCCGCGTCGAAGAAGCGACAACAGAGTTCAACCTTGGCGTACTCGCCATCACCCACTACACGCGTCTTCTCGAAGAACTGAAGCCCGATGTCGTGCACATTCTCGCCAACGGACGGATCGTCACGAGTGGCGGGCCGGAATTGGCCGATGAGCTCGAGGAGACTGGCTATGCGCAATGGGTCACCGACGACGAGATCGCAGCGCCATCCGGCGAAGCCGATCCGTTCGCCGATCCGTTCGCATGAGCCCCAGAGCGAAGGCTCTCGGGTCTGACGAGATCACGGGGCGTCTCTCCGAGGTTCCCCAATGGTCGGTGCTCGACAATCGACTCCATCGCGAGATCCGCTTCGGTGATTTTTCTGAAGCATTCGCCTTCATGACGAGAGTCGCGCTCGAGGCCGAGAAACTCGATCATCATCCCGACTGGTCGAACTCGTGGAATCTCGTCGTCATCGACATCACGAGTCACGATGCCGGTGGAATCACCGGGACCTGTTTTTCGCTGGCGTCGGCGATCGACGGTTTCGTCGATCGGTAGACGTTTTCAGGCGTTGGATTCCTCGATGCCCTGGGCGAGGGTGTTCCAGGCCAGGGTCGCACACTTGATGCGGACCGGGAACTTCACCACGCCGCGCAGCGCTTCGAGATCTCCG
Organism: Actinomycetota bacterium; assembly: GCA_009703925.1. Classification (GTDB taxonomy): domain Bacteria; phylum Actinomycetota; class Acidimicrobiia; order Acidimicrobiales; family Acidimicrobilacustridaceae; genus Acidimicrobilacustris. The sequence continues at coordinate 6,644 of WLFD01000029.1, read as the reverse complement.
AGCTTCACGTTGGCGAGAGCTTCCTGTTCGGCCGCTTCGGCTTCGCTGCCCTCGAGTGAGCTCTCGTGGATCGACATCATCGCCTTGAACGCTCGGGTCAGCTCGGCGACTTCCTCGGTGGTCTTGCCCTTCACGGCTGCCGACATCATCGAAGCCGATGACTGGCTGATCGAACAGCCCTGGCCCCCGATGCGGATGTCGGTGACCACGCCGGCGTCGTCGAGATCGACATAGACCACGATCTCGTCACCACAGAGCGGGTTGAAACCCTCGACCCGGTGTGCGGGAGGGGTTTCGAGTTCTCCGCGGTTTCGCGGGTTGCGATAGTGATCGAGGATGATCTCGCGGTAGAGGTCTTCAAGACCGGGCATCGGCAGATCTCACTTGTGTCAGGCGGGCAGTAACAGGATACGGGACTAGAAGGCGAAGAACGCGCCTGCTTGTTCTAGGGCGTCTCCGAGGGAATCGATGTCGGAGGTGTCGTTGTAGATGTACACCGACGCCCGAGCGGTTGCGCCCACGCCGAGAAGCTTCATGAGCGGCTTCGCACAATGATGCCCGGCCCTCACACACACGGCGTGCTGATCGAGGACCTGGGACAGGTCGTGGGGATGGAGATCCTTGAACGAGAAACTGAACACGCCGCCGCGGAGACTTGAATCGGCGGGACCATGGATGGAGATGTCGTCGCCGAACCGCTCGGAGAACGACGACAGCGTGTACTCGGTGAGGGCACGCTCGTGTGCGCGGACATTGTCCATGCCGAGGGCCTCGAGATACTCGACGGCCGCACCGAGACCGATGATCTCGGCGATCGCCGGCGTGCCGGCTTCGAATTTCCAGGGGAGCTCGTTGCACGTGAATCCGTCGAGACGCACGTCGCGGATCATCTCGCCGCCACCGAGGAACGGGGGCATCGCGTCGAGCAGTTCTTCCCGACCCCAGAGAACGCCGATGCCGGTGGGCCCGAGCATCTTGTGTCCGGAAAACGCAAGGAAGTCGGCGCCCATGGCCTGCACGTCGGTGGTCGAATGCGGCACCGACTGGCAGCCGTCGATGATGCTGATGGCGCCGGCGGCACGGGCGGCGTCGGTCAGTTCCCGGACCGGATTGAAGGCCCCGAGAACGTTCGACATGGCAGTCGCTCCGAGAGCTTTGGCCCCGACGAGAATGGAGTCGAGGTCGGTCAGATCGAGTTGTCCGTCATCGGTCAACGGGATCCAGCGCAGCTCGAGGTTCTTCTCGGCGGCAAGCATGTGCCACGGCACGATGTTGGCGTGGTGCTCCATGTGGGTGAGCACGACGACGTCGCCGTCGGACAGGTTCGCACGACCCCAACTCTGGATGACGAGATTGAGCGATTCGGTGGCGTTCTTGGTGAAGATGATCTCGGCGGTGGAGCGGGCGTTGATGAATCGTCGAACGCCTTCCCGGGCGGCTTCGATGGCGTTCGTGGCTTCCTCGGCGATCGCGTAGACGCCACGATGCACATTGGCATTGAAGTTCCGGTAATACAGATCCATTGCCGCGAGAACCTGATCGGGCTTCTGCGAAGTGGCGGCGGAGTCGAGATAGACGATGCGCTTGCCGTGGACGGTGCGTGAAAGAAGAGGGAAGTCGGCTTTGAGGCTGGTACCGCTGAGCGGATCGGAAGGCGGTGCTACTGCCATGCGTCGTACCCCTCGGCCTCGAGTTTGTGGGAGAGCTCCGGACCACCCGATTCGACGATGCGTCCGTCGATCAGCACGTGGACGAACTCGGGCTTCAACTCGTCGAGCAGTCGTTGGTAATGGGTGATGGCGAGGATTCCGAGATCGGGCCGCGACAATTGCACCTCGCGGACACCCTTGGCCACGACGCGGAGCGCATCGATGTCGAGACCGGAGTCGGTCTCGTCGAGGATCGCGATCTCGGGTTCGAGGATGGCCGTCTGGAGGATCTCGTTCCGCTTCTTCTCGCCTCCGGAGAAGCCCTCGTTGAGATAGCGGTCGGCGAACGACGGGTCCATGTCGAGACGGGTCATCCATTCCATGATCGACAGGCGCAGTTCGAGCATCGACAGGTCGATCCCCTTGCGCGCCGACCAAGCCTGGCGAAGGAAATTGAGGACCGAGACGCCGGCGATCTCCTGCGGGTACTGGAAGGCGAGGAACATGCCGGCCTTCGCCCGCACATCGGTGGACCAGTCGGTGATGTCGTCGCCCTGGAACAGGATTCGACCACTCGTGACCGCGTATTCGGGGCTGCCCATGAGCGTCGAGGCCAGAGTGGACTTGCCGGATCCGTTCGGACCCATGAGTGCGTGGACCTCGCCGGCACCGATGGTGAGGTTCACGCCGCGGAGGATCTCGACGGGATTGTCGCCGACGGTGGAGACGTGAAGGTCCTCAATGGCGAAGACGGGGGCCGGAGTGGGGGCGGGGGCCGGAGTGGGGGATGAAGCCATGGATCGAGTCTATGCGCCCGAATGGATTCGCACTACGGCCGTAGGAGAAATTACGGCGGGGGAGGATTGGACTCACCAGCCCCGCTCGACCCATTCCTTCAGATGGGGTCGCTCGGCGCCGATCGTGGTCCAGTTCCCGTGGCCGGGGAGCACGATGGTGTCGGCCGGACAGGTGAACAGTCGCTGGTCCAGCGATTCGATGATTGCGCCGAAATCGCCGCCCGGGAAGGTGGCGTTGCCTGGCCCCCCGGGAAAGAGGGTGTCCCCGCTGAAAAGGAGCGGCGAGCCCTCGAGCGCGAAGCACATCGAGCCGGGGGTGTGGCCCGGGGTGGCGATGGTCCGGAGGCGGAGGTTTCCGATCTCGATCACCGAATCGTCCTCCAGGATGCTGTCCCAGCCCTCGAGCATGGCCGAGTCCGCGGCGGTGACGGCCACGTCGTATCCGGCCTCCCGGACGGCGGGAACAGCCTGAATGTGGTCCCAGTGGCCGTGGGTCTCGATGACGCGACGAACCCCCAGCACACGGCACAGATCGAGGAGGCGTTCGTGCTCGTTGGCGGCGTCGATCAGGACGCCATCGCCGGTTTCGGTGCAGCGCACGACGAACACGTTGTTGTCCATGGGGCCCACGACGACGGCGTGGACCTCCCAACCGGTCTCGGCAAGAAGCAGGGTCATGCAGAAAGTCTCGCCGCTCGGGCCGTTCGATGTGATGACCGCCCCGGAATTGGGATAAACATTCGAGGTCAGCTCAGGCGCACAAGGGGACTCCTGCCGTGAATTTCGCTTTCTCTGAAGAGCAAGAAGAACTCCGCAACATCGTTCGTCAGTTCCTGGAGGCAAAGTCCTCCGAGGAAGCCGTGCGCGAACAGATGGACACCGAGCGCGGGTACGACCCCGTCGTGTGGGCACAGATGGCCGAGCAGCTCGGTCTCCAGAGCCTCACCATTCCCGAAGAATTCGGTGGCCAGGGTTACGGCTACATCGAACTCATCGTCGTTCTCGAAGAGATGGGTCGCTCCCTCGTGTGCGCCCCGTACTTCTCGTCGGTCGTGCTCGCCGCCAACGCAATCATGCAGTCGGGTGACGAAGCGGCGAAGGCTGCAATCCTTCCCGGCATCGCCTCGGGTGAAACCATCGCCACGGTTGCGTTCACCGAACTGAATGGCAAGTGGGACGAAAGCGGCATCGAAGCCACGGCGACCAACGATGGTGGCGTCTGGAAGATCAGCGGCACGAAGTCCTACGTCATCGACGGACACACCGCGAACGTGATCATCGTCGCCGCCCGCACCGCCGCCGGTGTGAGCCTGTTCTCGGTTGCCGGTGACGCCGCCGGCCTCACCCGTACCGCCCTCGCCACGATGGACCAGACCCGCAAGCAGGCGAAGCTCGAATTCGCCGGCGTCGAAGGCACGCTCGTCGGCACCGATGGTGCCGGTTGGGAAACTCTCTCGACCGTGCTCGACCTCGCCGCCGTCGGCCTCGCCGCCGAGCAGGTCGGTGGCGCCCAGATGTGTCTCGACATGGCTGTGCAGTACGCCAAGGACCGCGTCCAGTTCGGTCGTCCGATCGGATCGTTCCAGGCCATCAAGCACAAGTGCGCCGACATGCTCCTCGAGGTCGAGTCGGCCAAGTCGGCCGCCTACTACGCCGGTTGGTGTGCATCGGAACTCAATGACGAGCTTCCGGCTGTCGCCTCGCTGGCCAAGGCCTACTGCTCGGATGCCTACTTCCACGCCGCCTCGGAGAACATCCAGATCCACGGCGGCATCGGCTTCACGTGGGAGCACCCGGCGCACATGTACTTCAAGCGTGCGAAGTCCTCGGAACTCCTCTTCGGTGATCCGACCTACCACCGCGAACTTCTCGCACAGCGCATCGGTATCTGATCCATTGATCACCGGTCCGATGGTGGATCTTTCGTGATCTTCGTCTTCATCGTCCTCGCAGCGGTGTTGGTTCTTGCAATCGGGCTTGTCGCCGTCGGCCAGTTGGCCGGGCGGCTTGCCGCGGAAGCACCGACGTCTCTCTACGATCTCGACGAGGCGGTCGAATTCGTGGCCGACGGGCTTCCCGAGGACGTCACCGCCGACCTGACCTACGACGATGTTCGCAAGATGCTCACGTGGCATCTCGACTATTTGCGCGACCGCGGAATCGCCCGATCCCAGGGCGTGAACGAACTCGTCAGCGGCCCACTCGTTGCGGCCGAGGACGATGCTCTCGCCTACGTCCTCGGGCGGGCGGCCGACGCGGAACTCTCGATCGACGATGTCTGGGTCGCTCAGGTGATCGCCGGCAACGAGCGCTATCTCGAAGCGATCGGCGCGATCGGTTCGCAACTCGATGCGATCGCCGACGCCGACGAGAACGGCGACCCGACGGCCTGAACCGCCGATGGCCTGAACCTCCGTCAGCCCTGCGTGCTCGTCTACGCTTGACGCATGGAACGTCCGGTGAAGTTCGAACATAACCGTTGGGTCGGCGACAAGCGTTCGCTCGTCGTGTACGACGTCGACAACATCGACGATCCGTCGATCATCACCGAACTCATGGTTGCCGAGACCTATCTGTGCTTCGGACCAGACACGTTGGCCGAAGCCCGCAACCGTTGCTACAAGCCCTACAAGGGCAACGGCAGCGGTCTCGTCGATGTCTGACTCTCGTAAATCCTGACGATTCCCTACTCGGCCTCAGCCGACTGGGCGGCTATGACTTGGACCTATGGATGAACAGGCCAAAGTCCGTCGACGCAGATGCAGTACTGAAGGGCAACTCCGCCTGAGTTCGAAGGTGTTGGCCCAACAAGATTGGGCAGATTGAATGTTGTGTCCCCATCGCCGCCGAAGGTGTTTCCGATAAGAGCGAAGAGGGCGTCGTTCTGTGAGACCGCGAGTTCAGCGCCATCGCAGGGCAAGAAGTTGACTGGCGCATAACCGAAAGCGAAGAGGAGTATTTGGCCGAAAAAGGTGTCCATGTCAGTTTCCAGTCGTTGAGTTGAGGGTTTGGATCTCGACATCTCCCTTGGTGTGCACGTGGAAGTCGTGCGCGCCGATGGGCATCGAGAGGAGGCACTGATCGGTCGAACGATCGATCGTGATTCGGCTGACAGGGAGTCCTGTCGGCACGGCATTGTTGGTCTGGTTCCGGGCCAGTTGAGGCATGCTGCGATCGCCGGAAATTGTGTAGGTCTCCACCGAGCCGTCCGACCGGAGTCGGGAGATCGTGCCGTTCGACGCGTTCGTCCCGAAGGTGTCGCCGGACGATCCGACAGCGAGGCTGGTGTGGGTGCCTCGGATCGGTACGGGGTCATGGTCGGTTACATCGTTGCCGGACATCCGAAGGATCCGGGGTGAGGTGCCGCCCGAACGGTCGTGGATCAGGATCTCGTCATTGTTGGTGACGGTGATCTCCCGGGGGACGATCGCCGGGCTGCCGTCGGAGCCGTCGGTCGCCGTCAACCCCCAAGAATTCGTGTGGATCCTCGCTCCGACGTTCGCCATGACGGCGACACCGACACGGGTGTCGCTGACCACGATGCGGCCGTCGGACAACGACTCGATGCCGGCGGGCGATCGGAGAGCGACATCGCCGATCGAACGGTGCTCGGAGATCAGTTGCATCGATTCATCGAGGTGGATGATCCGCCTGTTGCCACGATCGACCATCCAGATCGAACCATCGGGGGCGAACGTCGCGTCGGAGATCAGATTGGCGCGGGTGTAGTCGCCCTTGGTGCCGTAAGAAGCGAGCACAGTGTCGCCCCGGACGAGATCAACCGTGGTGGTACTGCCCCATGGGTACTGGAGTCGAAGTCCGCCGGAAGCGGCGAGAACGATTGCATCCACAGCGGTGAGCTGTCCGTCCCCCTGGGCGGAATGTCCGAGGCTGGTGGAGCCGGACTGATCGGGATCGGTGCCGGACGACGAATTGCACGCCGGGAGCATGGACCCGAGAGCGAAAACTCCGGCGGCAGAGCCGGCGAATGCGAGGAATCGTCGGCGGGAGAAATGGTGATCCTGCATCGGGACTTTTTACACGCTCGCGGAGTCTCGTCCGGCCGGCCGTATGCTTGATACAGATGGAAAAGCTCTTCCGGTCAGGCGATCTTGAACTTGCGGGCCACATTGCGCGTCCGCGCATAGCTCCAGGCACCTCGGTACCGGGGCTTGTCATCTCACACGGTTTTCCCCAT
>WLFD01000028.1 GCA_009703925.1 Actinomycetota bacterium | reverse complement strand
CGGCCGGTCCACCGCTGCTGCACCTCACGATCTCGCAGTTGAGCTACCTCGTGGCGGTTGCGGATGCCGAAACGTTCTCGGCGGCGGCGACCTCGCTGGGGGTGACGACCTCCGCCCTTTCCCAGGGCCTGGCCGAGCTCGAACGTCGCGTCGGCGTTCCGCTCTTCGAACGGGCGGGGCGGCGTCAGCTTCTACGCGACGAGGCCGCCGAAGTGGTGGCCTACGCCCGTCGGGTGGTGGCCGACACCCGGGACCTTTCGCGCTGGGCGGCCGACACGGCGGCGGGGCGAACCGGCCGATTGCGGATCGGAATGATCGACGCAGCAGCGGTCGAGCATTTCCCGGAGCACCTGCGGGCGTTCCGGCGCACCAACCCCGATGTGATCCTTCGACTCATCGTCTCCCCCTCCGGCGAGCTCCTCGAGATGCTGCGCCGGGGCGAGCTCGATGTCGCGGTGCTGGTCGAACCCGATCGCGCCGACGACGACTTCGACATCGGTGTTCTCCTCGACGAGCCGATCGTGATCGTGGCACCGGAGGGGCAGGCGATCGGCGATCCCGGAACATGGGGTCCGTGGGTGCTCTTCCCCCGCGGATCGCACACCCGCCTGCTCATCGAGCGCGAGCTGCGGAGGCTCGGTGCAGCTGTCGAGGTCGTGGCCGAATCCCATCAACCCGAGGTCCTTCGGGAGATGGCGAGACTGGGAGTCGGATGGACGGCCCTGCCGCAGGCTCAGGCCTCGAATCGCAGCGATCCGCCGACGGAGACCGGTCCGGTGGTCGGAACACGACGACTCGTCGTGGCCCGCCGGCGGGCCCGCACCGCGAATCCGACTGCCGAGCGGTTCGTCGACTCCCTACAGGATCGGCCCGGGAGCGATTCGGTCGGGTAGGCCCGGGGATCAACTTCCGGGTTGTGGTCCCAACAACGTACGATCCGCAGGTCCCGATGGTTCGGGATCGACTGGCCGGAAGGCAGGGAGAATCGCCGTGTTCCTTGGAGAGGACATACTTCCGTGGCTCGTACTCGCCATCGGCGGAGCGCTCGCGGTCGGAACCCTGCTGGCCCTCGTTCGCCCGCAGAACGATCCTGACGGCGCCGATCTCCCGAGACCACCGCTTGTCCGCAGTCTGGTCATGATCGCCCTCGGATCAGTCGCCTCCATCTGGGGCATTGCGTCCCTCCTGAGCTGAACCGGTCCCGGAATGGAAACCCTGTGAACCCGAACGCACCCGCCGTCCTCACGCTCCAATGCGCCGACCAGCCCGGCATCGTTGCCGCGGTCGCCAACATGATCGCGGAGACCGGCGGCAACATCGCCAACGCCGATCAGCACACCGACCGCGAGTCGAGTGTTTTCCTGCAGCGCATCGAAGTCGACGGTTCGATCGACTGGAACGCTTTCGAAGCAGCTCTGGCCCGACTCGTCGAACGTTTCGACATGCAATGGGCCCTGCATCGCCCCGGCTCGCGGGCGCGCATCGTCATCGCGTGCTCGGGTGACCTTTACTGCGCCGCCGACCTGCTGAACCGTGTCGAACTCGGTGAACTCGATGTCGACGTCGTCGCGATCGTGTCGGACAAGAACGCAGCAGCCGCACTTGCCGCCCGACACGGAGTCGAGTTCATCCTCGTCGACGGAGGCCTTGCCGGTACCGATCGCGCCGTTCAGGAAGCCGCCTTCGCCGAGACCCTGACGGGACTCGAACCGGATCTCGTCGTTCTCGCCCGATACATGCGCATTCTTCCGGAGTCGATCACCACGGCATGGACGGGCCGCATGATCAACATCCATCATTCATTCCTTCCGGCATTCCCGGGTGCGAAGCCCTATCACCGGGCCCATCAGCGCGGCGTGAAACTCATCGGCGCGACCGCGCATTACGTGACGGCCGAACTCGATGCCGGTCCGATCATCGCTCAGGGAGTGGCGACGGTCAGCCATCGCGACGAGGTCGACGATCTCGTGCGCAAGGGCCGCGATGTGGAGCGCAAAACACTCGCCGATGCCGTCCGACTCCATCTCGAGCACCGGGTGCTGGTCTGGGACAATCGAACCTGCGTGTTCGCCTGACCGGTTCGGGTCGGGCCGCCGGCCGCTGATCGGTCCCGATCGGGGTGTCGCCGAACCCGTGGTTCATCAACCCGGGACAAGCGGGACGAGCATCGCCCGGACCTGGTCGGCCGGAACCCGACACAGCCACGCCGATCGGTCGTGAACGCCGAACGAGAGAAGCAGATCGCTTCGATCCCGAGCGAGGCCGGCGCAGAACTCGATGCCGGGTTCGATGAAATGGAACGGAGCGGTCGTTGCCGACACCGTCCAGTGATCGTCGATCGAAGTCAGCATCATGAATCGATGGGCGTAGCGCCGACCGGTTTCTCCGACGGTGACCTCGTGAATGACGAACAGAAAACCGTCGTCGAACGCAATGCCCTGTGAACCACCGCGGAAACCGGAGACGCCAGGTGGTGCTTCGGTGGTGGAGATGGCGTGGACGTCGTCGTCGTCATCGACGGTCAGGACGGTGACGGGATCGCAGAGGTACACGACATGGAGCTGACTGTCCGAAACGAATGGCATCCAGTTCTTCTCGTGCCGTTCCGGATCGGGGCCCCGGGCGATCTTGATGGACGTGTCGGATCGATCGGATTCCGATCGCAGACCGAGGTCGCCAATCCCGATCTCGCAGCGCTCGCGGGCGTTGCGATCGCGGACTGTCCCCGTCGATCGCCAGCGATCACCCGACGCGATGATTCGCAGATCTTCGTAGCCGCTTACCGTCGAGGGTTGCACCTCGGGGCCGCGGGGAACGAGCGGAAGTATTTCGGTGTGGACGACCTCGAGCTCGGCATCGAGTGTGAGGAAGTGGTTCATCGTCCGCACGATCCGGTCGCCGTCCTCCTCTGCAAAGTCGTAGTGGCCGCCCGGACCGATGCGATAGTTCGATGAACGGACACTCATAGCGAAGCCGCCGAGCGGGTCGGCGGTGATGCTCGGATTGAACGTGCTCCAACCGGCCGCTCCATCGATCGTGATGGGCCGGAAAAGCGCTCCGGGGGTGAAGGTGAGCAGCGGAGGGAGTGGATCCTGACTCCGGAGTGGAAGACGGGCGAGGTCCGAAGGCTCGTGACGATCGAGCGCCCGGAGACACCACGCCCGGTTGTGACGGACCCAGACTCCGATATCGCCGGGGACGCCATTCTCGAGGAGTTGTTCGTTTGCCGCGAGCGCATCGTCGACACGACCGACATGAAACGCGGCGATGGCGAATTCGAAGAGCAGGGCCCAGTCCCATGCCTCGGTGTGAACAAACAGGACGTCCGACGAGCGCGGAATGCCGAGGCCCTGTTCGGCGAACATCAGGGCATCTGCGTATTCGCCTCTGGCTCGGTGACCGCGCGCGAGTTCGAGGAGCGGCTCGGCTCTCGACGGCCGGTAGTTCCACGCTCGTAGAAATTCGGGGACGGCCGAGTCCCAGTCGGTGAGTCCGAGAATCCGGCCGATCTGGAACTGGCTGTAGAAGACCTCCTGATCCCAGCCGCCCAGTTCTATTCGTCGGCGGAACAGTTCGACGGCGGCATCCGACTCGCCCCGGTTCTGAAGGGTCTGGGCAAGATAGAAGACATCCCGGGAGTCATCGGGCTGCGTCAGCAGGGATTTCTCGAGCAGTTCCCGGTCTCGCTCGAATTTGTCGGTGCGCGAACTGCCGTCGCCGTGGTGTTCCAGCACGAGGCAGTCAAGGCGCTCGCTCCGCTGCGGTCGGGTGCAGGTCAGGTACTCGTGGGTGACGCCCTTGAACGACCATGGAAAATCCGACCGGATGATTCTCGGTGTCCAGTAGGTGAGTCCTCCGTCATGTCGAAGGAGGTAGGCGTCGGCGTCGAGCAACGGGAGATCACTCTCGACCCGAAGGGTCATATCGGCGTCGAGAAGCAACAGGTGGGTGCCCTGCCCGCGGGACAGGTCGAGCAGTTCGTTGCGATTGTGTTCGAAATTGACCCATTGGCGCTCATGGAGCTCGCCGGGAATGTCTCCGAGCGATTGCTTGATGAGTGCGATGGTGTCGTCATCGGACCCGGTGTCCACGATGACCCAGCGACTGATGAGATCCCTGGCCGATTCGAGACATCGCTCGATGATCGCGGATTCGTTGCGCACGATCATCGTGAGAACCAGAGCTTGATCCGTGGTTGTGGTCACGGGACCGTTCCGCGCATCTCGTGCGGGTCGGTTACAGCTTGCGGGCGAAGACGGCTACGAAATCCCGGGCGTCGTTCGAGAGGTACCGGTTGGCCCCTTTGAACTGCTCGGGCAACAACTTGGTGCCTTCGACCGAACCGGGATCGAGGAATCGCGTCGGCGCATAGAAGTTGAAGGTCATCCACACGGTGTTGATGTCGAGCTGCATGGCGCGAGCGCAGCCGGCGCGGAGCATCAGGTTTGCGAGGGAGAGTGACGAGAGTCCGTCGCCGTACCCGTAGACGATTGCACCGTCATTCGTGATGCAGACCGCGGATCGCCACGCGTAGACCTTGTTGCCGAACGTCGCACCCCACTTGCCGTCGACGTTGTCGACGAGACCGGGAACCAGTGCTCCGGGTGCCGCCGTCGCCGCGGGAACTCCGCCGGGGTTGGGCGCGCCACCACCGTTGTCGATGATCAGATCGAGGTTCTGACGAACTCCGACGACCTCGGGAGTCATGGTGACATCGCGGCCCCACTGGCCGACGGTGGCAGTGCCGTTCTTGTAGGTGACGAACGATGCCGCACCATCGCGCAGCGTTCCCTTCGTCACGCCGTTCAGGTAGAAACCGCCCTTGGCGTCATCCATCCGGAAGCCACCGTTGAACGCGGCGATGAGGTCGAGGCGCTGTTCCATCGGAACCTGGGAAGGTTTGTCGAACTTGCCGCCAGGCTCTTCCGTACCGGGAAACAGGTCGAAGATCGCGAGCTTGGGATCCATCCAGACGAGGCCGTCGAGAATGCTCGTGTGTACGGAGTCGGGACGAACCTGCGTCGTGTACATCGACTGTGCGCCACCGACGAGCGGTCCGACCGGTTGCCACACGCCTTCGAGGAAGACGGGTGTGACACCCTCGGGAACGGCAACGTTCTGGGGCTTCGGCAGATGGGGCACCACGACCTTCACCGTCGTGGTCGGGCCGGCCGTATCGGTCTCGATGATGGCGATCTCCCGGTCAGGATCTCCGCCTTCCTTCGGCTGGTTCCGCGAGAGCCACCAGCCCTCGACGGTATTGAGGACGCCGCCGAGGTGATTGGAGCGCATCCATTCGGCACCGCGTTCGGTGAACGAGAGATTGGACAACGTGGCCATCGAATGGGTGAACGAGATGACCGGAACGAGAAGCAGCACGATGAGGACGGCGGCAGACACCTTCATCCAGACCGGGCGAGCCTTGCGGTGATTCCAGGTCTTGCGCTTTCGGCGCGAACCACGGCCGTTCCCGTCGGGTGCACCCGTCGTTTCGGACAGTTCGGGATCGGATGTCTCGGGACGAACCGGTTCGCCGATCGCCGCATCCGAGAACGTGACTCCCGATGGGGTGACTTCGGGATCGACGGATCCATCTCCGGCGACGGGATCGGGCCCGTTCGGAGATTCGTCGCTTGGGGGTGTGCCGTTTGGAGTTGTGGAGGACATGACTTCCGCGGTCGTTTCGCTCGAGCGGCCCATGGCGGGGCACAGGTGGTCAGATTAGGGCAGGGTTCGCACCATTCGAGGCGATCCCCGTGGACCGGAAGAACCCGGTGTTCACGGTTGGGTCAAAGCGGACGGGTGAAGACCGCGACGAAATCGCGACTGTCGTTCGAGAGGTATCGGTTCCCGCTCTTCTCGGACTCGGGAAGCAATTTCGTTCCCTTCACCGATGCCGGATCGTTGAATGCGGACGGGGCGTAGAAGTTGAAGGTGGTCCAGGCCGGATTGATGTCGAGTTCCATGGCGCGGACGCAACCGGCGCGCAGCAGCAGATCGGCCAATGACCGCGCCCCGAGGCCGCTGCCGTAGCCGTAGACCAGCGCGCCGTCGCCGGTCACACAGACGGCGGAACGCCAGACGAGGACCTTGTTGCCGAGTGTGTCACCCCAAGCGCCGTTGGCATTGTTGTCCAGACCGTCGGCGGGCACTCCCGGATTCGCGGTGCCATCGGACGGAAGGTTGCCTCCGGGTTTCGGAAGTCCTCCACCGTTGTCGACGATGAGGTCGAGGTTCTGCCGCACGGATTCGATTTCGGGGCTCATCGTGAAGTCGCGTCCCCATTTTCCGACGGTGGCGACGCCGTCCTTGTAGACGACGAGCGACGCGGCACCGTCGCGCAACGGTGTGTGGGTGATGCCATCGAGATAGAAGCCGCCGAGTGCATCCTGCATCCGGAAACCGCCGTTGAAGGCGGCGACGAGGTCCAATCGGTCCGCCATCGGAACCTGCGAGGGGACCGCCGACTTGCCGCCGGGCTCCTGGGTTCCGGGATGGACCTCGAACCGGAGAAGTTTCGGATCCATCCAGACGAGACCGTCGAGGATGCTTGTATGAATCGAATCGGGACGGACCTGCGTGGTGTACATCGCCTGCGCGCCACCCACGGCGGGTCCGACGGGCATCCAGACACCCTCGTTCTGGACAGGAGTGACGCCCTCGGGGACGGGAACATTCGACGGCTTCGGCAGGTGGGGAACGATTGCCGAACCGGGATCGGCAATCTCGGTCTCCCCGACGTCGATCACCTCGATGGCTCGGGAAGGATCGCCGCCCGCTTTGGGCTGCTTGCGGCTGAACCAGAAGGCCTCGACCCGGTTCAGGACGCCACCGAGATCGTTGTCCCGCATCCACTCCGCCGTCCGTTCGGCCACGGTGAGGTTGTTCGCGGCCACGAGGGCCTTGCCCAGGGAACCGATGGGGAACAGGAGCATGACTCCGAGGAAGAGTCCGGCGATCTTTGCCCAACCCGGCAGCGAGCGGCGCGGCGATTTCCGGGCGCGGCCGCGCTCGTCGAGGGGTGCAGGGGGTGGGGGAAGCGGGGGGAGTTGGGAGGTCATCGAGAGGTGTGTGCTGACGCGGGCGATGAAGAACGCTCCGGGCGCCCGGCGAGGATACGGCACCGATCGGCCCGATCCTTGGCACCTGACGCTCCGATCGACTCCTGCATCTACGGTGGGATCGTTCATCTCGGGGACCAAGGGGAATTCATGGCTTTTTTCGGATTGCGATTCGACATGCGTATGGCGCCCGATGCGCCGGGAACCCGCGCCGAGCGGTACCGGGCGGCGGTGGACATGGCCGAATGGTCCGACAGGCTCGGATTCGTGGCGATCGCGTTGTCGGAGCATCACGGTTCGGCCGACGGCTACCTGCCCTCTCCTCTGCCGATGGCGGCCGCCATGGCCGCGCGGACCACGAACATCCGGTTCAACATCGCGGCGATGATCACCTCGTTCCATGACCCACTCCGTCTGGCCGAAGACCTCGCTGTGGTCGACCTTCTGTCCGACGGTCGGGTCGATGTCGTGTTGGCGAACGGTTACGTCGCTTCGGAATTCGAGATGTTCGGGGTTCCGCTCTCCGGCCGGGTCCGACGCACGACCGAACTCGTCGCCGCTCTCAAGCAGGCGTGGACAGGTGAACCCTTCGAGTACGAGGGACGCACGGTCCGGGTTCTGCCGATGCCGGCACAACCGGGTGGCCCGAAGATCTCGTTGGGCGGTTCCGTCGAAGCCGCGGCGCGTCGGGCGGCGCGGATTGCCGATGGCTATGTGCCGTCAACCCCGGATACGTGGCCGTTCTATGCCGACGAACTCCTGAAGCTCGGAAAGCCCGATCCCGGTCCTCACATGGGTGGCGACACGACGGTCATCCATGTCGCGGCCGATGTCGACGAAGGTTGGGCGGAACTAGCGCCCTACGCGATGCACGAGGTCAATGCGTACGGCAAGTGGTCGGCTGACGCCGGACTCGGTACGCAGGTCGGCTACGACGAGTTCGACAATGCCGATGACCTGCGGGCATCAGGTCGTTACCGCGTCGTCACACCGGGCCAACTTGTCGAGGAACTCGGCGCTCAGGGGCCCTTCGCCTTCGTGATGTTTCACCCCCTCGTCGGCGGGTTCCCTCCGGAGCTTGCCTGGAAGAGTCTGAAACTGGTCGAGACCGAGGTCATACCGAACCTCTGAGTTCGTGCAGGTCGACTTCGAGTTCGTGGATCCGGTCCTGAGCGACCTGCATGGCGACCTTCGTTCGCTCGACCTGGTCGACGAGTGACAGCGCATAGGTCTCGGCCCGTTTCGCCCTCTCTGCCGCCTGGACCGATGCGATCGTGACGAAGCCGTCGGTCACGTTGGCGGGTGCGGAGAGGCGGGTGGCGAGTTCGGGCTCGTCCGATCGGGCATAGAAGCGGTTGAGTCCGTCGAAGAGTGTGAACACGTAGCCCGCGTCGATGAGCAGGTGCTCCCATTCCTCATGGGAGGGGACGGTGGACTCGGGCAGCGTGGCCTCGACGACAACAATGCGGGGACGGAACGTGGCCCAGTCAGCGCTGGCCAGCACATCGAGTTCCAATCCTTCGACATCCACCTTGAGGAAGTCGACGGTCTGTCGGGCATGTTCAGCGACGACGTCGGCAAGGGTGCGGACCTCGACATCGATCGGTTCGAACGCCTGACCCTTGTTGAGATAGTGATCGGCGAACTCGTGATTCATCGTCGAAAGGCCCCGGGATTCCGGTGGACCGGCGAAGAGACGGGCAGTGCCGGCCACCGTGCCGATGGCGATGTTGAGATTGATGTCATCCGGCCTCGCCGCGGTGATCAGGGCGAATTCTTCGGGGAGCGGCTCGATGTTGATCCCGGTCCAGCCCCGGAGCGAGAAGGCCCGGGTCACGGAGTCGGTCTCGGGATGTCCGGCGCCGACATCGATGTAGAACCCCGGATGGAGATCGGGGCGCAGGGCCCGGGCCAGTACGACGTCCTCGCCGTTCTGTGCCCAGGAGACAAAGGGTTCCGAAGGGGTGCCGGACTCAGACATCAGAATTCCTGTTCGGTAAATTCAAGATACGTAGAACGCCACGAGGAACCGTGACGATCGTCGAACCGGCCGAGTACCCACGCCGCATAGTCGTATGAGTTGTAGAGATCGTGCATCACCCAGCAGAGTGACATCGTCCGGGAGAGATCGAGTGTGTCGATCCGCTCGGGGGTGGGAACAAAGATCGAATCGGTCCAGATGAGCCGCGTGGTCGGCCACTTGCGGGTGTCGGAGGCGACGCGATCGTTGCAGTAGTAGCGGAACTGGTCGCCGAACGAGAAGAACTCGAACCCGTTTTCGCTCAGGAATGTGTCGATGTCGCGGAAGAGAGGCTGGTTCTTGTACATCGGGAAGAACTCGGTCTCGACGTGAACGACGAGCGTCTCTTCCAGCGTCCGGACCGCCGATTCCAGAACGAGCAACTCGCCACCTTGAACATCAAGCTTCAGGAGTGCCGGGGCACGTACTTCTGCGACCTCGTCGAGTCGGCGTGTTGAAAGGTTCTCCTCGCGGACCGTGACCATCCAGTTGGCGAGTCCGATCATGTCGTCGAGTCGCTCGGTGTTGGACTCGAGGAGAGACGAGGTCGCCACGCCCTGATTGATGTGGAGTGTTGCCGCGTTGCCGTCGCCCAGTGCATCGGGAATCACACATTGCTCGGGATGCTGCTCCTGCCGGATGCGCGCTTCATCGCGATTGGGTTCGAAGCCCACGACATCCCATTTGCCGGAGGTCACCAGCGGTTCGTACACATCGAGTTGGGACTCGAAGATCATGGCGCCGACATCGACGATCTGGGCGCGGTCGATGGCGCCAACACCCGAGCCGAACTGGCTGAAACTCGGCGCGGGGTCCCAGACGTTCAGCAAAGGCGTGAAGTACGGGTTGCGGTTGAACTTGCTTCGGCCCTCGGGAGTGATGAGGAAGTGGGCGAAGAGTTCCGCTTTGGTGAATTCCCCCTTCCGGAGTTTCGTGACCCAGTGTCCAACCGCAGGGGCGTCGATGTCTGTCCGGTCGAGGACAACCTCGTAGAGGAAGCGCACGAATTCTTCCGTGGCTTCGGGTGGCGTGCCGTCGTGCGTTGCTGCAGTTGGTGAAAGGAAATTCGCCGCGGGTTCGGTGACCTGTCCGTTGCGGAGCAGCACGATGTCCTGATAGTCGAGACCGGCGCGGGGAAAGTACCCGGCGATTTCGAAGAACCGACCCCAGTGCTGCATCACGTACGCGGGTGAATGGAACGTCGAGTGGTACCAGTCGGGATAGGTGGAACCGACCCACGAATCCTTCTCGATGTACAGGAAGCCGCGGTCGCGCATCGTCTCGAGCATCGGGGTGGGATCGCGCGGCCAGTCGAGCCAGGTCTGGACGAGTTCATTGAAACCGTGAAGCCCGTTGACGGTCAGCAGGATGACGGCGTCGTCGGTGCTCACCCGGGCGAGTTCGGCGAGCCACGCGTCCTGGAAGGATTCGGGGAGATGGGTGAAGACCGAGAAATTGACGATCAGATCGAAGGTGTTGTCGGCGTAGGGAAGGGGTGGCAGGGCGTTGGTGTGCTCGAACCGGGCGAACGGGAGGTTGGACTCGCACCAGGCGACGACATCGGGATCGGTATCGCAACCATGAACCGTTGCGGCGCCGGCGATGCCACTGAAATGACGGAGGATCCGACCCGATCCGCACCCGAAATCGAGGATGTTCTCGAAGTCGGCGATGGACTTCCCCACCGTTGCGAGAACCGCTTCGAAATCCGAGACCGATTGACGTCCGGACTCGCGGAACTCGAGTTCGGTCAGCGTCTGGCCCGTCACACGATCTCGCAGGTCGGCTGGTGGCACGGCAAATGCATCGTCACCGAGATCGAGCCGACGATTGTTCGGTGGCCACAGACGTTCACTCATGTCCCGAGTCTCCCACCAAGTGTTCCCGGTTGTTGTTTAGCCGAGGGCAGCGATGCTGGGACCGGCGCGGCGCGTCGCGATACCGACGAGCTGGCCGGTGAAATTGTGGAGGACCAGAGCCGCCGAGGCGAGTGCAAAACGCCATCCGATGCGGCCGTGATTGACCCTCAGGCGTGCACCGATTGTCTGACGAACGATGACGATCGACTCGCGGCCGAAGCGTCGCAGTTCGCCGGTGCGTCGGGCCATCGGGTCATCGAACCGGGAGGAGGCGAACACTCGACCCGAATGGAACGAGAGGCGAGATGCGTTGAAGCGCACCGGTTGCACGTGCAGCACCGCCGGCACATCGGCCATCACAATCCGGTTCTCGGCGAGCAATCGGCCGAGCAAGTCGTACTCGAGCCAGCCGTCGGCAGGCTGTTCTGACGGAAGGGCCGACCGGCGGAACGCGACGTTCCCCGGCACCGGAAGGCGATGTTTCGATACTTCGGTCGCACCGAGAAAGGGCCCGAAGGTCAGGGTGAACAGCGCCTGCTCCCACGGCCCGGTGGAATCGCCCACCCGGATCGGGAGAACGAGGGCATCGGCGTCCGGGTTGGCGGACCACGACCGGATGAGTGCGTGTGCCCAGCCCGGTTCGACCACCAGATGATCTTCGAGCAGGACGATGTGATCGGAACGGGCGTGCGTGACACCCACCGCCCGGGCGGTGAAGACATTCGGGTCCGCGATATCGATCCACGAAACGCGCGGATCACCGGTACCGCGGTACTCCCCGCTCCCGCCACACACGGCGATGACCTGTATCCCGAACTCGTCGATTGCCGGGATGAGTCCCTCGACGACCTTCTCGATGTGATCCCAGTGGCCGGGTGACGGAACGATCACCGAAAGCGGCGGCGGTCCGCCCTCCGGCACGGGTGACGGGAGGACGCCGGAAATCCCGGCGGCCGGTCGTTCCATCTGTCAGACGATCTCGGAGATCTGGATGACCGGCGTGATCGTCGTGTAGTTCGGGACATCGGCGGTCACGGCGGCACTGCCCTCGGCGCCGAGTGCGGCCCCGAGTGCTTCCATCGATTCGAACTTGAAGTGGACGGCGGCCTCGTTCGGGCCGTCGATCCCCTTGTCGATCTCGGCACCCTCGAGGCCCCAGGTGGCAAGCGCCAACGGGACATGCGAGTTGCGGTAGTACTCGTGGTCGAAGGTCGCACCCTCGGTCTTCGGGTACAGCACACTGAGTCGGATCATTGGATTCCCCCTGTTGGTCAATTCGCGAGAGCGGGTGACGAGAGCCGTCGCTTCGCTCCTCCCGATTCTCTCATTCTTATTGGAGCGGGTGACGAGAGCCGTCGCTTCGCTCCTCCCGATTCTCTCATTCCTATTCGAGCGGGTGACGAGAATCGAACTCGCGTTCTCAGCTTGGGAAGCTGATGTTCTGCCTCTGAACTACACCCGCAGTTGCCGCACGGAGCGACGCCGGAACTCTAGCCAGCAGTATCCGGACCAATCCCATCGGCAGTGACGGCAGGATCAGGCGGTGCGGCGGCGGGCGGCGAATGCGGCGCCGGCGGCGCCGAGCACGAGCAGTCCTGCTCCTACCGCAACGAGAGGTGTTTCGTTGGTGCCGGTGGCGGGCAGTCCGCCGCTGGCAAGTGTCGGGTCCGGGGTCGGTTCGGTGTTCGAGATGGTCGTGTCCGCGCTGCCGTCAGGAACGGTGGTCGAGGTGGGAGCAACGGGCGTCGATGTGGACGAAGGAGTGGTTGTGCTTGTTGTGCTGGTCGATGTGGTGGGAGGAACCGATCCGTATTCGAAAGCTCCGGCGTCGGCGAAAGTTCCGGTGATGCGGTCGAAGCCGGGACCGCGCTGGTCGTAGGCGCTGCCCGGGAAAGTCGCCGGGAATGTGGTGACGCGATCAAGGGCTGAGGAGGTGCTGTCGAGCGCCATTGTCCTGGTCGGGCCACCGTTGTCGGCAAGGGTTCCGAGGCCGGCGTCGACCACCTCGAGGGCATCGGTCGCGTCGGTGCTGACGGCACCGGTGACGAACGGGCCAAGTACTGACTGGGTGGCGGTGGCGTTCGTGTTGTACTTCTTGATGTTGACGGTGCCGTTCTCGGCAATGATCGATGAGTCAATAGTCCATGTCCCGCCATGCAAATAAAGGCCGGCGAATCCGGAGTTGACGGCCGTGTTTGATGCCATGGTCACGAATTCCATGCGGGTGTCACCCGTGATGTAGGCGGCGCCACCGCCATCAGTACCGACCTCGTTTTCGGCCATCGTGGTGTTGAAGATGTTGTTTGTGCCGTTCTGGAGCAGCACAGCGGCACCCTTGTATTTGGTGGAGTTGCCGCTGATCGACGAGGAACTGATCGTGAACGTGGTGAAGTTGTTCGCGTAGATGCCGCCACCCATGTAGCCGGTGTTGTCGTCGAAGCTGGAGTTCGAGATGGTGGCCGAGCTCGTCTGACCCCTCGAGGTGATGTAGGCGCCTACACCGCCGCCGCCATCGGTGTACGAACTGTTGGACGAGAAGTCGGAGCCGGTGACCGTGACTGTCTGCGCTTTCAGAAAGGCACCCGCGCCTGAGTAATAGGCGTAGTTGTTCGTAAATGAGGAATCGGTGATGTCGATGGTGTCGGTGCTGGCCCAGAGGCCACCACCAGCGGAGTAGTAGTAATTGGAACTTTTCGTGACGGAGGTGTTGTTGTCGAACGTCGAACCGGTGATGGTGACGGTATGCACTTCGTTGCCGGACGTCTTGATGTACGCGCCACCGCCGCTGTACATGCTGGTGTTGTTCGAGAATTCGCTGTCGATGATTTCGATCGATCCGCAACTGTCGGCGCTGAGGCCGGCACCATTGGCGCTGAAGGTGTTGCCAGTGAGGGCGACGTCGTCGAGTTTGATATCGAGGAACGGCTGGGACTCGCAGTGGATGGCTCGCCCTTGGCTCAGGCCGGAAAGCGTCATCCCGCTGATGGTGGTGGTCTGACTGACACTTCCGTAGTCCTGGAGATAGAAGAGTCCGCCGCTACCGGTTCTCGTGATTGTGAGATTTTCGGATCCGGGGCCGGTGATGGTGACATTCTTGTCAACCGCAAGCGAGGACAGGAGCGTGATCGTTCCGGTCACACCGCTCAGATCGATCGTGTCGCCGGGTTGCGCCGCGACGATCGCAGCTCGCAGCGAACCGGGATCGCTGTCGGTGGTGTTCGACACGGTGATGGTTGCGGCGCTGGCCGGGGAAGCGGCCATGAGGGCGAGGGCCGGGCCGACACCGAGAAGCAGCGCACCGGAGCCGATGTGGAGGGCCTTGCGGGCCGGGCTTCGGTCTGTCGAGGGGGAAGGATCAATCATCTGATAAATCTACTATTGGCAAGGCTTCCCTCAGCCAGCCAGCGCCCGCCGACTCCGGACGGGACCGCGGGGTCGGCCGTTGCCGTAGATTCAGACGATTCAACCAAGGGGGCCCACATGACCATGACACTCGAAGAGATCTCCGACCGTATGGAGATCCAGGATCTGCTCGTCCGCTATTGCTACGCCGTCGACTCGCGCAACTTCGACGATTTCGTCAACGTCTTCACGCCTGACGCCGTGATCGATTACTCGGTCTTCGGCGGCAGCGTCGGAGGCGTCACCGACACCATCGCCTACCTGAAGGAAGCGATGCCGATGTTCTCGTCCTTCCAGCACATGATCGCCACGAGCCAGGTCACGGTCACTGGCGACACGGCCCACGCCAAGACGATCTGCCACAACCCGATGGTCATGCCGATGGGTGACGAGACCGTCGTGTTCACCTGTGGTCTCTGGTACATCGACGATCTCGTGCGCACCGCCGACGGATGGCGCATCGCCAAGCGCGTCGAGGAGAAGTCGTACATGAAGGACATGCCGGGCATGCCTGCTTCCGGCCCCGATCTCGCCAACTGAGATCGATCGGATCCTCCGGGAGGCAGGACTCGATGACTGAACAACTTGGGGACGAGCCGGTTGTCGTGACCCGCGCCGATGCGGTCGCGACGATCTGGCTCAACCGCCCCGACAAGCGCAATGCCATGACCTACGAGATGTGGTCGGCGTTGGCGGATGCCTGTGAACGACTGGCCCGGGATCGCACGGTGCGGGTGCTGGTCGTCCGCGGGTCCGGAGGACATTTCTGCGCCGGTGCCGACATCAGCGGTTTCGCCGACGGAATGAGCGCCGACTACCAGTTGCGCAATCGCGAAGCGGAAGAGGCGCTGGCCGCATTCCCGCGACCGACCATTGCCCACATCACGGGGTCGTGTGTCGGCGGGGGTGTGCAGATCGCCGGGGCCTGTGACCTGCGCTTCGCCGACACCACCGCCCGGTTCGGCATCACTCCGGCCCGTCTGGGGATCGCCTACCCGTCGTTCGCACTCGAGCGCGCCGTTCGGCTCATCGGTCCGTCGGCGGCAAAGCACCTTCTGTTCTCGGCCGAACTCATCGATGTCGATCGGGCGCTACGGATCGGGCTGATCGACGAGGTCGCCGAACCGGACGCCGCCATCGAGCGACTGGAGACGTTCGCGCTGCTCCTCGCCACCGAGCGATCCCTGCTGTCACAGACCATCGCCAAGGAAATGATCAACGAGGTGGCGTCAAGCGGCGCCGTCTCGGCCGCGACGATCGAGCGGTGGGCCCCGGTGCTGGCCGACAACCCCGACATGGCCGAAGGGGTCGCGGCATTCGGCGAGCGGCGCTCGCCCCGCTTCGTGTGGGTGCCGGACGAATCGTCCTAAGGTCCGGTCGGCGCCATTTTCGGCGTTGTTTTGCCGAGGCCGATGAATCGCCTCCGAGAGGAAGCCCGATGTTGACGCGTGCCCAGCGGATTCAGGACAAGGCCTATGCCCGACGATGGTGGATCCTCACGATCCTCTGTTTCGGGTTGCTGGTGATTGTTCTCGACAACTCGATCCTCAACGTGGCGCTGCCCACGATCCAGAAGGACCTCGATGCGTCGTCGAGCGATCTCCAGTGGATCGTCGACTCGTACACACTCGTGTTCGCCGGCCTGCTGTTGACGGCGGGAAGCCTCGGTGACCGATTCGGTCGCCGCGGCGCCCTTCAGGTTGGCTTCGCCCTCTTCGGCATCGGCTCGATCGCTTCCGCCATGGCCATGACATCGGGTCAACTCATCGGCACCCGGGCATTCATGGGCATCGGTGGCGCGCTCATCATGCCGGCCACGTTGTCGATCATCACCAACGTGTTTCCACCGGAGGAGCGGGCCAAGGCCATCGGCGCCTGGGCCGGCGTCGCCGGTCTCGGCGGCGCCCTGGGCCCGTTGACCGGGGGTTTCCTGGTCGAGCACTTCTATTGGGGCTCGGTCTTCCTGGTCAACATCCCGATCGTGATCATCGGCGTTCTCGCCGGATTCTTTCTGATCCCGACCTCCAAGGATCCGACGGCACCGCGGCTCGATCCGATCGGCGCCGGACTCTCGATCGTCGGCCTCGCCGTCCTGCTTTTCGCCATCATCGAAGCGCCGGGCAAGGGTTGGGGAAGTGCCCACACGCTCGTTCCCGGTGCAATCGGCATTGCCCTTCTGGTGGCCTTCGCCTGGTGGGAGAAGACCACCGACCATCCGATGCTCGACGTTTCGTTCTTCAGCAAGCCGCGCTTCTCCGCGGCCGCCGGGGCGATCACGCTCGTGTTCTTCGCGATGTTCGGGTCGCTGTTCCTCCTCACCCAGTACTTCCAGTTCGTGCTCGGGTACAGCCCGCTCGAAACCGGCGTCCGGATGCTGCCTTTCGCTGCCGCGATGATGGTCACGGCGCCGCTCAGCGCCCGGATCGCCGACCGGGTCGGGACGAAGATCACCGTTGCCGTCGGACTCGGGCTCGTCACCGTGGGCCTCCTTTCAATGACCGGCCTCCAGGCCGACACGCCGTACCTCAACATCTTCTGGCGCCTCATGCTCATGTCCGCAGGCATGGGTCTCACCATGGCTCCGGCCACCGAATCGGTCATGGGATCGTTGCCCCTGTTCAAGGCCGGTGTCGGTTCGGCGGTGAACGACACGACCCGTCAGGTGGGCGGCGCACTCGGTGTGGCCGTCATCGGCTCGGTTCTGGCCACGACCTACGGCAACAAGATCGGGGAATTCCTCTCCGGACTCACCGATTCCGCCGTGCAGTTCACCGGTCCCCAGGTCGCGGCGGCGAAGAACAGCATCGGTGCGGTCCAGAACGGAATCGTTCCCGGCCTCCGCTCCAACGGTCTCGACTCGCTTGCCGATCAGATCAGTTCCGTCGCCAACGACGCCTTCGTGAGTGCCGTGCACCGGGGCGTCATCGTCGCCGCACTCGCAACGGGCCTCGGGGTGTTCGTCGTTCTCGCCTATCTCCCGGCCCGGGCCCGTGCCGCCGATGTCGAACTCCAGGATCTCGAGTTCGTCGACGAGCACGCCGCCGATCACGTGATCGACTGACGTTCCTCCGGACGACGGCTAGCCTGCGGAACCGTGATCCTCTCTGACCGAACAATCCGTGAAGAGCTCGCCGCCGGGCGCATCATCATCGAACCGCTCGACGAGTCGTGCATCCAGCCCTCGTCGGTCGATCTCCATATCGACCGCTTCTTCCGCGTCTTCCGCAATCACACGATGGGCCACATCGACGTGAAGCAGAACCTCGAAGATCTGACCGAACTTGTCGAGATCGGGCAGGACGACACCTTCATGCTCCACCCGGGCGAATTCGTCCTCGGGTCGACCAGCGAGCGCGTGGCCCTTCCGGCCGATCTCGTGGCCCGGCTCGAAGGAAAGTCGAGCCTCGGCCGACTCGGTCTGCTCATCCATTCAACCGCCGGATTCGTCGACGCCGGTTGGGACGGCCAGCTCACGCTCGAACTGTCCAACGTCGCATCGCTGCCGATCACGCTCTACCCGGGCATGAAGATCGGGCAGATCTCGTTCATCCGCATGACGACGCCGGCCGACAACCCCTACGGGTCGAGCGCAGTCGGTTCGAAGTATCAGGGTCAGGTCGGACCCCGCCCCAGTCGTTACTGGGAGAATTTCTCCTGAGCGACCCGCTCGGCATGTGATCACAACGACGAACGCCCGGCCGATGCGGCCGGGCGTTGTCAGTTCCGTATCGGTGGCGGGTGAAGCCGAAGCTCAGTTCCCGAGACCGGGGATCGAGACGCTGACTTCGGCGCCCTTCTCTCCGCGCTCGATGGCTTCGAGAAGATGCATCGAGATGTCGGCGACCTTGACTTCGTCCTCGCCGACCCCTTCGCCCTTCACGCCATCGTCGATCATGATGTAGCAGAACGGGCAGGCAACGGCGATCTTGGTGGCGCCGGTGGCGAGCAGCTCCTGCGAGCGCTCGACGTTGATCTGCTTGCCGGTGCTCTCTTCCATCCACATGCGTGCGCCGCCGGCGCCACAGCACATGCCCTTGGTTCCGTTGCGGCCGGCTTCGACCACTTCGATACCGCCGAGCGAGGCGATGACGTTGCGCGGTGCCATGTAGACGTCGTTGTGACGACCGAGGTAGCAGGAGTCGTGGTACACGACGCGCTCCTCGAGGCGGGCGTTGGAGAGATCGAGCTTGCCCTGATCGATGAGCCATTCGAGGAACTGGCTGTGATGCACGACCTCGTAGTTGCCGCCGAGCTGCGGGTACTCGTTGGCCAGGGTGTTGAAGCAATGCGGGCACTGCGTGATGATCTTCTTCACGCCCATGCCGTTGAGGGTCTCGACGTTCTGCATGGCGAGCATCTGGAAGATGTACTCGTTGCCGGAACGGCGGGCCGGATCACCGGTGCACATCTCGGACGGGCCGAGGATGGCGAAGGAGACATCTGCCCGCTTGAGCAGCTGTGACATCGCCTGGGTGACCTTCTTGTTCTTGTCGTCGAACGAACCGGCGCAACCGACCCAGTAGAGGTAATCGGCTTCGAGGGGGCTGGTTCCGTCGAGGATCTCGATGCCCTCGATGTCGTTGGCCCAATCGGCGCGTTCGGCCTGGCTCATGCCCCAGGGATTACCCGAGTTCTCCATCGACCGGTAGGCGTTGCCGAGTTCGGTCGGGAAGTTGGATTCCATGAGCGAGAGGTACCGGCGCATGTCGAGGATCTTGTCGAGGATCTCGATGTTGACGGGGCAGTTCTCGTCGCAGGCCTTGCACGAGGTGCAGGCCCAGATCTCTTCCGGCGTGATTCGCTCGAAGAGGAGGTTGGCGCTGACGGTGATGTCGGCGTCGACACCGATCGGAGGCGACACGACCGGCGAACCGGTGGCGGCCATCACTTCGCCGGACTTCAGGACGATCTCGCGCGGGTCGAGGGACTTGCCTGTCGCGTTTGCGGGGCAGACCGAGGTGCAACGGCCGCACATCGTGCAGGAGTCGAGATCGAGAAGCTGCTTCCAGGTGAAGTCCTCGATGGTCGATGCGCCGAAGCTCTCGAGTTCGGTCTCCATCAGGTTGGGCATGGGCTTCATTGCGCCCTTGGGACGCTCGCGGTCGCGCAGGTACATGTTCAGCGGTGAGGTGAACATGTGGCGGAGCATCGTGACCGGGAGGATGACGAGGAATCCGACGAAGCTCAGGATGTGGAGGATCCACCACACCTGATGTCCCCCGGCGAGATTCGAGTTGTCCTTGATGAGATTGGCGATCGGCCAGCTCACGAACGACCATTTCTCGAAGTACGGCATGCCGGTTTCGGCGATGCGCCACACTTCGGTTCCGAAGCCGGTGACGGTGATGGCGAGGAACACGCCGAGGATCACGGCATGTTCGGGCTTCGATTTCGCACGGATGCGATAGGGGCGCTGCACGTAGCGCCGGATGATCGCCCACATCACGCCGATGAACAGACACAGGCCTGCGAAATCACCGACGAACGAATACGCCATGTACACGTTGCCGTTGAGGAACTTCCAGCTCTCGGGGATCTGATGGTTGATCTCGAGGATCGTCGTGACGGCGAGCAGCACGATGAAGGAGAAGTAGATGAGCGAGTGCATGATGCCGGCGGCGGGATCGCGCATCAGCGTCTGCATGTACACACCGGCGCGGAAGTCACCGAGACGACGCTTCACGTTCTTCGTGGTCGTGGCTCGGTTGTCGGGCTTGCCCCGCGACCAGTTCTTGACCCGCTGCGAGAAGAGCACTGCGCCGTAGACGAGCAGCACCGGGATGAGCACGTAGAACGCGATCATGAGCGAACTCGGTATGCCGCCGAAGACTTCGCGGGTGGTCGGTGACTCGTCGTGCTGTTGGAAAACCGTCGCGGCGACACCCGAAAGGGCGGTCACGATCGCGAAAGCGATTCCGATGGTCAGGACGATGTGTGGGGCCTTGATTTTCTTGCGATCCATAGCGTTGGCAAAGCTACTCGCGTCACAAGGCGCGGACCCTCACTCGGGCGTTCTCGGGAACGGCCGGTTTTCGGGGGGAGGCTTACTTGAAAGCCAGTTCCTCGAGCTCGATCATGCGATGCGCCAGATTCTGGAGAACCCGCACGGCCAGACCGGGCACTTCGTCGAGCAGACCGGCGAATTCGCGCTGTCCGATGACGAGGACGTCCATGGCGGACTCGGCCGTGACCGTCGCAGTGCGGTTGCCGCCGGTGAGGGGGGCGAGCTCGCCGACGACATCGCCGGCGCCGAGGGTGGCGATGTTCTCGCCCTTGCGGACCACCGAGGCGGTGCCGTCGAGGATGACGAAGCACTCGTGGCCGGGATCGCCTTCACGGACGAGAACCTTGCCCGCGTCGATGTTCACTTCGATGGTGGCGGCCGCCACTTGCTGGAGTTGCTTCTTGTCGCACTCGGCGAAGAGCGGGACCTGAGCGAGATGATTCAGCCATGCGTCACGTGCCATGTCCGAAGCATAGGTAAGTCCGAGACGATGCGCTCGGGATCTTCCGGAATCAAGTCGGGGGGACCGGGAATTCCCTCCGGAAATCTCTTCACATCCTCGAAACAGTCGGGAAACAGCGTTCCCCTATGGTCCCGGTTCGTGGATATCGCACTGCTTCGTTGGCCCCTTGAACAGGAGCGTCGTCAGGAACTGGCCCTCGCCGGGGCAGGCCGGGTCCTTCTTGTCGACGAGGATCAGCCGGCGCCTGTCGTGACCGACTGCCTCGAGGAATGGGTGCGGATGCCGGCCAGTCAGGCCGATATCGACGCTCGCTGCCGTTCGGTTCTCGGCCGGGTTCAGGTGCATGCACCGGTGCGGCCGGCCCTCGATCCCGATGGGGTGCTTCGCTCCGGGACGGAATGGGTGTCGCTCCCGCCGGTGGAAGCGAGATTGATGGCGGTGCTTCTCGACCGGTTCGGTGCGGTGGTCAGCCGGGATCAACTGGCACGCTCGGGTTGGCCCAAGGGTGCACCGGGCCGCAATGCGCTCGATGTTCACGTGCTTCGTCTGCGCCGCCGGATCGCCCAGCTCGGTCTTTCGATCAAGACCGTGCGCTCGCGTGGCTATCTGCTCGAATTCGGACTCGAAGACCGCGAAGTGGCCTCGGCCTGACCGGCCGGTACCGCCGATTCAGCCGGCCTGGCGGGCGACGGCCTCGGCGGCTGCCTTTGCCGCTTCGGCGTCACCGAGATAGCGGTCGGTGAGGGCCATCGCCGCCGCCGGGCGCATGTCGGCGCCGAGTTCGTAGCGGATGGGCACACCGGTCGGCAGGTTGACGTCGGCGATGTCGGCATCCGAGATGCCGTCGAGGTGCTTGATGAGGGCCCGGAGGCTGTTCCCGTGGGCCACCACGAGCACGGTGTTGCCGGCCTGGAGATCGGGAATGATCGAGTCGAACCAGTAGGGGAGCATGCGATCGACCACGTCGGCCAGGCATTCGGCGGCCGGCAGGATGTCGACCGGCA
This sequence comes from Actinomycetota bacterium, assembly GCA_009703925.1. GTDB lineage: Bacteria > Actinomycetota > Acidimicrobiia > Acidimicrobiales > Acidimicrobilacustridaceae > Acidimicrobilacustris. The sequence continues at coordinate 436 of WLFD01000028.1, read as the reverse complement.
GGTGGGCGTAACGGGGATCGAATCGGGGATGACGCTCGTCGTCGAGATCGAGGGCGGGCGGCGGAATGTCGTAGCTGCGTCGCCATTCGAAGACCTGGTCCTTGCCGTACTTCTCGGTGGTCTGCTTCTTGTCCATCCCCTGGAGAGCCCCGTAATGGCGCTCGTTGAGGCGCCACGAGCGGCGGACGGGAACCCAGAGACGGCCCATCCGGTCGAGGGCGAGGTTGGCGGTCCGGATCGCCCGGGTCTGACATGAGGTGTGCAGCAGATCGGGGGCCACGCCGGCATCGGCGAGGGCGGTTCCGGCGGCCGAGGCCTCGGCCCGGCCCTGGTCGGTGAGATCCGCGTCGTACCAGCCGGTGAAGAGGTTTTCGAGGTTCCAGGTGCTCTGGCCGTGGCGGAGCAGGACGAGTGTCGAGGTCATTTTCCCAGTCTG